>CAUWNA010000045.1:0-60660 GCA_963560135.1 uncultured Oscillospiraceae bacterium | reverse complement strand
CCTGGTAAAAAGATTTTTGTTTTTTCTCCTGTCTACTTGACAGGGAGCACTTCAAAAGCGGTGCGCACTGCCGGTTTTTTATTTGGTTTTGCTGTTTTTACGGCGCAGCAGCCAGAACGTCAGCAGCAGAGCCAGGTTCATGCCCAGTACCACCACACTGCCCTCCAGAGCATAAACGCCGCCGCTTACCAGCTCCGCTCCCGTCAGCTGGGTATTGAGCCAGTGGGGGTAATCGTCCGCCAGGGCGACACAGCCCAGGGTCAGGCAACCGATACCGTTCCACAAAAAGTGCATGACAACAGGAGCAATCAGGCACTGGGTGTACTCCAACACCAGAGACATCAGCAGACTCATGGTGAGCACATTGGCCACCGCCAGCGGCCCTGCTTCAAACGCACCGCCGTGCATCAGCAGGAACAGCACCGAGGTGCTCAGCGCCGCTGTCAGCGCCGAATAGGAGCGCTTGATCAGCTGATACAGGTATCCCCGCACCAGCAGCTCCTGCATGCCGGCATTCAGCAGCGCAGACAGCCACCACACCCAAAGCATGTCAATGGCATTGCACCCCTGAAACGTCAGAACACCCGCTCCCCAAAGCAGCAGCACGGGAATCCCCAGCCAGAGCAACCCAGCAAGCCCACCTACCCCGGCAGCATGACCGGGCCGATTCCACAGATTTAAGGGCAGCGGCGCTTTTTCCAGCTTCCAGAACAGGCCGTTCAGCAGCAGGGTTACCGCCAGGGGCAGCACCTCGGCCACCAGCCGCCAAAGCGCCGGATTGGCAATATCCGGCATGGGAAGCAGGGACACCAGCACCGTCCAGACCAGGAAAAACCCCAGCCCCTTGGCAAGGGTCAGCAAAAATTTCTTCATACCATCGCCTCCTAAAATTCACATACAGTATACTGCCGGCGAAGGCATTTGTAAAGGGGCGCTGCCGAAAATGCAGTGCCCCTCTTGGGATTTTATTCCGCAATCATCTGCAAAAAGTCGTCCTCGGACAGTACCGGGATTCCCAGCTCCCGGGCCTTGCGCTCCTTGGAGCCGGCATTTTCGCCCACCACCACGTAGCTGGTCTTTTTGGAGACGGAGCCGGAGACCTTTCCTCCCAGCAGCTCGATCCGCTCGCTGGCTTCTTCCCGGGTGAATTTGCTTAAGGCCCCGGTGAGGACGAAGGTCATTCCGGCAAAACGGGCATCGGTGATGACCCGCTTGCTTGCAAAGTTGACACCGGCCTGGCGCAGCCGCTCCACCAGATGCCGGGACTGCTCCTGATGGAACCAGTCGTAAATGCTCTTGGCGGTGACGGCACCCACGTCCGGCACTTCCGTCAGGGCTTCCTCTGTGGCCTCCATCAGGGCATCCAGGCTGCCAAAGGTACTGGCCAGAACCTTGCCGGTTTTGGCACCCACCTGGCGGATGCCCAGGGCATAAATCAGACGGCTGACATCCTGGCTTTTGCTGGCTTCAATGGCGGAAAGCAGCTTCTTTGCCGCCGTAGAGCCGGACTTCCAGAGGCTTTTCACATCCTCCAAGGAAAGGTAATAAATATCTGCCGGGGATTTGATCAGTCCCTTTTCGATCAGGCTTTCCACGATGGCGCTGCCCAGACCGTCAATGTCCATGGCATCCCGGCTGACAAAGTGGGCAATGTTCCGGCTCAGCTGGGCGGGGCATTCGGCCCCGGTGCACCGCAGGAAGGCTCCCTCCGGGTCCTGCTCCACCTTAGCGCCGCACACCGGACAGCACTGGGGAAGCTGGTAGGCTTCCGTGCCCTCCGGCCGCTGAGTAAAATCCACTTCCAGAATCTCCGGGATAATCTCACCGGCCTTGCGAATTTTTACCGTGTCGCCAATGCGGATGTCCCGCTCCCGGATGAAGTCCTGGTTGTGGAGGGTGGCGTTGGTGACGGTGGTTCCCGCCAGGCGGACAGGGCGCACCACGGCCTTGGGGGTCAGCACGCCAGTGCGGCCCACCTGCACCACAATGTCCTCCACCACGGTGGACTTGATTTCCGGGGGATACTTGTAGGCGGCAGCCCACCGGGGGAATTTGGCCGTAGCGCCCAGCCGTTCCCGCTGGGCCAGGTCCTCCACCTTGATCACGGCGCCGTCAATGTCGCAAATCAGATCTTCCCGGCGCTGGTTGATGTCCAGCACCTCCTGGTCGATGGCGGCAATGTCAGTTAGGCTGCACTGGGGGATCACCTTGAATTTCAGCTGCCGCAGATATTCCAGGGACTGGCTGTGGCTGGTGAAGGAAACCCCTTCCGCCAGCTGAACGTTGAAAATGTAAATATCCAGCCCACGCTGGGCGGCGATTTTGGGGTCCAGCTGTCGCAGGGACCCGGCGGCGGCATTTCTGGGGTTGGCAAACAGGGGCTTTCCCAGCTCCTCCTGCCGGATGTTCAGCTTTTCAAAGTTCTTCTTGGGCATGAAGACCTCTCCCCGGACGATCAGCCGGGCCGGGGCATTTTCCAGGGTCATGGGAATGGAATGGATGGTCTTTAAGTTCTCCGTCACATCTTCCCCCACATTGCCGTCGCCACGGGTTGCGCCCCGGACGAAACGGCCATCCACGTATTCCAGGGCCACGGAAAGACCGTCGATTTTCGGCTCTACGGAAAAGGCCGCCTCCGGCTCGCTTTCCTTCACCTTTTCCAGGAAGCCGTTCAGCTCTTCCAGGCTGAAAACATCCTGCAAGCTCATCAGGGGCACCGGGTGGGTGACCTTTTCAAACTGGCTCAGGGCGGCCCCGCCTACCCGCTGGGTGGGAGAATCCGGCAGAGCATACTCCGGGTACTGCTTTTCCAGGTCCTCCAGCTGCCGCAGCAGCCGGTCGTATTCATAGTCCTCCATGGTGGGGTTATCCAGCACGTAATAGCGATACCCGGCCTCAGTCAGCTGCCGGGACAGGGCCTGGATTGTCTCTCTCGGGTCCATAAGTACCTCCTGTTTGTAAAAATGTATTGGGCACTGCTCCCACGATCACGGTCTGGGCCACCACCACCTCGCTGTTGATGGTGAAGCTGCTGGTCTGTCCCAGCACCAGCACTGCTACGTCCACGCTGACCACCATGGTCAGCTGGTGAAGGGTCTGGTTGATTCCCGCCTGGGAGAAGCTGCTGGTGAAATTGGCATCGGAATTGCGGATGGACAGAATCCGCACCGGAATGGCCGGTCCTCTGCCGGAGAGGAGCTCCGGCAGAAACAGGCTTCCCAAGGGAATGCCCAGGTCCGAGGTATCCAGCGCCAGAATTTCATCGTTGATGATGTTCAAAATATCGGTTTTCAGACGGTTGATTTCGCTCATGTTGGTTTTCATAGCGGTGATGCGGCCGTCCAAATCCTTTTCAAAATAGACGATGCGGTCGTATTGAATGACCCCGTCGGCAATCTGCTTGGCAATGGCATCGTTGGTCAAATCCGAGGTGGTATTTTTCACCTGGGTTTCCGCCAGCTCCCGGATGACCTCCCGGTAGCGGCTGCGGAACATGAGAAATCCCACCGCTGCCGCCAACAAAAGCAGCGCAAATCTGCGCAAATACCGTCTGATTCGCCAGCGCATACCCATCCCCTCCGGGATAGCCTATGTGCCGCAGGGGCATCCTATGCCCTGCCTTACAGCTTTTTCATGTGGGCCGAGGCGGTTTTCAGCATCAGCTTTTTGGTGCCGATGTCGTCAAAGGCGATTTCCAGCAGGGCATCGCCTCCCATTTTCATCACGGAGAGCACCATGCCCCGGCCAAATGCGGCATGGAGCACCATATCTCCCTTGTTCAGCTCCAAGCTGGGATCCGCTGCCACGGGGGCAGGTGCACGGAGCACAGAGGGCGCAGCGGGTTTTCGACCATACGCAGGCCGCTCGGCGGCAGGCGCACGCTCCTGTACCGCACGGAAGCCACCCCGGCGCACCACGCATTCCTCCGGGATTTCCTTCAAGAATCGAGAGGCCATCGCCGCAGAGGTACGGCCGTAAATCATACGCTGCCGGGCATAGCTGATGGTGAGGCTTTCCTTGGCCCGGGTGATGGCCACATAGCACAGGCGGCGCTCCTCCTCCATCTCCTCGGCATCGCCGATGGCCCGCATTCCCGGGAACAGGCCGTCTTCAAAGCCCACCAGGAACACGTGGGGAAACTCCAAGCCCTTGGCGGCGTGCATGGTCATCATCACCACTGCATCGTCCCCTTCGTTATACTGCTCGATGTCCGTATACAGGGCGATTTCCTCCAGGAAGCCTGCCAGGGTCGGCTCCGGGGTGTTCTCTACATAGGTGTTGATGCTGGATTTTAGTTCCCGCACGTTTTCCAGCCGGGTCTTGTTTTCCTCGGTGTCCTTGGCGCTGAGCATATCCACATAGCCGCTGCGGATCAGCAGCTCCTCATAGAAATCCGGCAGGCTCATGCCTTCGTCCAGCAGCTGGGCCATGCCTTCAATCATAGCGGAAAATTGCAGCAGCTTCATGGCGGATTTTTCCAGCGGGCCGTAGGAATAGGGATCGGAGACGACCTGATACAGGGGCTTTCTCTCAGCCTCTGCCAGACGGGAGGCCATTTCGATGGTCTTGGGGCCAAGGCCACGGGGCGGGTTGTTGATGATGCGTTTCAGCCGCAGATCGTCGGTGCGGTTGTTGATGACGCACAGATACGACAGCATATCCTTGATTTCCGCCCGGTCAAAGAACCGGGTGCCGCCGATGACTCGGTAGGGAATGCCGTTGCGCTTCATGGAAAATTCCAGAGCGTTGGACTGGGCATTAGTCCGGTACAAAATGGCGTAATCCTTAAAGTTCTTACCCTGGGAACCGGCGATAATTTTGCCCGCTACGAAATTGGCCTCCGCCCCTTCGTCGCTGGCTTCAAAGACGGTGATGGGGTCGCCCTGGCCGTTGGCGGTCCAGAGCTGCTTGCCCTTGCGGCCTAGGTTGTGGGCAATCACCGCATTGGCTGCATTCAAAATCGACTGGGTAGAGCGGTAATTCTGCTCCAGGCGGATGGCTCTGGCCCCTTTGTACTGCTTTTCAAAGTTCAGGATGTTTTCAATGGTAGCGCCCCGGAAGCGGTAGATGCTCTGGTCGTCATCGCCCACCACGCAGATGTTCTCCCGGCCCCCTGCCAGCAGGGAGGTGAGCAGGTACTGCATGTGGTTGGTGTCCTGATACTCATCCACCAGCACATAGCGGAATTTCCGCTGGTAGTATTCCCGCACATCCTGGTGCTGCTGAAGCAGCTGCACGGTGATGTAGATGATGTCATCAAAATCCAGGGCGTTGTTGTCCTTCAAACGGGTCTGGTACTTTTCATAGGCCCGGGCAATGTGCAGCACCCGATAGTCGCCGCTGGACTCCCCTCTTGCCAGCATCTGCTGTGGGGAAACCATGTTGTCCTTCTCCCGGCTGATGGCACCTAAGACATAGCGGGGCGGGAAGGTTTTGTCGTCCAGATCCATGTCCTTGAGGATTTCTTTCATAATCCGCTCAGAATCCGAAGTGTCATAAATGGTGAAATGGTTGGTATAGCCCATTCGGTCAATGTCCCGGCGGAGAATCCGGCAGCAGGCGGAGTGGAAGGTCATGGCCCAGATATCCTGCGCCTGAGGCCCCAGCAGCATGGAAAGCCGGTCTTTCAGCTCGCCGGCTGCTTTGTTGGTGAAGGTGATGGCGATGATGCTCCAGGGCACCGCCGGCTCCACTGCGCACAGCGCATCCGCCCGAGTGGAATCTGTATCTGCTTGGGTTTCGAGAAATGCTACATCCTCCTCAGTCAGCGCCACGGGGATTTCCCGGGTGTCGCTGCCCCGGCCGAACCGCATCAGGTTGGCAATTCGGTTGATGAGCACCGTGGTTTTGCCGCTTCCGGCACCTGCCAGCAGCAGCAGCGGCCCTTCAGTGGTGAGCACCGCCTGGCGCTGCATGGGATTGAGCTTCCCGAACTGGCCTGCAATGTAGGCACTTCGGGCGGCGAGAAAACGCTGTTCCAGTTGTTCGTTCATAGTTGCACCTGTCCATTATAAGTTAAGATGCGACTATTTTACCCCATTTTCGCCGAAAGGTAAAGAGGGTAATTCCCTACAAGCTCTCGCAGCCGCCCAAGGGTATTCCTATCCAGATGGCACAATCGTCCCGCTACCCGTCAGAAACCTCCATGAGCTGGCGCAGCAGGCCGATGGCCTTTTTCTCAAGTCGGGATACCTGCACCTGGCTCACTCCCATGACCTTGGCCACCCGCTGCTGGGTCAGGCTATGGAAGTAGCGCAGCTGGATAACGGTCTTTTCCCGCTGGGGCAGGGCATCAATGGCCTGGCGCAGGGCGATTTTCTCCACCATCCGCTCCTCGGATTCCGTATCCGTAAGCACATTTTCTAAGGAGAAGCCCTCCTCTCCGGTTTGCTTCTGAATGGACTCCGTGGCAGCGGTGGCAGTCTCGGCCAAGGCGATTTCCTCCGGGGTCAAATCCAGCTGTCGGGCAATCTCCTGAATGGTCGGTTCCCGCCCCAGGGCGGCAGTGAGCCGGTTGCGGGCGGCTCGAATGGAGGCGGCCTGCTCTTTCAGACTCCGGGATACCTTTACCGCTCCGTCATCCCGGAGAAACCGGCGGATCTCCCCGGCAATCTTTGGCACGGCATAGGTGGAAAACTGGGTGCCGTATTCCAGGTCGAAGCCCTCCACCGCCTTGAGAAAGCCCAGGCATCCCAGCTGGTACAAATCCTCCGGCTCAGTGCCCCGGCCCAGAAACCGGCGGACCACCGACCACACCAGCCCAGAATTCTCCTCCACCAGCTGCTCGGTGGCATCCCGGTCCCCGGCCTGGGAACGGGCTATCAGGGTTTCCAGTTGGCTCATTGGCGCTTTAGGATTTTCCGGCGCATATGTACCGTAGTCCCCTTCCCTGGCCGGGACTGGATTTCCAGCTGGGTCATAAAGCTCTCCATAATGGTAAAGCCCATGCCGCTGCGGTCACTGCCGCCGGTGGTGTAGCTTGGCCGCCGTGCCTGGTCGATATCCGCAATGCCCACGCCTTTGTCTTTGATGACGATGTCCAGCACATTGTCCTTGAGAATCCGGCAGCGCAGGGTGATGCTGCCCAGGGCATCGGGATAGGCGTGGACGATGCAGTTGGTCACTGCCTCGGACACGGCGGTGCGGATGTCCCCCAGTTCTTCCAGAGTTGGGTCCATCTGCGCTGCAAAGCAGGCCACCGCCGAGCGGGCGAAGGCTTCGTTGCAGGATTTGCTGGGAAAGTCCAGAATCATATAGTTGTCGAATTTCATGATACAGCCTCCTTAATTTGGACAAGCTTGTCGATCCCCGAAGCCCGGAACACCCGCATGGGCTGGGGCGCAATGCCGGTAAGCAGCAGCGTTCCCTCAATCTGTGCCATGGCCCGCAGGGCGTTGATGACCACGGCGATACCGGAAGAATCCACGAAGGAAACCTCCCGAAAATCCAGCACGCAAACTTGCGGGGTATAGGCTTCGATTTTTGCGGCAATGGCCTGGATATAGGCCTTGGCGCAGTGGTGGTCGATTTCTCCGGTCAAGGCAACCGTCAAGCGGTTATCTTCCAAAAAACTTGTAAAGTGCATGGCTGCGTCCTCCTTCGTATGTTCTGCATTCCAGTATAATACAGGCAATTTGCTTTTCCTGTCGCAACGGTGGCCCTTACGGAAAAGTTTAGAAAAAACGCCCTTGCAGAAATCCTCTGCAAGGGCGTTTTGGGGGTATATTACAGCTTCTTCATAGCGTCTTCGCTCTGCTCCAGGCTGGCGATTAGGTCTCTGGCCTTCTGGGCCTTTTCCCGTTCTGCATTAACCACAGCCTCCGGGGCACGGGCGGTGAATTTTTCGTTGCTCAGCTTGGCTTCCAGACCGGCCAGGTGCTTGCGGGCCTTATCCAGCTCCTTGCCGATGCGCTCCAGCTCCTTGGCCACGTCCACCAGCTGACCCATGGGGATATACAGCTTGGCATCGGCGGTGGCACAGGTCACCATGCCGTCCAGATTCTCCGGCTCCTTATCCAGCATGGTCACGGCATCGGCGTAGGCCAGACGCTGGATGAAGCCCTCGCCCTCGGCAAAGACCTGGGGCTTGCTGGTCAGGATGAACAGGGCCGCCTTCTTGCTGGGGGGCACGTTCATCTCGGTCCGGCGGGCACGGATGGCACGGATGGCGTTCATCACGGACTCCATATGGTCTTCCTCTGCCTTGAAAGCCAGGTCCTCCCGGAACTGGGGCCACTGGGCCACAATCAGGGCTTCCCCCTCGTGGGGCAGGCTCTGCCAGATTTCCTCGGTGATGAAGGGCATGAACGGATGCAGCAGCCGCAGCAGCTGATCCAGCACATACACCAGCACCTGGATGGCCACCTGCTTGCGGTCGGCATCCTCGCCGTACAGACGGGCCTTGGTCAGCTCGATGTACCAGTCGCAGTAGGTGTCCCAGATGAAATCGTAGACCTTCTGGACGGCCACGCCCAGCTCGTACTTTTCCAGATTCTCGGTGACTTCCGCAATCAGGGTGTTCAGCTTGGACAGCACCCACTTATCGGAGATTTCCAGGCTGGATAGCTCCGGCAGCTGATTCTTGGCATCCTCGCTCAGGTTCATCAGCACATACCGGGAGGCGTTCCAGAGCTTATTGGCGAAGTTACGCATGGCCTCGCACCGCTCCACGTAGAAACGCATGTCATTTCCGGGAGAGTTGCCGGTGACCATGTTCATCCGCAGGGCATCGCAGCCGTACTTGTCGATCATTTCCAGGGGGTCGATGCCGTTGCCCAGGGACTTGCTCATTTTCCGGCCCTGGTTGTCCCGCACCAGGCCGTGAATCAGCACGGTGTGGAAAGGCGTCTTGCCGGTGTGCTCGCAGCCAGAGAAAATCATTCTGGCAACCCAGAAGAAGATGATGTCATAGCCGGTGACCAGCACATCCGTGGGATAGAAATAGTCCAGATCCCCGTTCTTTTCCGGCCAGCCCAGAGTCTCGAAGGGCCACAGGGCCGAGGAGAACCAGGTGTCCAGCACGTCGGGGTCCCGCTGGATGTTGGTGCTGCCGCACTTTTCGCAGCAGCAGGCATCCTCCCGGGAGACGGTGATGTGGCCGCAGTCGGCGCAGGTCCAGGCGGGAATCTGATGGCCCCACCACAGCTGGCGGGAGATGCACCAATCCCGGACGTTTTCCATCCAGTTGAGGTAGGTCTTGCTGAACCGCTCGGGAACAAACTTGGTTTCGTTCTCCTTCACCACCCGGACGGCTTCCTCAGCCAGGGGCTGCATCTTCACAAACCACTGGGCGGAGATGATCGGCTCCACGTCCTTGTGGCAGCGGTAGCAGGTGCCCACGTTGTGGCTGTAGTCCTCCACCTTCACCAGATAGCCCTGCTCCTCCAGGTCGGCCACAATGGCCTTGCGGGCCTCGTAGCGGTCCATACCGGCGTACTTGCCGCCCAGGTCGTTGACCTTGCCGTTGTCGTCCAGCACCCGGATGACCTCCAGGTTGTGGCGCAGGCCCACCTCAAAGTCGTTGGGGTCGTGGGCAGGGGTCATCTTCACGCAGCCGGTGCCGAATTCCATCTCGGCGTAGTCGTCGGCCACCACGGGAATCTCCTTGTTCATCAGGGGCAGAATCACGGTCTTGCCCACGATGTCCTTGTAGCGCTCATCGTTGGGGTTGACACACACGCCGGTGTCGCCCAACATGGTCTCCGGCCGGGTGGTAGCCACCACCACTTCCCCGCTGCCGTCGGCCAGGGGATAGCGGATATGCCACAGATGGCCGGGCTTGTCCACGTATTCCACCTCGGCATCGGACAGGGCGGTGACGCAGTTGGGGCACCAGTTGATGATGCGGCTGCCCTTGTAAATCAGGCCCTTTTCATACAGGGAGACGAAGACCTCCCGAACGGCCTTGGAGCAGCCCTCGTCCATGGTAAACCGTGCCCGGTCCCAGTCGCAGGAGGCGCCCAGCTTCTTCTGCTGCTCTACAATGCGGTTGCCGAACTTGTGCTTCCAGTCCCACACCCGCTCCAGGAACTTTTCCCGGCCCAGGTCGTAGCGGGTCAGGCCCTCCTTGCGCAGCTCTTCCTCCACCTTGATCTGGGTGGCGATGCCGGCGTGGTCCACACCGGGGATCCACAGGGCATTGTAGCCCTGCATCCGCTTGAAGCGAATGAGGGTATCCTGCAAGGTGGCATCCATGGCGTGGCCCATGTGCAGCTGGCCGGTGACGTTGGGAGGGGGCATTACAATGGTAAAGGGCTTCTTGCTCTCGTCCTTCTCAGCATGGAAAAAGCCGCCGCTTTGCCACATGTCGTAGATCTTCGACTCCACCTGCTGTGGCTCGTAGACCTTGGGTAGTTGTCTTTCCATAAAATCACTCCTTCGTAAAAAATGAAAAACGCCCTGAGTCAACCATGACTCAGGGCGAAAAATACCTTTTCCGCGGTACCACCTGAATTCCCTTCCGGGCACTTAAGGCTGCTGTAACGGGCTGGCCCGTACTGTCCTACTCCCGTTCAGACAGTCCGCTCCGGGACGACCATCCGCCGAACTGACCTGCGCCCTCACACCGACCGGGCACTCTCTGGAGGCAGCATACGGCGAAACCTTCCCTTCAAGGCGTTTGCTGAGGATAAAATACCACATTCTTCCCCGGTTGTCAACAAACAAAACAGGAAAAGGCCCTACATCTGCACGCTGCCCCGGTTTCCGCCGGGAAGGCCGAAGCTGACGGCGATGGCATCGTCCACCTGGCGCATCTGGGTTTCGTCCAGCCGGCCCATGTGCTCCCGCAGCCGCCGCTTGTCGATGGTGCGGATTTGTTCCAGCAAAATGATGGAGTCCTTGCTCAATCCTACGCTGCCGCCGGCAATGTTGATGTGGGTAGGCAGCCGGGCCTTGCCGGTCTGGCTGGTAATGGCGGCGGCAATCACCGTCGGAGAATGGCGGTTGCCGGTGTCGTTCTGGACGATGAGCACCGGACGGGTGCCGCCCTGCTCGCTGCCCACCACCGGGGACAGGTCAGCATAAAAGATATCTCCCCGTTTGACAGATGTTTCATTCACGTTTCTCACGCTCCGTGGCTAGACTTATGCGCTACCGGACCAAATCCATATGTAACGCAGTTGAGACTATTCTCCCACGAAGCACTGGATTTTATACACAAACGCATTTGCTTCAGACTATGTATTTTCCCGACACAAGGTTACTGAATCTGAAAATTCTCCACGTCCAGCGACAAAATCCGCCGCCCGTCATAGAGAATTTCCCCCCGCCGGGGAACGTTCTTCCCATCCAGCCAGACATCCAGATGCAGGGCATCCTCCTCATAGTCGTCATCCAGGCTTATGTGCAGCCACTCCTCTTCCTGGCAGGCCGCCGTCAGGCTGCCGCTGCGCAGGGTCTTGAGCAGCACCCACGGAGCGCTCACCGGGCTGAGCTGGTCATCCGCCATCAAGGGAAAATCCAGGGCCGTGTCCGAGAAGGTCAGGCTGCCCTGGCCGTGGCTGATGTGGCCCGTGATGCCGGAAATGGTTTCGGGATGGGTCACGGTGAAGTCCATATTTCCCTGGGAATCTGCCTGGCAGGCCATGCGGAACTGGTACAGCGCCTGTCCATAGTCCGCCGTGATCGCCGCATCAAACGTACAGGCCGTTCCCCGCAGCAGCTGCCCACGCAGCTCCATGCCCCGCTGGATCTCCGTTTCGGAGCAGCCGGTAAGCAGAAGCAGACACGCCAACATCAGCCCAACCTTTTTCAAAGTATACCCCGCCTTATTTCAGTAGTCGTGGAAGAGCCTGGAGCATGTCCGAGGGCAGCATGGCATACTGCCCCAGCTCTTGGGCGCACAAATCCCCTGCCGCTCCGTGAAGCCAGGCAGCACAGGCAGCGGCTTCCAGCGGCGGCAGCTTCTGCCCCAGCAGACCGCCAATCATACCGGCCAGCACATCGCCGCTGCCGCCTACTGCCATCCCCGGATTGCCGGTGAGATTGCGGTAACCCCGGATTCCATCGGTGATGCAGGTGCGGTGGCCTTTCAGCAGCACGATGCAGCCCAAATCCCTGGCAGTCTCAGCGGCTGAGGCCATGCGGTCCGGCCCCAGCTGACCGCCCATACGGAGAAATTCTCCGTCGTGAGGCGTGAGGATGGTTGGCCAAGCTCTTCTACGCACTACATCCATATGCCCGGCAAGGCCGTTTATGCCATCGGCATCCAAAACCACCGGGCACGGGGCCTGCTGAAGCACCGCCTGAATCACTGCTGTGGTTTCCTCACTCCGTCCCAGCCCGCAGCCCAACACCACGGCATCCATTTGCATCAGCCGGGGCAGTACGTCTTCCAGCGCCGCCTGAGAGAGTTTTCCGTCTTTTTCCGGCAGGGGGAACACCACCGGCTCATTCAGTTTCCCGGCCTCGATGGCATAAATACTTTCGGGAACACCCAGATACACCAGTCCGGCTCCGCACCGCAAGGCACCCATGGCTGCAAAATAAGCCGCCCCGGTAAAGCCCCGGCTGCCGCACAGCAGCAGTATTTTGCCGAAGTCTCCCTTGTGCCCCCATGCATCCCGGTCCGGGAGCAGATTCATGACCTGCGAATGGTCCAGCTGTCTCATCTCCATAGGTGTCTCCTTCCCCACGGCCCATTTCCCGGGCAATGGCGCTTCCCTATACACATTATATAAGGAAGCGTACCACAGGATCAAACTGCCGTCAAGGCTCATGGCCGGGATTTTGCGAAAAAAGCACTTGCAAAATGGCAATAAACGTGTTATGATGGCTAGGATATCAAAAAGCAATGATTGGGCTGCCTTGCATTGGGTTTGCCGCACACAGCGAGAGCGGGAGGGTGTGAGCCGCTTGGGTGCGATGCCGGGCTTTCTCCCAGGAGCTGCCGCCTGAACCAAAAGTAGGGTTGGCCGGTTGACACCGTTACCTGTCTCGGGTGTGTCTGCACCTGAAAAGTGCGCCGGATATGCGGCGAATTGCGGGTGGTACCGCGGAAGCTATGCCTTTCGTCCCGATTTGTGGGAGGAAGGGCTATTTTTTTGCATCTAAATCAGGAGGAACAACCATGAAAGAACAATTAGAGCAGATTAAACAGCGTGCTCTGGAGGCGCTGGATGCCGCCGAAACACCGGCTGCCCTGGAGGAGCTGCGGGTGAAGCTGCTGGGCAAAAAGGGCGAACTGACCGCTGTGCTGAAGCTGATGGGTAAGCTCTCTGCAGAAGAGCGTCCTGTGATGGGCCAGCTGGCAAACTCTGTCCGTGCCCAAATCGAGCAGAAGCTGGAAAGCCGCAAGGCTTCCATCCACGCCGCTGCCCTGGAAGCGAAGCTGGCAGCAGAGGCCATTGACGTGACCATCCCCGGCGAAGCCGTTGCCCTGGGCCATCAGCATCCCATGAACCAGGTGCTGCAGCAGATTAAGGATATCTTCGTTGGCCTGGGCTACCAGGTGGTGGACGGCCCGGAGGTGGAGCTGGCAGACTACAACTTTACCCGGCTGAACATCGAGGAGGGCCACCCCTCCCGGGACCGCAGCGATACCTTCTATTTTGACGACAACGACTCCGTGCTGCTGAGAACCCAGACCAGCCCCATGCAGATCCGCTTCATGGAAAACCACAAGCCTCCCTTCTGCATGCTGGCCCCCGGCCGTGTGTTCCGTAAGGACGAGGCAGACGCCACCCACTCCCCCATGTTCCATCAGATTGAGGGCCTGGTGGTGGATGAGCATATCACCATGGGCGACCTGAAGGGCGCACTGATTTCCATGATGGAAAAGATTTATGGCGAAGGCTCCGTGATGCGCTTCCGCCCCCACCACTTCCCCTTCACTGAGCCCAGCTGCGAAATGGATATGCAGTGCCACAAGTGCCACGGCACCGGTGAAATCGACGGCCAGGTGTGCTCCACCTGCCACGGCGAAGGCTGGATTGAGCTGCTGGGCGCCGGCATGGTCCATCCCACGGTGCTGGAAAACTGCGGCATCGACCCGGAAAAGTACTCCGGCTTTGCCTTTGGCATGGGCCTGGAGCGGATGGCCATGGGCCGCATGAAAATCAACGACCTGCGCCTGATTTTCGACAATGACATTCGGTTCCTGAATCAGTTCTAAGGAGGTAGAGAAGATGAAACTCAACAGAAAATGGCTTAACGAGGACTTCGTAGACCTGTCCCAGGTTTCGGATAAGGAATTCGTAGAGACCCTGACCGTGTTCGGCCAGAAGGTGGAAACCTACGAGCGGATGGATGCTGAAATTAAAAACGTGGTGGTGGGCAAGGTGCTGTCCATGGTGCGCCACCCCAACTCCGACCACATGTTCATCTGCCAGGTAGACGTCGGTCAGGAAGAGCCGGTGCAGATCGTTACCGGCGCGCAGAATGTCCACGAAGGGGATCTGGTTCCGGCTGCCCTGCACAACTCCTGGCTTCCCGGCGGCGTTCACATCACCAAGGGCAAGCTCCGTGGCGAAAAGTCCAACGGCATGCTCTGCTCCTTTGCTGAGCTGGGTCTGACCCAGAATGACCTGCCCGGCGCTTACGCCGACGGCATTTGGATTCTCAATGACGAGCCTTGCCAGGTGGGACAGGACATCAACCTGGTCATCGGCAACGATGACACGGTGGTGGATTTTGAAATCACCAACAACCGCCCGGACTGCTACTCCATCATGGGTCTGGCTCGGGAAGCCGCCGCAGCGTTCGGCAAGGCCATGCGCCACCACGAGCCGGTGGTTCACGGCAGCGATGCCGGTTCCATCTTTGACCACCTGGATGTAGAGGTGCCGGCAGCGGAGCTGTGCCGCCGCTACTCCTCCCGGATGGTTGCCAACGTGAAGATTGGCCCCTCCCCCAAGTGGCTACGCCAGCGGCTGCGTGCCAACGGTGTCCGCCCCATCAACAACATCGTGGACATCACCAACTATGTCATGCTGGAATACGGCCAGCCCATGCATGCCTTTGACTACCGCTATGTGACCTCCGGCAAAATTGTGGTGCGCCAGGCCCAGCATGGCGAGCGTCTCACCACCCTGGACGGCACCGTGCGCCAGCTCACCGAAGGAATGCTGGTGATTGCCGATGACCATCGGCCCATCGGCCTGGCCGGCATTATGGGCGGTGAAAATTCCGAAATTGCCGACGATACCACCATGGTGGTCTTTGAGTCTGCCAACTTCGACGGCACCTCCATCCGCCAGACTGCCCTGGCCCTGGGTATGCGTACTGAGGCTTCCGGCAAGTTTGAGAAGAACCTAGACCCCATGATGACTATTCCCGCCGTGGAGCGGGCCTGCGAGCTGGTGGAGCTGCTGGAATGCGGCGACGTTTTGGATGGCACCATTGATGTCATCAATTACATTCCCCAGCCCCGGACTATTCCTCTGGAGCCGGAGAAAATCAACCGTCTGCTGGGCACCCAGATCAGCAAGGAGGACATGGTCCGCTACCTGGCGCTGCTGGAAGTTCCCGTGGAGGGCGATGTGATTCAGGTACCCTCCTTCCGCCCGGACCTGGTTCGGATGGCGGATATTGCAGAGGAGATTGGTCGTTCTTATGGCTACAACGAGATTCCCACCACTGCCTTCAAGAACGCAACCCAGGGCAGCTATACTCCGGAAATGCTGATGGAGAACAAGGCCGGTACCCTGTGCCGTGGCCTGGGCTACAGCGAAATCATCACCTACTCCTTCACGTCCCCTGCGGTGTTTGACCAGATTCGTCTGGATGCCGACAGCCCCCTGCGTAAGGCTATGCGGATTCAGAATCCGCTGGGCGAGGATACCTCTATCATGCGTACCATCGCCCTGCCCTCCATGCTGGAAATTCTCTCCCGGAACAATGCCTATCACAACCGCGCCGTGAAGCTGTATGAGCTGGCAAAAATTTACCTGCCTCAGGAAAACCAGCTGCTGCCTCAGGAGCCGAAGATGCTGGTGCTGGGTACCTATGGTGCCAACGAAACCTTCTTCACTCTGAAGGGCGAGCTGGAAGCCATCTTTGCCGGGCTGCGGCTGGAAAAGGCCCGCTATGAAGCCGTGAAGGACAATCCCAGCTTCCACCCCGGCCGCTGCGCCCGGGTATCCATCGGCGGTGTGGACGTGGGAGTGATGGGTCAGGTCCATCCCCTGGTGGCCCAGAACTACGGCATTGATACCGATGTGTACTGCGCCGAGCTGAACTTCTCCCAGATGATGCAGCTGCAGCTGCCGGATGCCACCTACACCCCCCTGCCCAAGTATCCCACTGTCTCCCGGGACCTGGCGCTGGTGTGCGATGAGTCCGTCACCGTTGCCCAAGCCGAAGACGTGATCACCGCTGCCGCCGGAAAGCTGCTGCGCAATGTGAAGCTCTTCGATATTTACCGTGGTGTCGGCGTTGCGGAGGGCAAAAAGAGCATGGCCTTCTCCCTGGAGCTGCGCGCAGATGACAGAACCCTCACCGATACCGATTCCGAAGCCGTGGTCAATAAGGTCCTGGAGGCTCTGAAAGAGCAGCTGGATGCGGTTCTTCGCTAAAAGCTTTACAAATTATTCCAGATTTAGGGCTTTACACTGGGATGGACTTCGGTTATAATGACTATATTCTACATCTGAAGGAGGCTGATCGCCATGTCAGAAACCGATACCCAGAAATTCACAGTGCCCAGCGATGACAAAGAAACCATGCGGCACATTCTCCGTGGTGTGTATGAGGCCCTGACGGAGAAAGGCTATAACCCCATCAATCAGATTGTGGGCTACCTTCTGACCGAGGACCCCACGTATATCACCAACTACAACGGTGCCCGGAGCATGATTTGCAAAATCGACCGGGATGAGTTGATGCAGGTGCTGGTGCGGGACTATCTGTTTGAGCAGGACTAAGCCCGCTTCTTCCCGGTAACATCCCAAAAGCTGTCATTGCAGGCCGGATGGTTTGCAATGACAGCTTGTTGTGCCTATTGCAGCTTGACAAGTTCATACTTTTCCCTCCGTCTTCCGATTTCACCAGATATTGTCAATAATGTTACGTAAACCACTGGTTTTGACGGTGTTTGTCACAAAAAACTTGACAAATACGTAACGATATGTTACAATCTGATTACATTTTGCAGGAGGTATCTTTCATGGCTGATGAAAATGCAGTTCTCATGTATAAGGGACGCCCGCTGATGCGGAAGGACAATTTGATTTATTACGGCTCTATGGCTGACAGCCACATTGTCATGCTTCAGATTTTGGAAACCAAGAAGCAGGGCGATTTGGACGTGGCTACCCGGGTTTCGGTGCAGCTTCAGCTGACGGATCCTGCCGCCAGAAGCCGGGACAGAATCGTAAAGAAAAGCGAAAAAGACGGTTTTTACACCGCTCTGGACCTGGGTTGTGTCTGGTTGGAGCGGGCGCTGGCGGGGAAATAATCCCGCCAGTTTTTCAGGGCTGAGCCCTGCGCCACAGGCTTAGACCTGTGGCCTTAGCAAAGACGGAGGACAAAGTATGAATCTCAAAAGAAAGCTCGTTACCCTCTCCCTGGCAGTGGTCCTGTCCGCTGCCGCCCTGGTTATTCCCGCTGCGGCGGCGGAGAGCACCATGCACGGCATTGGATTTGTCAATGCATCTTCCCTTCGGCTTCGTTCCGAACCCAGCGAAAGCGCATCCATTTTGGCCACAGCACCTAAGAATGACTGCGTGGCCGTGATCAGCAAGTCCGGTCAGTGGTATCAGGTCAACTACAATTTGCAGGTTGGCTACATGCACGAGCAGTATCTGGACGTACTCACCAAGGAAAATGCGGAGCTGGGCTATGGCGAAGTGGTTGGCTCCGGTGTCAATCTTCGCTCCGGCCCCTCTACCGCCCATGGCGTGGTGACCCAGGCCTCTTCCGGCAGCAAATGCTACATTCTGGGCCTGAATGAAGGCTGGTACAAGGTGATTTATGACGGAAAAACCTGCTACATCCGCAGCGACTATCTCAAGCTGACGGAAATCCCCTACGAGAACCAGGCTTCTCCCAACTCGCCCAAATACTACCGCCGGGGCAAATCCATTGGGGCTTCCCCCAGTTCCCCCAACGGCAGCACCTCCTCCAGCCCCAGCGCTCCCAGCGTAGACGTCAGTCAGATTCTGGCGGAGGCCCAGAAATATCTGGGTGTTCCCTACCGCAGCGGCGGCGCTTCCCCGGATGGATTTGACTGCTCCGGCCTTGTCTATTATGTACTTAAGCAGGTGGGCATCTCCGCCTACCGCACCCCCGCCGATCAGTACCGTCAGGGTACATCGGTGGAAAAATCCGACCTTCAGGAAGGCGACATCGTCTTCTTCGCCAATACATATGCCAGCGGCATTTCCCACGTGGGTATCTACGCCGGAAACGGCCAGTTTATCCACGCCCCTAATTCCTGCTCCACGGTCTCCTATTCCGATTTGACCAGTGGCTACTGGGCACAGCACTATTATGGCGCCCGGCGGATGGGATAAAAAATCAACAGCAGCAAGGACATTCGTCCTTGTTGCTGTTTTTTCGTATTTGCGGCTTATGTTGGCATTTTCCAGTCGAAGGCCAGCCTGGGGCTGCCGTCCTCCGTTAGGATGGTGCCGCAGGGCTGGAAGCCTGCACGCTGGATGGCCCGGCGCATGGGCTGGTTGCATGTATGGGTGTCGATTCGCAGATAGGTGCAGCGCTTTCGGGCAAAGGCCACGATGGCGGAAAAAATCCCGCCGCTGCCATCTCCGGCCACCCGGTGAATGGTGCCGTAGGGCAGGTTATAGTGCCAGGCCCCGTCATAAATCACCCGGTAGGTAGGGTCCTCCCCCAGCAAAAACGCAAACACGCCATGAATCCCCTGCTCATCCTCCAAAAGATACAGCACCCGGCTGTAAATATCCTGGGCCAGCTGCTGCTGGGACGGATGGTTGGTCCCCCACTGCCCTGGGTTTCCATTGGCTGCCATAAAGGCCCTGGCTCCGGCGTAAATTTCTGCAATTCTCGGCAGATCCTCCGATTCTGCCAAGCGTATGGAATAGGTCATTGTCTTCTCCCCTTTTTCGCAAAAGATAGGCATATCTTATCATCATCGTATGAAAATTGCAACCTTGGGTATCCTAACCTCATGCCGCATGGCGAATAGCACGTATGGAAGGTGGAACTATGGCAAACTGGAAGCGGGGAAAGCAAAGCTTTGTCCTGCCGCAGCCCCCTGTGATCACGGCCTGGGCCAGCGTGGCCGGAAAGCGGGAGGCGGAAGGGCCGCTGGCCCACACCTTTGATATCAAATGCCGGGATACCTATTTCGGCCAGAAAACCTGGGAGCAGGCGGAAAAGAAAATGCAGCAGCTGGCGCTGAAAAAGCTGCTGGAAAAAGCGGGACTTCCCATGGAGGAGCTGGATTTGGTGCTGTCCGGGGATTTGCTGAATCAGTGCATCGGCTCCTCCTTTACCCTGCGCAATACGGGCATTCCCCACCTGGGGCTGTATGGCGCCTGCTCCACCATGGCCGAGGGACTGCTGGCAGCGGCCATGGCGGTGGGCGGCGGCTTTGCAGACCGGGCCGTGGCCATGACCTCTTCCCACTTCGCCGCTTCCGAGCGGCAGTACCGCTTCCCCCTGGGCTATGGCGGGCAGCGGCCCCCTACGTCCCAGTGGACTGTCACCGGCTCCGGGGCGGCGCTGGTCTGCCGGGAGGGTTCCGGTCCCAAAATCACCTCCTGCACTATTGGAACTGTCACTGACCTGGGCATCCAGGATGCCAACAACATGGGCGCAGCCATGGCCCCAGCTGCCTACGCCACCATCCGTGCCCATTTTGCAGACCTGCAAACCGGGCCGGAGGATTTTGACCGCATTGTTACCGGGGATTTGGGTCAGATTGGAAAAGAACTGCTGATGCAGCTGGCACGGCGGGACGGGCTATCTTTGGGAGGAAAACTGATGGACTGCGGCACGCTGGTTTTTGACCCGGCCCGCCAGGACGTTCACGCCGGAGGCTCCGGCTGCGGATGCAGCGCCATCACCCTGTGCGGCACTCTGCTGGAAGAGCTGCGCATCGGAAAGGTGAAAAAGCTCCTGTTCTGCGGAACCGGGGCGCTCCTCTCCCCCACCTCCACCCAGCAGAGTCTGCCAATCCCCGGTATCTGCCATGCCGTATCTGTGACAGGAGGGTGCTGACCATGGAATACTGGAACGCATTTTGGGTGGGAGGAACGCTGTGCCTTATCGGGCAGATCCTCATAGACAAGACCAAGCTCACACCGGCCCGGATTCTGGTGGGCTACGTGGTTGCCGGTGTGATCCTGGGCGGGCTGGGGCTGTATCCGCCCCTGGTTGCGTTTGCCGGGGCCGGTGCGACGGTGCCCTTGACCGGCTTTGGCAATAACCTGGCCAAGGGTGTGCGGGAGGCCATTGCCCAGGACGGGTTTCTGGGCATTTTCACCGGCGGTCTGAAGGCAGCCGCCGGTGGCATTACCGCCGCCATATTGGCAGGACTGCTGGCCAGCCTTTTCTTCCGGCCCAAGGATAAATCCTGATTTCTCGGGCACACTACCTAAGCGGCTTTCGCCGCAGGAAACGGAAGGAGGCGTGACGTATGAATACCAAGACCAAAAACGAGCGCAAGGCTCAAACCCAAAACGAGAGCAAGAACGAAACCCAGAATAAGAACTGATGCGAAAATGGGGTGCCGCAACATCGGCACCCCATTTGCTATTATATTGTTTCCCAGGAAATAGGGACAAACTCCCCCATGCTGAAAAAGTACAGGCAAGCTGCTTTGATTGGCATTTGATAGATGCGGCTTAAGGCATGGGCATAGGTCCGCACCTGCTTTGCATAGCGCTGGGTGACAACAAGAACCGTATCTTTGGTAACGTAGTCGGTCTTGAAATCCAACACGGTGATGCCATCCGGTTCCAGCAATGCGCAGTCTACCACACCTTGCAGCAGCACTTGCTCCCCTTCCAAGCCGGCGGCGTAGTTGGCACCGTCGTCTAAGATGGAAAACTTAAATTCACGCAGATACGGCGTGCCGGAGCGCAGCTTTTGTCCTACATCCGTTGCAAAGAATGCCGCCAGCTGCGCACTGGAAATCAACTGTTCCTGCTCTTGGGTCAAATACCCTTGTGCAACCAGCCGGCGGAGTTCCTCGGCAATCTGCGCCTGGCTGCCGCAGGCTTCGTAGCGCAGGTACTGCATAGCCAAGTGCGTAGCGCTGCCTCTGGCTTTTCCGCCTTTGCTGCCGGCAAGTGTCCCCGGCCGCCGCCACGTTCTGGCTGCGGGCTGGGGCTGCTGGGCTTCCTGGGCTGCTTCTTCATCCTTCAGCCGCCCCTTGCGGTCAGTAGCCGTTCGCTTCGAGGGAGCTTGGGTTGCTGCCAGGTGGGGATACTGGAACGCCAACGTCTGATGCAGGGTCTCCAGAACCCCGGAAGGCATTTGCTCCTGCCGCTCCTGAATTGCCGATGCAGCAGTGGTTTCTTCCACGGATTCAATCAGCTCGATCTTCCAAGGCCGTTCCTGGGTTCTCAGATGTCTGGGACGGCCGCCAATGGCATGAAGCTGTCCTGCCTCCACCTTGCCCATGGCTGTTTGCAGCACCCAGTCTCCCATGCAGATGGCCTCCCGGCACAGAAGCTGCCCATCATCAAAATCCATACGCTGGGCAATATCCTCCAAATCCGACTTCAGGTATTTGGTGGCATAGGTCATAATCAGCCGGTCCTTAGCCCGGGTCATGGCTACATACAGTACCCGCATTTCTTCGGATACACTTTCGGCAGTCTGCTTCACCTCGATGGCCCGCTTTGCCGCAGAGGGGTAGCGGATGCGCTCCTGTGCGTCGGCTACCGACAATCCCAAGCCCAGCTGCTTGTCGCATAGAATTTGCGCCCGGATATTCTCCTGATTGAATTTCCTGGCCAGATTGGCCAGGAACACCACCGGGAATTCCAGGCCCTTGGACTTATGGATACTCATAATGGTGATGCAGCCTGCGGCAGCCTCTCCTGAGGCAGTCATGCCACGCTCCTCCAACGCATCCAGATGCTCCAGGAACTGCGCCAGATCCCTGGACTTTCCCTGCTCGAAATCTGCTGCCAACTGGTAAAATGCTTGCAGCGAAGCACTGCGGGCTGTTCCACCAGGCATGGCGGCAAACACGCTGTCCATCCGGGTTTGGGCAAAGCACTGCTCCAGCAGTCCTGTCAAACTGCCCAGTCGAGCCTGCTGGCGCAGAGGCAGCAGCATCTGTAAAAATGCCTGTGCCTTCGGGTGCTGGCTATCTACGAGGCAGTCATAGAGGCAGCCCTCTTTTTTGCCGGCCCGGATTTGGGCCAGGTCATCCGCAGTAAAACCGAACACAGGACTTGCCAATGCGGCAATCAACGGGATATCCTGCCTGGGATTCAGCACAACTTGCAGCAGCGAGCGCAGCGCAGAAATCTGCTGGGTTTTCATCAAATCCATACCGCTTCCGCTGGTACAGCGCAGCCCCCGGCGCTCCAACGCCTGCTGGAAATACCGGGCAGCACTGCCGGGAGATCGGAGCAAAATCACAATATCTTCCGGCTGCACGGGAACCAAGGAGCCGTCCTTGGAGCGGATGCGGGTTCCCTGCGCCAGCATGGACTGAATCTTCTGGGCTACAAACTCCGCTTCCATGGCGTAGGCATCTTCCTCGGATGCAATGGCGTACAGCTCCACACCTGGCTCTCCCAGTGTGCCCTTGGGTACGCCCTCCCGGAGCTGTTCCGCTTCCCCGTAGACCAGTCCGCCAACCTGGGGGGACATGCAGGTACGGAACACATCGTTAACCCCGTCGATAACCTCGATGCCGGAGCGGAAATTATCACTAAGCAGCACCTTTCGCCCCTGACCGGGCTGTGCCTGGTCCGCAGGAAGATAGTGCTCGTACTTATTCAAGAAAATCTTAGGCTCAGCCAGCCGGAACTGATAAATGGACTGTTTTACATCCCCCACCAGGAAGCAGTTTTGCCGCTCCTCGGTCAGCACGGTAAAGATGGCATCCTGCACCTCGTTGGAATCCTGATACTCGTCCACCAGGATTTCCCGATACCGCCGACCAATTTCTCTGGCAGCTGTGGTGGCTTGGGTCCGCTGCTTTCCCAGCAGCAAGTCCAGGGTCTTATGCTCCAAATCGCCAAAATCCAGGCATCTGGCTCCACGCTTGGCTGCGGTGTAGGCTTGGTCGAATTGTCTTACCAGCGCAATCAAGCCACGAGTTGCCGCCGCTGTCTGGGATACGTCTTGCAACACCTGCTTGGAATCGTCTGTAAAATACTGAAGGCGTTTGCTGACGCCGCTTTTACAGGCATCTCGGGCCGCTTTGACCCGGTCTGTCAAATCTTCGTCAGGGTTTTTCCTGGGAAATGTCAGCCGCCCATAGGGAATTTCTCGGTTTTGCCATACCGCATCCCAGCTCTGGCATTGGCGGAGCTGCTGCAAATGCGCTATGGTCTGGCGGAAGTTCTCGGCGGGTTTTTCCAACCCCTCGCAGCGCTCCAGCTCTAGAGCGCACTGGGTCATCACCTGGATTTGGCAATCCAAATATCCGTGCAAATCCTCCAGCAAATACCGGCCCCAGGTGGTTTCAGCTGCATCGCGGATCTGCTCGGAATTGGTATTCTCCAGGCACTGCTCCAGCCACTGCTCCGGATTTTTATGACACCGGGCACTGTCATAGACCTGCTCAATCAGTTGCGGCAGCAGACGGTCATCCCGGCCAATCCCCTGGGTATCGGCAAAGGCTCTGAAATCCGGCCCGGGATTTTCATAAGCCTGATCCAGAAGATCACTGAGTACATTGTTTCGCATCTGCCGGCACTCGTTTTCGTCCGCAACCCGAAAATCTGCTGCAATGTCCAGCCGATAGGCATATTCCCGCAGCAAATCACCACAAAAGCCATGAACCGTGGAAATCTTCGTCAGGAATAATCGCTGCATCTGCTTTTGCAGCCGGCGGTTTTCCGGCTCCTGGGCAATGCGGGCTGTAAGCTCTTTGGCTATTTTTCCCCGCAGCTCTGTGGCAGCCGCTTTTGTATAGGTAATCATCAGAAATTCGTCCAAGTCCGCTGGGTCATCGGGGTCCGTGACGTAGCGCAGGAGCCGGTCTACCAGCACCTTGGTTTTACCGGAACCCGCGGCTGCGGATACCAGCAGCCGTCCGCCTCGGTTTTCGACGGCGCACCGCTGTTGTGTTGTCAGCTGATCAGCCATTTTTCTCCTCCTTTTCCAGCGCTGCCCAAAAATCCTCTGCCTTCATGGATTTGTAATTGCGCCGCCCCAGTTCTCTGGTTTCCTGGCAAACCGCATCATACGGGCAGAAGGTGCAGGCATCATGGGCAGTACCACGGCAGTAGGGATTCGGCGCTACGTTGCCGGAAGCGATATCCTCCACCATAGCACCGACCAAGTGAAATACGTAGCGCTTCAGCATGGCCAGCTGTTCCCGGGTGGCCACATTTCCAGATAGCGTTCCGTCCTTTTTCACGGTATAGTTCATGCGCTGGGGCGTATCTCCCGGCTCCATAGCCTGCAATACCGCTTGATCTTGCAACAGAAGTCCCTGGCGTTTTTGGTTCTTTCGGCGATTGGTGTCCAGTTTCTGGGTATCCAGGCGGCCGTCTACACTGATATAGGGAGCACGTGCCGGAAAATACTGAACCCCGGCCGGCACTGGGCGCTGCCCCAGCAGGTCTGTGCCGCTTTCCCGAAGCGCAAACAAATACAGCAGCATTTGCAGGCCGACACCATTGAATACATCGCAGTAATCAAATTCTTTCTTTCCGGTTTTGTAGTCCACCACCCGGTAATACTGGCTGGCACCATTGGACCAGACGTCCACCCGGTCCACAAATCCCCGGAGTACTGCCTGCATCGCCCGGTTGGGAATGGCGATTGGGGGAAGCTCCTTGCCGTCACCGAATCCCAGCTCAAACGCAGCCGGAGAGAATGCCGCCTGTTCCAGCTCCTGCCACAGCTCCGTAACCACCCAATCCAGCTCTTGCAGGTTGCGCTGGAATAGATACTGCATCCGCAGAGAATCCACCTGCTGAAAATGCTGCTGGGCATATTCCTGGCTAAAGCCGTGGGCAATCTCCAAGGTCTGCGCCAAGTCAACCTGCTGGAATCCTCCCAGCTGCTGAATGCGGCGAGCCGTTTGCTCCAGGACCGCATGGACATAGCTGCCGAATTCTGCCGGGTCTACCGAAGCTTCTTTTCGCTCCTTTGCCCGCAGGCCGTATTGCAGGAAGTAAGACAAACGGCACTCTGCCTGCCGATCAATTTGAGAGGCAGACAGCCGCAGCGGATTGTCATACAGTTGGTCTATGTGTTCTCGAGTTATGGTTCCCAGGGCATAGTCCCGGCGCTGCCTGGTTTGGGCATATCCCAGGTCCGCTCCCAGCTGGTGGGCAGCATGTTCCTGATTCCACCGGGCCAAATATGCCCCAGCCTCCCAAGCATCCGCTTGGGCAAACCCAAGCACGTCCTGTACTGGCTGCTCCTGCCCTGCCAGTTCCGCCAGACGCTTGAACACGAACGAAGGCTGGTCAGTGGCACTATATACCCAGATATGCTCTTGGGCACCGCAAAATACGCCATAAATTTCTGAAAACTCCGCCTGGATGCCTTCCAGCGAGCCGCCGGTCAGAGGAACCCCCAGCTGGCGCAGCGTCACACGCTCCTGGTCCGTAAGCACGCCCACAGCACCGGCATAGCCGGGGAGATTTCCTTCCTCGGCACCCAGCACAATCAGATACTTTTCTCCATGGCAGCGCATGGAGGGCACCGGACCCATTTGCACCGCATCCAGCACAGGCGGAATGGTGCCCACGCTGTACTGGCTCAGCAGCAGCCGCAGAAGCCGACTAAAATGCTCTGGTTCCCAGCTGGTTTCTCCCAGCACATCATGCAGCTGCTCCAATGCGCTCAGGAGAATCTCCCATAGCTGGTTGAGGATTTGCGCCCCCCGATTGTTGCCCTGCGCATCCAGCTCTTGGGCTAGGGCTTCCAAATGCTGCTCCAGGCCAATTTCTTCCAAGAAGCTGCATAGGCCCTGCACTTGCTGCGCCAGGTTCTTTTCACTGCGGAAGCTTTGGCGCAGGCGTTCTAGCGGCTCTGCTACCAAGCGGCGAGCATCTTCCAGCGCAGCCAGACGGCTGCGGGCGGCATCGTCCCACTGGTCCTTCAGCCCATCCGGGTGCTTTTCCCACGGCTGGGTCCAGCGGTTTCCTCGAATGCCCCATGTAATCACGTAGTTTTCTACCAAATCACAGGTGTCCGGATCCAGCGGCGACAGGGCCGAGCGCAAATATCGCAGCATTGTTCGCTGGTCAAAACCACTCAAGGCTGCATCCAAGGCTGTCAGTACCGTGCTGATGACACTTTCCTGCAAAATCTCCTCCGTGCCGGAACGATACAGCGGAATGTGAAAGCGATGGAAAATCAACTCCGCAAGGGGCAGGTATTGGTCCATATCTGCGCATACCAGGGTAATGTCCCGGTATCGGCAGCCCTGCTGCACCAAAGCAAGCACCTGCTTTGCCGCATCCAAGCAAGCTTGATAAGCCGATTCCGCCTGAGAGATCGACAAATGCGCCTGCGCTGACCCCTTTCGGATTGGGCCTTGAAACAGCGCCTGGCGCACCGGCTCCAGCGCAGACGGGCGGGGCGAAACCACTTCCACTTCTACCTGCACGCCGGCCCGAGCGGCACAGCGGTACAGCTCCTGGGCCGTCTGGCCTGCCTTTTCAAATGCCAGCAGCGGTGAACCAATCTGGTCGCAGTTCATGCTTACGGTCACGCAAGGGCAGGCATGAATCAGGTGCTCCAAAATAGCCAGATTCTGGCGGGTAAAATCCGGGAAGCCGTCTATGTAGAAGGTGTGCTTCTCGGCGAAATCTCCCTCTTCCAGCTGCTCCAGCAGCCAGGTCATTTGATCTCTGGGGTCTCGCTTTCCACGGGCGCAGAGACTGTCATAGCCCTCCATGAGCAGCGCCAGTTCCTCCAGCTTTTGGGCAAGGGAGCCTTCCGTCTGTCCCGATGCCTGCATCAGGTCCTGCGGCGTGATGCAGCAGCGCTTGAACTCGTCAATGCTGTCAAGAAGACCCGTCAAAAACTCCGGACGGGTTTCCACTGCGGCATACGCCTTCAACCGGCTGCTGAGCTGCCGGGCTGCCGCTGCCATGGCTACCACACGGCCGCCGTCGTCCAGGCACTCCTGCAAAGGCGTGTGCATCCAATCCGATACCCGCCTAGCCAGCCGTGTGAAAGAGACCACTTCGGCGTAGCGGCTGGCGGTGTCTCCCGCCGCTTGACAAAGCTGACGCTCCGCCTCGTGGCTGATGAGCTCCGGCACGATCAAGATTCGATTGCCCTTCCCCTGCTTCACATCCTGGGCTAGAGACGTCAGGATTCTTTCTCGATTGGCCGTCCAATCCGTACCCAGCAGCAATCGCAGCATAGTCCTACCTCCTATGTGTTTTGAGATAGTATAACACAAAGCCCCCCAAAAGGAAAGCCGCTTACGAGGCAAACACCAGGTTTTCCAGCCGCCCCAAAGCCTCCAATGCAAAAAAGCGGAGGGTATACCCATCCTCGCCGGTGATGGCACTGCAAAGCTCCTGAGAAAATCCTGCGCCTGCGGCGGTATCCTCCACGTCATGGGTCGTTGCCCCCAAGCACAGCTGAGGAAACACCACGCACCACCAATTACGGCCATCTCCGTCTCCAAGTACAATACGCAGCGAATGATATACCCCTGCCGGCAGTGTGAAGGTATCGTATTGACGCTGGGCAAAGGACTCTTGGCACAGCGAGATCACCGCATCCTGGGGCTTTCCGGCGGCCTTCAAGGTCTCGTTGGCAACCGCCTGAAGCTGCGGAAGCTGCTTTCTCAGCATTTCTCTGGCCTGCTCCGGGTCAGATTTGCTGGCAAGCAGCGGCTGCAAATACGATAGCACCGCATTGCGGACTTGCAGCTTTACAGCTTGATCCTGCTGGCTGTCCGAATTGGCTACAACATGGAGTCGGACCAGCCCATCTTTCAACTTCTGCCGATCTGCCGCAACGCTGCCTGTCCAAACAAACGCCCCAAGCACCAAACCCAAAAGCAATCCATTTTTTAGCTTTTTCATAAAAAACACCGTCCATACCGGAAATTGATAGTTCCAGTATGGACGGGAATTTCAGAAATTATAGGGGTTTTGCAATAAAAACGTGGGGATAATTCTCTTTGAGCATATTGCAAACCACAGCAGCATACTCAAAACTCGGCAAAATAGCAAACACCGCAGAGCCGGAGCCGGTCATCTGCTGGTTCAGCGCACCATAGCTGTTGCAGATGGATTTGATGTAGTTCAGCTCCAGGTGCTCCGAGCTTACCACCGGGTCAAACACATTGAACACCTGCTCAGCCACGGCACCCAAGTCGCCTGCCAGCAGAGCGTTTTCCATCGCCCGGTTATCCGGCCGGTGGGCAATGGCGGTGGTGTCCAGCTTGTGATACAGCTCCGGAGTCGAAACAGAGAACTCCGGCTTGCACACTACAAAAATGCAGTCGGGCATATCCGGCAGCTTCCGCAGCCGCTCTCCCCGGCCCTCCACCATAGCCGTTCCGCAGAGGGTGCAGAAGGGCACATCGCTTCCTACCTGTGCGCCCAGTTCCGCCAAGGCGAAAATAGAAAGCGGCTCTCCATAGTGGCGATTCAGCGCCCGCAGCACCGCTGCTGCATCGGCACTGCCGCCGCCCAAACCAGCGCCGGAGGGAATGCGTTTTTCAATACGGATTTCCAGGCCGTTAGGGTCCTTATGCAGAGCCTGGCAGAAAACCTTTGCCGCTTTCCATGCCAGATTGGTTTCGTCAGTGGGAATGCCCTCCATGGAGCAGGTCAAGCGCCAAGGCTTTCCGGTGCCCACATCCAGTTCAATGTCATCCCGGATGGAGATGGTCTGCATTACGCTTTGCAGGTCGTGATACCCATCCTCCCGCTTCCCCAGCACATCCAGGGTCAGATTCAGCTTGGCATAGGCGCCTTCATATAGTGTGGTCATGGTCCATACCGTCCTTTTCCTCAGTTGCCCACAGCTGTGGGGTCTGCATCCGCATATGTAGCAGTGCTTATTTTTCATTATAGCCAATGCATGACGATTTTGCAATCATTCTGTGATAAAATCCAGAAAAATGTACATCCTAGCAGTGCGTATTTCTGCGGTTTTCCGCAGCAGGAGCGGCCGTAAAGTCTGTTCCGTACGCAAGGCGCATGCCCTAGGCTGAATACGGGGCATGCGCCAGACAGAATCCCGAAAAAGAGGAGGTTTGTTCCATGGATACCATAGCGTTGATTCTATCCATCATTGGCTGCATCAACTGGGGGCTTGTGGGCGTATTTCAGTTTGATGTGGTGGCTTGGCTGTTTGGCGGTTCCGGCTCCCTGTTCAGCCGCCTGGTTTACACGGTGGTGGCCCTGGCTGGGCTGTGGTGTGTCTCCTTCCTGTTCCGCAGACACGCTGTAACCGGCGAGGCATAGCAAAACACGGCTGCACCAAACTTGGCGCAGCCGTGTCGCTTTTTATAATGTTAGAAGCAGCGGACGATGCAGCTGACCTCCTGGTCGCCATATTTGGCAGTGATGGAAGTGGTGCCGCTCTTAATCGCCTTGACCACGCCGTTTTCATCCACCGTGGCGATGTAGGGATGCTCCGAGGTCCACTCCACTTCGTTCTGCTCCAGAGCACAGTCCAGCTTCAGCTGGTGCTCATAGTAGACACCCAGACGGAAGTCCGTTTGCTTCAGCTTCAGCTTTACATCCTTCAGACCCGTATTGCCGGAATTCGAGGCTTCCTCCGTAGCAGCAGGCGCTTCCGTAGGCTGGGTCTCCCCTTCTGCCGGGGCCTTGGTTTCAGCGGTAGGATCGGCAGCCTCCGTTGCTTCCGTTGCCGCAACAGTGGGCGGCACGGTTTCCTGCTCAAACTTTACGGTCACGTTCACATCCATGGACCACTGGCCGCAGGTCACGTGGATCACCGCCTGGCCCTCTGCAACTGCCTCCACACGGCCATCTGCCGTGACGGTAGCAACGCTTTCATCCGAGGATGTAAACACGATCTCGTCCGTGGTATTGCTGGGCGTGGTGGTCACATGGATCAGGAACTTCCCGCCCTCCTGATTCAGCACGGCCTGGCGGGCGCTGGTCATGGTCATCCCCTCACAGGGCACGCTCAGCGACTGGGTTTCTGCCTGGGTCACCACCGGCTCCGTCACAGGAATCGTCGGCTCCTTGCCGCCCATGTTGGGCAGGAAATACCGCACAAACAGGAAGCCTGCTGCCAGCAGCAGCACCGCAATCAGCACCGTCAGCAAAATGACCACGCCGGTATTGGGCCGAGGCTCCTGCGGATAGTATTCCCCTTCTTCCTCATAGGGATCGTCCTCATCATCCAGAGACTGCTGAGACACCGGATTGTTGACCTCGTCAAAGTCAAAAATTTCCTTTTTCTTCTTGGCAGCAGTAAACCGGCCGCCCCGGCCATGGGGCTCCTCATCCACCTGCTCCATCAGCAGCTCATCGCCCAGCAGATCCGCCGCCGCATCCCGGGCGCAGCCGCAAATGGGGCACTGATCCGCCGTGTCCGGATACGTGGTTCCGCAGATATCACAAATAATCTTACTCATTACCTAACCTCCAGTACATTTCGGCACTGTACCATTATCAAGCGACATTATAACACGAATTTCCAAAGAATACAACTACAAAAGTATTGCATTTTTTGGCAACATAACTTATTATATTTGGGAGAGGAGGCGATCTCTTTGTCACAACCCCAACGCATATCCCCTTTGCTGGACGGTTACACCATGGGCGAGCCAATGGCAAGTCATGATGGAATCCAGTGCTGTCCTGCAATCAAGGAAAACACAGAGGAAAAATACATCGTCAAAATCATTTCCGTGCCTGCCACCCAAGCGCAGATGGATGCCTTGCTGCTGGCCGGCGCTTACAAAGACCCTGCTGATGCCATGGACTACTTCAAGGAAATGGGTCAGGGCATTCTCCAGGAGGCTCAGCTTCTGACCCAGCTGAGCAAGCTGGACGGTTTTACTGCCTACGATGCCTGGCAGATGGAACCCATTACCCGCAAACGGCTGGGCTACTATATTTGTCTGATAGGCAGTTATAAGTGCTCTTTGGAAAAGCACCTGCGGCAAAGCCCTGTCACCCACTTGGAAGCGGTGAATCTTGGCCTGGATCTGTGCTCGGCGCTGTCTTTGTGCCGCCAGTCCGGGTCTTTGTATGTGGATTTGAAGCCATCGAACATCTTTGTCTCTGAAAAGAAGGAATACAGCATTGGCGACCTGGGCTTCCTATCCCTGGATTCGCTGCGTTACAGCACCATTGCGGATCGCTATCGCAGTGCCTATACTCCGCCAGAGCTGTTTGACCCCATGAATCCGGTGAATATGACCGTGGATACCTATGCCGTGGGCATGATTCTCTACCAGCTCTATAACGACGGTCAGCTGCCACGGATGGACAGATCCCCCGAGGAACCCCTGCCGACGCCCGTGAATGCCGACTACGAGCTGGCGGATATCATCATGAAGGCCATCCATCTCGAGCCGGAGCAGCGCTGGCAGGACCCCAAAGACCTAGCCCAAGCGCTGGTTTCCTATATGCAGCGCAATTCGGTCAATGATGTTTCCATCACGCCCCACACCCCGTTGGAGCCGGACCCCAATGGCCCGCTGCTGCCCCAAGAGCCGAAGCAGGAAGACCCAGCGCCCGCACCGGAGCAGTCGGAAGATGAAATGCAGCCGCCGGAGCAGCCCTCCATCCAGGAACTGCCCCAGGACAATGACGTATCCCCTGCCCCTCAGGAGGACAGTGTCCTGACTGAAGAGGCTTCCCCGGAACTTGCCCCCGATGCCGAAGAGCCGGTCCAGGAGGAGGAAGCGCTGCCGGAGGAAAGCGCCGATGACCAGGATACGCCGGAGCTGATGCCCCATGAAATGTCGGATGAGCTGTCGAAAATCATGGCAAAAGCGGACGATCTGATTTCCCACCAGACCCCGGAGGGCGTTGTGCTCCCCAAAATTCCAGACCCGCCAGACCCCTTTGCCTTCGCAAAAGAGGATCTGGAGCCGGAGGATGACGGCTCGATTCCGAAGGAGCCGGAAATGGAACAGCCTGCCCAGCCAGAGCCGGAGCCTGCCAAAAAGGGCGGCAGCTTCGCCTCCCCGGAGGGAAAACGCAAGAGAAAGAAGCTGGTTGCCACTCTGGCTTTCCTGCTGGCGCTGTCTGCCGCCGGACTGGGCAGCTATTGGTTCTACCAGAATATCTACCTGCAAACCATTCATGCCATTGACATTGATGGGACCAAGCAATCCCTCACCGTCAACATTGATTCCGATGTAAAGGACAGCCTGCTCCGGGTCATCTGCTCTGACAAAAGCGGTGCTTCCATAACCCAGAATGTGGTAGACGGCCAGGCCACCTTCACGGGCCTGACGCCGGACACGCTGTATACTGTCCGTTTGGAAATTGATGGATTCCATGCCTTGGTTGGTAAAACCTCGGATATCTTCACCACTGACACCACCACCAGCATTGTCAGCTTGGTGCCTACTGCCGGGACAGAAGACGGTTCCGTTATTCTGGACTTCACCGTAGAGGGCATCGAACCGGAGCAGTGGACCCTGACCTATGGCGCCCAAGGCGAGCCGGAGCAGGTCATCACGTTCTCCGGTCACCAGGTACCGGTCACCGGGCTAACGCTTGGCAAGGTTTACACCTTCGTGCTGGATGCTGGCGACAACCTCTCCCTCAGCGGCGAAACCACCCTGGAATACATGGCCACGCGGCTGGTTCTGGCAAAGGACCTGCGGGCCACCTCCACGGATGGCACCGAACTGACCCTGCATTGGCGTGTACCGGGAGACCTGGTGGTGGACAGCTGGCAGGTGCGCTGCTATAACGACAGCGGCTACGACGAAACCAAAACCGTCACGGAGACCCAGGCACAGTTTACAGGCATTGACCCTGCTTCCAGCTACGCCATTGAAGTCACGGCTGCGGGTATGACCGAACCGGCTCGTGCCAGCATTAGTGCCAATGCCCTTCTGCTGAATGACTTCACCGTTTCCAACGATGCCGATACCCAGGCGCAGGACCTGCGTTTGGAATGGACGTTTAGCGGCGAAGAACCGCAGGGCGGCTGGCTGCTGATGTATACCATTGACGGCAGCACGATGCCCAACGTTGTCAAGTGTAACGGCCCCTCGGCTGTCATCCTCCAGCGAATCCCCGGTGCCGAGTATCAGTTTACGTTGCAAGCAGCAGACGGCACCACCGTGCTGAACAGCCAGCAAAGCTACACCTGCCCGGAGGCTGCACCTATGGATGCCAACGGTCTGCAAGCTGACCAGGTTTCCGGCAAGCTTCTGAAAACGCCGGAAGGAACCTGGCGGAAGGATTCTCTGGACGGAGAGGACTATACAGACCAGTTTACTGCCGGAGACAGCATTTCTCTGGTGCTCCACGGGAATGCAAACTTCTATCTGCCGGGCTATGAGCTGAACATTCTATATGTCATCCGGGATGCCCACGGCATTGTGCTTCCCGACCTGATTTCTCAGGAGCGAACCTATTGGAAGGAATTCTGGTCTGGCGGCGACAGCCACTACGGCGAGCTGACCCTGCCGAAGGTTCCGGAAATTCCCGGTTCTTATGTCCTGCACCTCTATTTTGACGGTGCCAAGGTCGGCCAGTTCCCCTTCAGCATTACGGAATAACCCCCTGAATCCTCCTGCCAAGCAGGAGGATTCAGCATATTCCACAAAATCTAGCCATATCATTGGGGCAGAAGTTATGCTGTTCTCTGATTTCTTTGGTTGTTCACACTTTTTGAGACAGAGTGTGATATGATGGATTCAAATCAATAGAAAGGGGCCAGTACATGCGCGGAAAGAGTCATCGCTGCCTGGGTCAATACTTAACGGAGCACTACATGCCGGATGCCCCCAAGCGTCACGTTCGGGCTTTCCTGATTGGCTGTATCGAGCCGGATCGGAATCCCGCTACATACCTGAAGGGTTCTCTTCATTTCCAGTGGCTTCGTGGACACAACTACCGCAATGCCCGCCGTTTCATGCGCCGCATTTCCCAGCGATTGGAGCGGAAGGACGCTTTGAATCTATTCGACTACTACTCTTTGGGGAAACTTATCCACTATACTACGGATGCCTTTACCTCTGCCCACAATGACACCTTCCCCACCAACCTCAATGACCATCGGGAGTACGAGGCGCAACTTCAGGACCACTTCCTGGAGTACATGCAGCAGGACCCCCAGGTGAACCCTCGGGTGGCTAAGACGGTTATGGATGCCATCTATTCTTACCATCGGGATTATGAGGCAGTGGAGTCCGATATCCACACCGATTCCTGGTTTGCACTGACTGCCTGCTGCTGCGTGCTGGCGGTGATTTTTGCCAAGCCAGTGGTGATTTGATTTCTCATTATGAGCAGGACCATCCGTCTATTCACCCATATGTTTCTGGAAGCAGGGATTGCCATGGTGATCCTGCTTCCAGTCTTTTTGCTGCTGCATTTGCTTCTGATTCACAGCTGGCGCAGAACGCTGGGATATTTGATTTTTGCATTTTATTTGGCGGCTGTGGACAGCGTGGTGGGGCTTCCCAATATTCATTACATCCGATTTGACTTAAACGTAAACCTGATTCCCATGGCCTATATGTTCTCGGACTACCGCACCAGTCTTTTGAATGTGGCGCTGTTTCTGCCGCTGGGATTTTTGCTGCCGGTGCTCTGTCCGATTTTTCAGAAGTTATGGAAGACAGCCCTGTTTGGACTGTGCCTGTCTCTCGTGATTGAGCTGCTGCAAATCTTTACCTTCCGTGCCACGGACATTAACGATTTGATGACCAATACCGCCGGAACCATTCTGGGATGGTGGGCCGGACAGGCCCTAGCCAATCGCAGGGGCGCCTGCGGTTGGCGTGCACGGGAGATTTTCGGGGTTTGCGCACTGACCATGGGCATTATGTTTTTCATCCAGCCGTACCTTGTGGATGTTCTGCTGCGTGCAATCCGATAAACCGCCGGGAGGCCCTGCATCAGGGCTTCCCGGTTTTTTGCCGGGTTTGGCAAATTCCCTCTTGCATTTTTCTACCAGTGGTGGTATAATGTCCGCAGCTACTGAACAAGGAGATTTTCACCATGAACATCACCTCCTGCGCTGCACAGTTTTTCTTTGGCTACTATTACTTTTTTATGACAAAAAGGTAATAGCGATTTGTGCTGCAAGGATTTTCAGGAGCTTAAAAACACGTATTTTTAAGACGCTGCACGAATTGCCGTGCAGCGTTATTTTTTTACAAAAGGAGAGAAGCAACATGATTGCGATTTTGAAGCAAGGCACTACCCCCGACCAGACCCAGCATTTGGTGGACTGGCTCAAGCAGATGAATCTGGATGTACACGTATCCGAAGGCAAGGAAGTCACGGTCCTGGGCCTGATTGGCGACACCAGCCGGGTAGATATGGAACTGCTGAAAAGTCTGGATATGGTAGAATCGGTAAAGCGGGTTTCCGAGCCGTTTAAGCAGGCAAACCGCAAATTCCACCCCCGGGACACGGTGGTAAATGTCGGCGGTGTGCGCATCGGCGGCGGCTATTTTGCCATGATTGCCGGCCCCTGCTCCGTGGAGTCCGAGGAGCAGATCATTGAGGTGGCCCAGGCTGTGAAGGCATCCGGCGCTGACATCCTCCGGGGCGGCGCATTCAAGCCCCGCACCTCTCCCTACGCCTTTCAGGGCATGAAGGGCGAAGGCATTCAGCTGCTGCTGGAAGCCAAAAAGGCCACCGGCATGCCCATCGTCACCGAAATTATGAATATCTCCACGCTGGATCTGTTTGCAGACGTGGACATAATCCAGGTGGGCGCCCGAAATATGCAGAACTTTGATCTGCTGAAAGAATTGGGCAAAACCAAAAAGCCCATTCTGCTGAAGCGAGGGCTGGCCAACACCATCCAAGAGCTGCTGATGAGCGCCGAGTACATTATGAGCGAGGGCAATGACCAGGTGATTCTGTGTGAGCGGGGCATCCGCACCTTTGAAACGGCAACCCGCAATACGCTGGATCTGTCCGCTGTCCCGGTGCTGCATAATCTGTCCCATCTGCCTGTGGTGGTTGACCCCAGTCATGCCACGGGCAAGGCTGGGCTGGTGGCCCCCATGGCCTGCGCCGCTGCTGCCTGCCAGGCAGATGCCATTATGGTGGAGGTGCACAACAACCCCGCCTGCGCCCTGTGCGACGGTGCCCAGTCCCTGACCCCTGCCCAGTTTGATGAATTGAACCGAAAAGTCCGGCGCATTCGGGAGGTCATGCTGTGAACGTAGGTATTTTAGGGCTTGGCTTGATTGGCGGATCTCTGGCCCGGGCCTATGCTATGGAAGGACACCAGGTTTTTGCCTGGGACCAGGACGAAAGCGTGCTTTCCTTTGCCAAGCTGGCCGGAGCCGTGCATGAAACCTTAGATACCCAAACCATCGGAAGCTGCCAGTTGATTCTGTTGGCAGTCTATCCCGGCGGCAGCACCGCATGGTTGGAACGCAGTGCCGCTTATCTAAGCAGCCAAACCTTGGTGGTGGACTGCTGCGGCATGAAGGAGGAAATCTGCCGTAAGGGCTTTTCTCTGGCCCGGCAGTACGGCTTTACCTTTGTAGGCGGCCACCCTATGGCCGGCTCCCAGTTTTCCGGCTTCCGCTACAGCCGGGCAGACCTGTTCCGGGGTGCACCTATGGTGCTGGTTCCCCCGGTATTCGACGACATTTCCCTGCTCCAACGGGTGCAGGAGGCCCTGCGGCCCTGCCACTTCGGTTCCTTCTCCGTGACCACAGCCCAGAATCACGACCGCATGATTGCGTTTACCTCCCAGATGCCCCATCTGCTGAGCAATGCTTTCATCAAGTCCCCTACCGCCCAGACCCACAAGGGCTTCTCCGCCGGGAGCTACAAGGACTTGACCCGGGTGGCCTGGCTGAATCCCCAAATGTGGGCAGAGCTGTTTCTGGAAAACCGGGAAAACCTGCTGTTTGAGCTGGATACCTATCTGGACAATCTCAACGCCTATCGGGAGGCCCTTGCCGCCGGAGACCAGGAACGGCTGGTATCCCTATTGGAGGAGGGCAAGCGGCGCAAAGAGGAGGTAGACGGATGAATACAGTCACGGTTGCCGCATCCAAAACCTATGACATCCACATCGGCCCCGGCCTGCTTTCTCAGCTGGGCGCATACGCCCAGGGCCTTGGCAAAGCCAAGCGGGTCTGCCTGGTAAGCGAAAGCCGGGTCTATCCCCTCTATGGCCCGAAGGCCGTGGAAAGCCTGGAAAGCGCCGGATTTCAGGTGTCGGAATTTGTCTTTCCGGCAGGCGAGCAGAGCAAAAACGGCAGCGTTTTTTTGCAGCTGCTGAATACACTGGCCCAAAATCAGCTCACCCGCACAGACCTGGTGGTTGCGCTGGGCGGCGGCGTAGTGGGAGATTTGGCTGGGTTTGCCGCCGCCTGCTACCTGCGGGGCATCCGGCTGATCCAGATTCCCACCACCCTGCTGGCGGCGGTGGACTCCTCGGTGGGGGGCAAAACCGCCATTGACTTGCCGGCAGGCAAGAATCTGGCTGGGGCCTTTTTCCAGCCCGCCCTGGTGCTGTGCGATATCCAGGTGCTGGATACCCTGCCCCGGGAGATTTTCCAGGACGGCTGTGCCGAGGTTATCAAGTATGGCGTTCTCTACGACCCAGTGCTGTTTGCCCAGCTGGAAGAGCAGGGCCTGGACTTCTGCCAGGAAGCAGTCATCACCCGCTGCATCCAGCTGAAACGGGACGTGGTCATGGAGGACGAATTTGACACCGGGGCTAGAATGAAGCTCAACCTAGGCCACACCATCGGCCACGGGGTGGAGGCCCGCAGCGGCTTTGCCCTCTCCCACGGACGTTCGGTGGCCATTGGTCTGGCCATGGTCACCCGGGCCGCTGCCCAACATGGCTTTTGCAGCCGGACGGCTTGCCAGCGGATTTTGGCGGTTTTGGAGCAGTTTGGACTGCCCACGGAAACGTCCTATTCCCCCCAGGAGCTGGCGGCCTACACGCTATCCGACAAAAAGCGCTCCGGCGATACCCTGTCGCTGGTGATTCCCCGGGATATCGGAGACTGCGCCATTGTGCCCACTCCGGTTGCCCAGATGCAGGCGCTGATTCAGGCAGGTATGTGATATGGATTTACGAATTTTTCCGGGAAAGCTGGCAGGACAAACGGCTGCCATTCCCTCCAAGTCCCAGGCCCACCGGCTTTTGATTTGCGCTGCTTTGGCGGACGGCCCCACCCAGCTGCACTGCGCCCAGAGCAACCGGGATTTGGACGCCACAGCCGCCTGTCTCAACGCTTTGGGCGCTGAGGTAAGGGCCACGGAAACCGGGTTTTCCGTCCGGCCTATGGAGCATATCCCGGCCAAAGCCACCCTCCCCTGTGGAGAAAGCGGCTCTACCCTGCGCTTTCTGCTGCCTTTGGCGGCGGCGCTGGGGGTGGAGGCCACCTTCCGGCTGGAAGGGCGACTCCCTCAGCGGCCCCTGTCGCCCCTGTGGGAGGAATTGGAAAGAAAGGGCTGCCAGCTGAGCCGCCCCACCCCGGACACGATTTTGTGCCGTGGGCAGTTGCAGCCGGGCAGCTTCCGTCTCAGCGGCAGCATTTCCAGCCAGTATTTTACGGGCCTTATGCTGGCCCTGCCCCTGCTAAGCGGCAGCAGCCGATTGCTGGTTCAGGGGGAGCTGGAATCGAAGCCCTATGTGGACATGACCCGGCAGACCCTGGCCCTGTTCGGCGTGCAGGCTGACCTGGGAGAAATCCAGGGCTTCCAGCGCTATCTGTCCCCCGACAGGGTGACGGTGGAGGGCGATTGGAGCAATGCCGCCTTTTTCCTCACCGCCCAGGCCCTGGGCAGCCCTGTTTCCGTAACGGGGCTGAACCCGGATTCTGCCCAGGGGGACCGGGAAATCAGGAACCTTCTTCAAAACATGGAGACATGTTCCACCATTTCCGGGGCGCAGATTCCCGACTTGATTCCCATTCTGGCGGTGTTTGCTGCCTGCCGCCAGGGGGCGGTGTTCACCCACATTCAGCGGCTTCGGATGAAGGAATCCGACCGGGTGGCCTCCACCTTGGCCATGATTACGGCTTTGGGCGGCCATGGCTGGGCGGATGCGGACACCATGACCATTTCCGGCACCGGGCTGACAGGCGGACAGGTGGATGCCCACAATGACCACCGCATCGCCATGGCTTCCGCCATTGCAGCCACCTGCTGCTCCCAGCCGGTGATTCTTCTGGACGCCCAGTGTGTCCAAAAATCGGACCCCCATTTTTGGGAGGTCTATGCCCAGTTAGGAGGTCAGTATGAGCAGTACCTACGGTGATTTTCTAAAGCTTTCCATTTTCGGCCAGTCCCACGGCCCGGCCATTGGCATGACCCTGGATGGCATCCCGGCGGGACTTCCCGTGGATTTGGAGACCCTCTCCCACTTTCTCAGCCGCCGGGCACCTGGGCAGGCCGATTGGGCCACCCCCCGGAAGGAGGGGGACCGCCCGGAATTTTTAAGCGGTATTGTCAACGGCTTTACCTGCGGCGCTCCCATAGCCGCCGTGATTGCCAACACCAACACCCGCTCCGGGGACTATGCCAACCTGGCGGACTGCCCCCGGCCCGGCCATGCCGACTACACCGCCCAAATGAAGTACGGCGGCTTTCAGGATACAGCCGGCGGCGGCCACTTTTCCGGGCGGCTGACCGCCCCGCTGTGCATCGCCGGCGGGCTGTGCCTGCAATGGCTCGAGCAGCAGGGCATCCGCATCGGGGCCCATATTCTTTCCATCGGCACAGCCCGGGACGATGCCTTCTCCCCCACAGAGCCACAGCTGGACCGGGTGGGGCAGCTCTTCCCTACCCTCTCTGGCGAAGCGGCCCAGGCCATGACCCAGCAGATTCAGCAAGCTAAGGTTCAAGGCGACAGTGTCGGCGGCATTGTGGAGTGCGCCGTCACCGGCCTGCCTGCCGGTATTGGCGAGCCGATGTTCGCCGGACTGGAGAGCAAGCTGGCTCAGATTCTCTACGGCATCCCGGCCGTGAAGGGCGTGGAGTTTGGCGACGGCTTCGCCCTGGCCGCCAGCTTGGGAAGCCAGGTCAACGACGGCTTCACCATGGGGGGCGGCCATGTGGTCACCACCACCAACCACTGCGGCGGCATTTTGGGGGGCATCAGCAATGGGATGCCCGTGCTGTTCCGGGTGGCCCTGAAGCCCACCCCATCCATTTCCCGGCCCCAGCAGAGCGTCAGCCTCCGCAGTGGCTGCGACCAGACCCTGGTGGTCAAGGGCCGCCATGACCCCTGCATCGTCCCCAGGGCGGTTCCGGTGGTGGAGGCCGCCGCCGCCATTGGAATTTTTGATTTGATTTTGGGTAACACCCAGACAACCAGGAGGAATGCACCATGGAATTAACCGAACTTCGCCAGCAGATAGACAGCATCGATGACCAGCTGGTGCAGCTTTTTTGTCAGCGGATGGAGGTTGCCGCCCAAATCGCCGACTGCAAGAAGCGCAGCGGAACCCCCATTTATGTTCCGGCCAGAGAGCGGGAAAAGCTCCAGGACGTGGCCCAGAAGGCAGGGCCTGAGATGGACAACTACACCCGGGTCCTCTACTCCATGCTCTTTGAGCTGAGCCGCAGCTACCAGAGCAAGCGCAGCGGGCAGATCAGTCCCCTGTACAATCAGATTACCCAGGCCATCCAGCAGACCCCCAATTTATTCCCCCAAAGCTCCATGGTGGCCTGCCAGGGCGTGGAAGGGGCCTACTCCCAAATCGCCTGCGAAAAAATCTTCAAAAATCCCATGATCCTCTACTTCAAGAATTTTGAAGCGGTGTTCTCCGCCATTGAGCAGGGGATGTGCCAATACGGCATCCTGCCCATCGAAAACTCCACGGCCGGGTCTGTGAAAAAGGTCTACGACCTGATGATTCAGCACCGGTTCTCCATTGTCCGCACCTTCCGGCTGAAGGTGGACCACAATCTGCTGGCCAATCCCGGAGCCAAGCTGTCGGACATCAAGGAAATCTACTCCCACGAGCAGGCCATCAACCAGTGCAGCGAATTCTTGCAGACCCTGCCTGGGGTGACGGTGATTCCCGTGGCCAACACCGCTATGGCGGCGGAGATGGTGGCCAAATCCGGCCGCAAGGATGTGGCAGCTCTCAGCAGCCGCTCCTGCGCCCAGCTGTACGGCCTTGTCAATCTGGCTTCCTCCGTCCAGGACCAGGGCAGCAACCACACCCGGTTCATCTGCATCAGCAAGAATCTGGAAATCTATCCCGGTGCGGACAAAACCACCATTATGATGATTCTGAATCACAAGCCCGGTGCGCTGTACAAGGTACTGGCCCGGCTCTACACCCTGGGCATCAACGTGACCAAGCTGGAATCCCGTCCCCTGCCGGACCGGGAATTCGAGTTCATGTTCTATTTCGACCTGGAAACCTCCATCTACTCCCAGGAGTTTGTGCAGCTGATGTGCGAGCTGGCCCAGCTGTGTGAGGAATTCAAATACTTAGGCAGCTACAGCGAGGTGGTTTGATGCACTGCGGACTGTTGGGCCGGAAGCTGGGCCACAGCTACTCCCCCCAAATTCATAGATACTTGGGCAGTTATAGCTATACCCTGTTTGAAAAGGAGCCGGAGGAGGTAGAAAGCTTCCTCCGCAGCGGCGACTTTTCCGCCATCAACGTGACCATTCCCTACAAAAAGACGGTGATGCCCTATCTGGATGCCCTCTCCCCCACTGCCAAGAAGCTGGGCTGTGTCAATACCATCGTCCGCCGCCGGGACGGCACCTTGTTCGGGCATAACACCGACTATTTCGGCTTCACCTCCCTGGTGCACCACAGCGGCATTGCGGTGGATGGCCGCAAGGTGCTGGTGCTGGGCAGCGGCGGCACCTCCAACACCGCCGTCAAAGCCTTGGAGGACCTGGGGGCGAAGGTGGTGGTGATTTCCCGCTCCGGACCGGAGGACTATGCCCACCTGTCCCGGCACCAGGATGCCAGCGTGATTGTGAACACCACCCCGGTGGGGATGTATCCGGGCAACGGCGCAGCGCCGGTGGATTTGGCGGCGTTTCCCCATTTGGAGGGGGTGCTGGATGTCATCTACAACCCTGCCAAAACCCAGCTGCTGCTGGATGCGGAGCGCCTGGGGCTGCCCCATGCCAACGGACTTTGGATGCTGGTGGCCCAGGCCAAGGAGGCGGCGGAGTATTTCTTAAATGCACCGCTGGACGATGGCTGCATCGCCCGTGTTCATCGGGCCATGCGCCTGGAAATGGAAAACATCGTCCTCATCGGCATGCCCGGCTGCGGCAAAACCATGGTGGGCGGCGCCTTGGCGGAGCTGATGCATCGCCCGCTGGTGGATGCCGATGCCGAAATCGAGAAACTGGCCGGGAAGACCATCCCGGAGCTGTTCGCCAGTGACGGGGAAGCAGCCTTTCGCCGTCTGGAAACCCAGGTGCTGGCCCAGATTGGCAAGCAATCCGGCCTGATCATCGCCACCGGCGGCGGCTGTGTCACCCAGCCCTGCAATGCGCCCCTGCTTCGCCAGAACGGAGTGCTGGTTTGGCTGGGCCGGGATTTGGATGAACTGAGCACCCAGGGCCGTCCCCTGTCCCAGTCGGCGGACCTGCACCAGATGTATGCCCAGCGGCAGCCCCTGTACCAGGCATTTCACCACGTCTACGTCGAAAACTGTGGCACGCCCATGGAGACCGCCCAGCGTATCTTACAGAAATTGGAGGAAACCCTATGAACATTCTGGTCCTCAACGGCCCCAATATCAACATGCTGGGCATCCGGGAGCCAGGGATTTACGGCAGCAGCTCCTACCAGGACCTGCTGAATCTGCTGGATGCCACCGCCAAAGAGCTGAATATCCAGCTGGAGCACTACCAGTCCAACCACGAGGGGGATTTGGTAGACCGGATTCAGGCGGCCTACGGCGTTTTTGATGGTATTGTCATCAATCCCGCCGCCTACACCCACACCTCCATTGCCATTTTGGATGCGCTGAAGGCCGTGGCCATTCCCGCCGTGGAGGTACACATCTCCGACGTGGATGCCCGGGAGCCGTTCCGGCAAATTTCCTACGCCAGTCTTGCCTGCTGCAAGACCATCAAAGGCCACGGGTTGGCCGGGTATCGGGAGGCAATCGAGTATCTGAATCAGCTTTTGGGCCATGTGATCAGCCAATAAAAAAGGAACGATGCCAAACAGCCATGAGGCTGGGGCATCGTTCCTTTTTGTTGCAATGTTCCCGTTATTCCACGGATTTCAGCGCTTCTGCCATGTTGATTTTGTCCAGCTTGAAGTAGAAGATGAAATCCACCACCACAGCCGACAGCAGCGTCAGCAACGCCGACCACAGATAGGACTGGGGCGCTGTAAGCACCTTGAACCAGACCATATCGATTTTGATTTGGCTCATGACAAAAATCAGCAGCAGCTTTCCAAGGCCCAGTCCCAGCACGGTGCCAATCACCGTCAGGGCCAAATTCTCCTTGAACACATAGGAGGCCGTCTCCGCTGCGTTAAAACCCAGCACCTTGATGGTGGCAATTTCCCGGAGCCGCTCGGTGATGTTGATGTTGGTCAGATTGTACAGCACCGTCACGGCCAGCAGCCCGGCGCAGAATACAATCACCCAAACCACCAGATCCAGGGCATCCATCATGTTGCTGACCATATCTGCCAAGTCTGCACCCACGGCGACGTTCATCACAAAGCTCAAGCTGCTGATGGCCGCACCCAGAGCGTGGACATCCTCCCCTTCGTTCATGGTGACGAAGGCCATTTGCTCCTCCGGCAGACTGCCCCAGTGGGCCTGATACGTCTCCGGAGAGACAATGGCATAGTTGTACACGTGGTTATCGTAGATACCGGACACGGTCAGCTCCATGCTGTCCAGGTCCGCATTGCGCAGTACCACAGCATCCCCCCGGCGAATACCCAGATTCTCAGCCACACCGGCCGAGAGAACCACCTGGTCTTCGCCCGGCATTGCCACCGGTGTGTCCCCATGCTCCATGGTGATGAAGTTCTGCATGTCCTTGTCACCGCTGAGCAGATAAATCTCCTTGGTGCGGTTGTCGAACTCCACCTTGACGCTGCTCTGGTGATAGTACATATAGTCCCGGGCCTGGTCTTTGATGGTTTTTTCAAATTTGTATGCCTGGTTCTCTGTGAGGCCATCCCGGAAATACACCGAAATGTCATATTCCGTCACATTCTCAAACTGATAGGCAACCACGTTCGCAATGGAATCCCGCAGGCCAAAGCCGGTCAGCAGCAGGGCGGTGCAGCCGCCGATGCCCACCAGCATCATCAGCAGCCGCTGACGATAGCGGAAGATATTGCGCAGCGTAACCTTATTTAGGAAGCTGATTTTCTTCCAGAAGGGCAGATATTCCATCAAAATCTTCTTGCCGGCATTGGGGGCCTTGGGCCGGATCAGCTCCGCCGGGACCTCCTCCAGGGTGCGGCGGCAGCAGCTCCAGGTGACCAGCAGCATCACCGCCGTATAGATGGCAAGAATCGCTGCGGACAGAGGCCAATTTACGGTCAGCACCACATTGGGCTGAATGTGGAGCATGATGCAGTAAGCCTTCCAGATAATCTGGGGGAATACCGTGCTGCCCGCCAGGATTCCCAGACCGCAACCCAAAATGGCACTGCTGCCGGAATAGAAGAGATACTTATGCATAATCTCCCGGTTGGTATAGCCCAAGGCTTTCAGCGTGCCGATCTGGGTTCGCTCCTCGTCAATCATCCGCGTCATGGTGGTAATGCACACCAGCGAGGCAATCAGCAGGAAGAACACCGGGAACACCCGGGAGACACCGGAGACAATGTCCGAGGTGCTGTCCAAATTGTTATATCCCACATTGCTGGTGCGGTCCAGGATAATCAGCTCCGGCTTGTCCATCTCATTGATTTCCGTGCGGGCATCCGCCAGCTCCTGCTTGGCATCATCCAGCTGCCGCTTGGCATCCGCCAGCTCCTTGCGAACATCCACCTTGGCCTTCTCGTATTCGTCCCAGCCGTCTTCCAGGTCTTTTTTGCCCTGGTTCCACTTGCCCCAGTTCACCATCAGGGTGTTGTAGGCGGTGTTCAGCTCCTCTTCCTTCTGGTCCAGCATGGCCAGGTTGGATTCAATTTCGGCAAGGCCAGCTTCCATCTGTCCCTTAAAGCCCACCAGCTTCATCAGCGCATCTGCCGCCGGCTGATACACTTCGTTATAAAGACGTTCCAGCTCAGACAATGTGGTTTTGGCGCTTTCCAGAGGCCCCTGGGCTTCTGTCAACGCAGCTTGGGCAGCATCCACCTTGGCCTGGGCCTGGGCCTTTTCCTCCTCGGTGCTGTCGGGGTTGGCTGCAATGGCATCTCGCTCTGCGGTTGCCGTGTTTAGCTCTGCCTGGGCGGCATCCACCACTGCCTGCGCCTGGCGAACCGCATCCCGGGCACTGGCGATCTCCCCTTTCAGCGCATCGCCGGTCTTGCCGATAATGGCCTCAGCCTGCTTTACAGCCTCCTCCGCACCAGGGATTTGGGTATTGATTTCTTCCAACTGCTGTTGCAGCAGCGTGCGGCTGCCTTGAAGCTGCAGACGGCCATCGTGAATCTTTTTACGGCCATCTTCGATCTGGTTGCCGCCATCGATGAGCTTCTGGCGGTTGGTTTCCAGTTCCTTCTCCCCGTCTTTGAGCTTCTGTTCCGCTTCCTTCAGTTCCTGTTCGGCCTCTGCTTTGCCGTCCTCATACTCCTGGACGCCATCCATATACTCCTGGTAGCCTTCGTCATAGCGCTCCTCGGCTTCGGTTTTTACTTCCTCAAACCGGCGCTGGGACAGCTCCTTGGCATTTTCTTCCAGCTGCTTGGCAGCTTCATCCAGATAGTCGTTATACGCATCGCTGTAAATGGCGTAGTTCCCTGGCAGCTTCAGGTCGATCTCCATGTAATAATCCATGTCCACCGCCTCTCGGGGGACGAAGAAATACCGCCCCAGAGAACCGCTGCCAACGGAGGTGGTCCCTCGGTTCATGTCCATATACAGGGGCGAAGCCACATATCCCACAACGGTGAAGGTGGTTTCCTTCATATGCGACAGGGCATCCTCACTGTTGCTCTGGGAGATGGTGACGGTCTGGCCCAGCACGCTGTCATCTGCCTGAAACCCATCCGCCAGACATTCGTTGGGGGCTTGCGGCATCCGGCCGCCTCGAAGCGCCAGCTTGTTGATTTGCTCCGGGATTGCATAGAACCGATGAACAGAATCCGCCGGTTCCTGCCCCATGCTGGCAATCAAATCCGTATAATAGACCCCTTCTGCTGCGGCAATTCCATCCAGCTTGGCAAAGCCCTGGACGTATTCCTCGGTCCAGCCATAGTTGCTCATCGCCCGCAGATCAAACATATTCTGCTGGTCCATATACTGCTGCCCGGTGGCCAGCATATCTGTCTTGGTCATCAGCAGGCCCAGAAACAATCCGGAACCCAGGGCAATGATGATGGCAATGGCCAGATAGCGGCCGAAGGACTTCACAATGGATTGGCGCAAATTCTTGCGCATTGCTTTTCCTTTCATTACCATTCAATCTCCGCAATGTCCTTAGGGTGTTCGTTTTTCGTTACCGAGGAAACGGTGCCGTTTTTCACCCGAATCACTCGGTCTGCCATGGCCGTGAGGGCGGCGTTGTGGGTGATGATGATCACCGTCATGCCGTTCTTCCGGCCGGTATCCTGAAGCAGCTGCAAGATTGCCTTGCCGGTCTGATAATCCAGCGCACCGGTAGGCTCGTCACACAGCAGCAGCTTGGGATTCTTCGCCAAGGCTCTGGCAATGGCCACCCGCTGCTGCTCGCCGCCGGAAAGCTGGCTGGGGAAGTTCTTCATCCGCTCCTCCAGTCCCACTTCCCGCAGGACCTGGGCGGCATCCAGGGGATTTTTGCAAATCTGGTTGGCAAGCTCCACATTTTCCAGGGCGGTCAGATTGCCGATCAGATTGTAAAACTGGAACACGAATCCCACATCATACCGCCGGTATTGGGTCAGCTGCTTTTTATCCAAGGCAGAAATCTCTTGGCCGTCCAGCATTACCTTGCCGGTGGACAGGGTATCCATACCGCCCAGGATATTCAGCAGTGTGGTTTTTCCGGCGCCGGACGGTCCCACGATCACCACCAGCTCCCCTTGCTCAACCTGGAAGGAGACATCGTGTAGGGCTTCGATTTCCACTTCCCCCATATGGTAGGTTTTACCCACATTTTCAAATTCTACAAAGGCCATGTACATCACCTCAAAGTGCGCAGTTTCTTTGCTGTTATTATACCACAAACATCGCAATTTTCCGAAACATTCTGTGAATTTCGGGTCATACAAGAATATTTTATGACTTTTTACGGAATACCAGCAGCTTGCTGGCCACGTAGTTGAGCACAACCACCAGCACCTGGGTCACCAGCTTCCATACGTTTCCGTTCCAGTGGAGCAAATCCACCGTCAAGAACAAAATTCCCGTCTCCATTGCCCCGGAGGCAATGCGGCAGCTGACAAATTTGGTTAGCTCCGGCACTACTGTCTTGCGGGACCAGTCATGGCTCTGGAATACAAAGGGCTTGTTGGTCAGATAAGCAAAGGCCACGGCCACCACCCAAGAGAGCATGTTGCTCACCGCTGCGCTAAGGTGCAGCAGATTGTACACCGGCAGATACACGGCGTAGTTGACCACGGTTGTCAGCACACCAAAAATCAAATAGGACAGCACGTCCCGATTCTTTTTAAGAAAGGACTTTCCTTTTTCCAGCATCTTGATTCCTCCCAAATTGGTTTCGTATATCTTAACACATTTTTCTTCCTTTTGCCAAGATTTTTTTGCAATTACCGGGTAGTCTATTTTCAAAAGGTACTTGACAAAGCTCTCTGCATTCGATATAATACTATCGATATAAAAAGGAGGAATAAATTATGAAACTTGCTTTTTTTGATACCAAGTCCTATGATATCCCCGGTTTCGACCGTTATGCCCTGCCTGCCGGCATTGAGGTGAAGTATTTTGAGCCAAACCTGGACGAAGATACCGTCTCCCTGGCTGCCGGTTTTGATGCCGTGTGCGTCTTTGTCAACGACACCGTGAACGCTGCCGTGGTGGAAAAGCTGCACGAGCTGGGTGTCAAAGCTATTTTGCTGCGGTGCGCCGGATTTAACAACGTGGACATCAAAGCCTGCCAGGGCAAGCTGCGGGTGTTCCGTGTCCCCGCCTACTCCCCCCACGCCGTGGCCGAGCACGCCATGGCCCTGCTGCTGACCATCAACCGCCGGACCCACAAGGCCTATATCCGCACCCGGGAGTTCAACTTCAGCCTTCAGGGTCTGGCAGGCTTCGACCTGTACGGCAAAACCGTGGGCATCATCGGCACTGGTAAAATCGGCCGGGTGTTTGCCGACATCTGCAAGGGCTTCGGCATGCAGATTCTGGCCTATGATAAGTTCCCCGCCGCCGATTCCGGGCTGACCTATGTGGAGCTGCCGGAGCTGTTTGAAAAATCCGACATCATCTCCCTCCACTGCCCCCTGACGGAGGATACACGGCACATCATCAACGCCGACTCCATCGCCCGGATGAAGAAGGGTGTCACCATCATCAACACCTCCCGAGGCGGCCTGGTGGACACCGAGGCTCTGATTACCGGCATCAAGGAGAAGAAGGTGGGCGCCGCCTGCCTGGACGTGTACGAGGAGGAGGGCGACCTGTTCTACGAGGATTTCTCCGGCCACATCGTCCAGGACGACAAGCTGGTGCGGCTGATTGCCATGCCCAACGTGATCGTCACATCCCACCAGGCATTCCTCACCAACGAGGCCCTGGACAACATCGCAGCCACCACCGTACGCAACATGACCCGGTTCTTTGCCGGTGACCCGGACAGCACCACCGAGGTCTGCTACCATGCCTAAGGAATTTTCCTAGGAAATTCTGCCATAGCGAGCGTTTTCCGGCTCGCTATGGCAGTTTTCGTATCTTACAGGCCCAGGTCCTGGCCCACCAGAATGAATTTGATTCGTCCGGCGGGCTTGCAGTGCCGGGTGATGAGGATTTGGTTGCAGATGCAATCCGGGCTGGCGCAGTCGGCGCAGGCGCCAGTGGTTTGGCAGGGTGTTCGGACGGAAAAGCGCTGGCTGTTGCTGGGGGCAGCCACGGTCCTGGCCCGGCGGAGGGCATCCTCCAGAGTATCGCAGACCTTGTTCATCCCCGCAATCACCAGCACCGTCCGGGGGCCATAGACAATGGCAGCCACCCGGTTTCCGTTGCCGTCAATGCTCACCATCTGCCCGTCCAGGCTCAAGGCGTTGGCACCGCACAGAAACACGTCGCTTCCCAGACAGCGGAGCATGATTTCCTCCCGCTCCTGGGATGTTTTGGCGATGTCCCGGTCCAGAACCCGGTAAGGCCCAGCCTTCACCGCATCCAGCAGGCCGATCTGCTGGGCCGACATGGCCCCGCCCCAGCCCACCAGGGCATTCTGGGGAATCAGCTCCAGGGCTTTTTCCAGCGCCTGGGCGCAGTCCGGCACGTAATAGGCTTCAAAGTGACGGCTGCGCAGGTTCTTCACCAGCAGCTGTCCCCGTTTCTCATAGTAACGCTGGGTTACTTCGTTCATACTCGCTCCTCCTGTTTGATGGGGTGGTTTTTGGGGTACGGTTATAAAGAACGGACCCAGAGAAAACCTCCGGGTCCAAAGTTCTTTACTTGTTCTTTTCAGCCTTCTTGGCAGCCTTGGCCTTAGCCTTGGCTTCCTGCGCCTTCTGCGCTTCCACCCGGGCTGCTTCCGCAGCAGTCTCGTTGGAGGAGATGGCCCACTTTTCGAACTCAATGCGCACCTGGTCAGCACCGGTCTCCATAACGATCCGGTTCTCCTTCACGTCCACCACAACACCGGTGATGCCGCCGATGGTGACGATCTTGTCGCCCTTCTTCACAGAAGAACGCATCTTTTCAGCTTCCTTCTTCCGCTTGTTCTCGGGACGAATCAGCATGAAGTAGAAGATGACCAGCATCAGCACCATCATGATGAGGGGGCTGGCCATGCTGGGACCGGCGGGGGCTCCTGACAGAAAATGTAGCATTACGAAAACTCCTTTGGTTTGATATCCTTACTATTATACCATTGTCTTCCAAAAAAGCAAGGAAAACTTATAATCTTCTTCCCAGTTTCTCAGAATATTCCTGACGGAAGGCCGCAAAGCGCCCCTCGTCCAGCGCCTGGCGGATGCGCTCCATCAATTTGTTGTAGAAATAGAGGTTGTGCATCACCGCAAGGCGCATGGCCAGCATTTCCTCGGCTATGAACAGATGCCGGATATAGGCTCGGGAGAACCGGCGGCACACCGGGCAGTCGCACTTGGGATCGATGGGGCTTTCGTCCAGCTGGTACTTGGCATTTCGCAGGTTGATGGAACCTTCCCACGTAAACAGCCGGGCATGGCGGGCATTTCGGGCGGGCATGACACAGTCGAAGAAGTCCACACCCCGGGCCACTGCTTCAATGATGTTGCTGGGCGTTCCCACGCCCATGAGGTAGCGGGTTTTGTCCTTGGGCATGTGCTCCTGCACCGCATCGATGATGTCATACATCTCCTGGGCAGTCTCTCCCACTGCCAGACCGCCGATAGCATAGCCCGGCAGGTCCAGGTCGGCAATGCGCTTCATATGGTCCACCCGGATGTCGGCATAGGTGCCGCCCTGGTTGATGCCCCAGAGCATCTGCTGGGGATTCACCGTATCCGGCAGGGCGTTGAGCCGGGCATTCTCCGCCTTGCACCGCTGAAGCCAGCGGTAGGTGCGGTCTACGCTCTTTTGCACATAGTCCCGGGGCGCGGGATTTTCGATGCACTCGTCAAAGGCCATGCAAATGTCGCTGCCCAGATTGGACTGAATCTGCATACTCTCCTCCGGCCCCATGAAAATCTTGTGGCCGTCGATGTGGGAGGAAAAGTAGACGCCCTCCTCCTTGATTTTCCGCAGGGAGGACAGACTGAACACCTGGAATCCGCCGGAATCCGTGAGAATCGGGCCGTCCCAGGTCATAAACTTGTGCAGGCCTCCCATCTGGCGCACCACCTTGTCCGTGGGGCGCAGGTGCAGATGGTAGGTGTTGCTCAGCTCCACCTGGCAGCCGATGTTCTTCAAATCCTCGGCGCTGAGGGCGCCCTTGATAGCTCCCTGGGTGCCAACGTTCATAAATACCGGGGTCTGAACCGTGCCATGGGCGCAGGTGAACTCCCCCCGGCGGGCAGTTCCCTCGGTTTTTTTCAGTTCAAACATAGATTACCTCGCTTTATTGGGGTTTTTCAGAAGATACAGCTTGGTCGGCTCTTGCGTGCCGAATCTGGTTTCGTGGATGGTATCCTTCCAATATACGAAGCCGCACTTTTCCAGCACCCGGCGGGACTGGTTGTTCCAAACGAAATGGCCGCAGGTCAGCCAGTCAAAGTCCAGCTCCTGGAAGCAGTAGTCGATCACGGCTTTCACCGCTTCGGGCATCAATCCCCTGCCCCAGTAGTCCTTGCTCAGCACATAGCCGATCTCCCGGCCCCCGGTACACCCCGCCAGTCCAGGGTCATCCTCCCGGGTCTCCAGGCCGATGGAGCCGATGACTTTTCCATTTTCTTTCAGTTCCAGGGCCAGGGTTTTCTTTTCTGAAAGAAAGAGATTGAGAATTTTCTGAGATTCTTCCAGGGTTGCATGGGGCAGCCAGCCGGCCATTTGCCCCACGCCGTCCACATGGGCGTATTCATAGAAGTCCTGCAAATCCCCCTGCGCCCAGGGGCGCAGAATCAGCCGCTCTGTTTCCAGGCGGATACCAGTCGTATCCACTTGCGCATACATAGGATGTGCCTCCCTTCGTCAATCTTTAGCCGATGAACATGGCATCGCCAAAGCTAAAAAATCTGTACTTTTCCCGCACGGCTTCTTCGTAGGCCGCCAGCACATGCTCCCGGCCTGCAAAGGCGGACACCAGCATCACCAGAGTGCTCTCCGGCAGGTGGAAGTTGGTAATCAGCCCGTCCATGGCCTTAAAGGTGTAGCCGGGGTAGATGAAAATTTCCGTCCACTTGGAGGAGGCTGCAAAGCTGCCATCCTCCTGCACCAGAGATTCCAAAGTCCGGCAGGAGGTAGTGCCCACACAGAGGATGCGCCCGCCGCAGCGGCGGGTCTCGTTGAGGATATCCGCCGTCTCCTGACTGATCATGCACAGCTCGGCGTGCATATGGTGGTCGGTGATCTGCTCCGCCTTCACCGGGCGGAAGGTTCCCAAGCCCACATGAAGGGTGACAAAGGCTTCCTTAACGCCCTTCTGCCGGATTTTTTCCAGCAGCTCCTGGGTAAAGTGAAGACCGGCAGTGGGAGCCGCCGCAGAGCCGACCTCCCGGGAGTAGACCGTCTGGTAGCGCTCCTGGTCTTGCAGCTCCTCCTTGATATACGGCGGCAGGGGCATCTTGCCCAGCCGTTCCAGCACCTCCAGGAAGATGCCCTCGTAGTGGAACTCCACCACCCGGTTGCCATCCTCCCGAACCTCCCGGACGGTGGCCGTCAGCTCGCCGTCGCCAAAAATCACTTCGCTGCCCGGCTGCATCTTCCGGCCAGGCTTGCACAGGCACTCCCAGCATTTGTCCCCCAGGTCCCGCAACAGCAGCACCTCCACCGCGCCGCCGGTGGGCCGGTGGCCCAGCAGCCGGGCGGGAAGCACCCGGGAATCGTTCATCACCAGGCAGTCCCCCGGCTGCAAATAGTCCAGAATGTCATAAAAATGCTTATGGGCCACTTCCCCAGTCTGCCGGTCCAGCACCATCAGCCGGGAGGAATCCCGCTGCTGCAAGGGTGTCTGGGCAATCAGCTCTTCGGGGAGGTCATAGTAAAAATCACTTGTCTTGAAAGTCATGGGTTCCAAAGTTTCGTCTCCTTTTGTGAAACCGAATTTCCGCCATTATACCACACCAAGCTGTAAAAATCCATAGAATTTCCGAATTTTCCCGCAAGAAAGCGCCCCTCTGCGGAAACAGCCGTCCATCAGCAAAGCCGATTTCCCGCTCGTTCCCTATGAGGAGCGCTTTTTTCGTTGGATTTACGCCTTCAAAATGGCCTGGATGGCTTCCTCCATCACCTGGGTGTTCAGAGTCTCCATCTGGCCGCCGTCATAGGCCTCTGCCACGGCCGGGTCGATGGGCAGACGAGCCAGCACCGGCAGGTCAAACTCCTTGGCAATCTCATCCAGGTGGGACTTGCCAAAGACGTCGATCTTCTTTCCGCAGTCCGGGCATTGCAGATAGGAATAGTTCTCCACGAAGCCCAGCACGGGAATGTGCATCATATTGGCCATCTTCACAGCCTTGGTCACGATCATGGACACCAGGTCCTGGGGAGAGGTGACGATCACCACACCATCCACCGGCAGGCTCTGGAACACCGTCAGGGGCACGTCACCAGTTCCGGGAGGCATATCCACGAACAGATAATCCACGTCCTCCCAAATCACATCCGTCCAGAACTGCTTCACAGCGCCGGCGATGACAGGGCCACGCCAAACCACCGGGTCATTGGGGTTGTCCAGCAGCAGGTTGATGGACATAACCTGAATACCAGTGCGGGACAGTGCAGGATACAGCCCGTCCTCGTTGGCACCCTGGCACTCGGTGACACCGAACGCCGTGGGCGCAGAAGGGCCGGTGATGTCCGCATCCAACACACCCACCCGCTTGCCCTGGCGGGCCATGGCCACAGCCAGCAGAGAGGTGACCGTGGACTTGCCCACGCCGCCCTTGCCGGAGACAACGGCAATGACCTTCTTCACCGAGGCCTTTGGATTCAGTTCAGCCAGCAGGCTCTCCGCCTTGCGGTCGCCGCAGTCGGAGGAGGAGCAGCTGGCGCAGTTACCATTGCAAGAACTCATAGTAAAAATCGCTCCTTTGTTTTTCTTCTGCCTATTATAGAACACGGAGGAATGTCTGTCAACCGTTGGTCTGGGGAATTTCACCGGCAGAATTGTCGGGATTCTCCTCCGGCGCTTCCAGGGCCTTCCGTGCCTCCTGCTTGGCTGCCGCCTCAGCCTCGGCCTCCTCCCGCATCGCTGTCAGCTCATTGCGCAGGCGAATCATCCGCATAATGGCACTCGTCCACAGGAACACGCCAAACGCCGTCAGCATCCACCAATCGCCAACTTCTCCCGTAATGAGCTTCTTTCCTACAACAACAGCGAAGAAAGCCAATCCCGCAAAGAACTCCATTTTGGAGTTCCGCTGGTGCATTTTCACCGTAGCCTCTAGGCGATCGGCCTGGGTTGTTTGAGACATTTTCCATTTTCCGTCAATCTGGATATAGGGAATTCCATTTTCCAGCTGGAACGGTGTCTGCTTTCCATAGACGGTGGTAATGGTATCAATTTGCAGGATCTTCTCCTGGCGGACGGGATTCATCACCTTCAGGTGCTTGCGCTCTACGTCCCCTTCAAATGTCACGCACTCTTTTTCGGTGACCAGGCATTTCCATACCTTTTCCTGACCGTCGATGTCCAGATTCCAGACAAATTCCTTGGGTTCTATTGGCTTGTTCTTTTTCATTTGTGTTGCTCCTTTTGTTCTATTGCTGTGCCTGTTCCCATTGCTCCATCAGTTCCAGCAGGATCTGCTCCTGCTGTTCCTTCTCCTCCAGCAGACGGGTCAGCTCCTGGTAATCTGCGCCGGCTGATTCGATTTTTCCGTCAAATTCAGCCAGCAGCGCTTCCTGCTTTTCAATTTCCCGCTCTAAGCGGCGCACCAGCTTCTCCTGGTCCTTGGTGCCGCCCTTGGGCTTTTCCTTTTTGGGCTTCGGCTGCGCCTGCACCACCGGCTTGGCAGCGGCTTCATGCTCCAAGATGGAGCGGTATTTCTGGTAACCGCAGGGGAAATCCCGGATGGTTCCATCCTCCAGCAGCCAAATGCGCTCGGCAAACTTCTCGATAAAGTATCGGTCGTGGGAAACGAACAGCAGCACACCCTCAAATTCCTCGATGGCGGCCTCCACCCACTCCCGGGATGCGATATCCAGATGGTTGGTAGGCTCGTCCAGAATCAGCAGATTGATTTTCTCATCCATGAGCATACACAGCCGCAGCCGGGACTGCTCACCGCCGGAGAGATTGCCCACCGTTTTGAACACTTCCTCCCCCTGGAACATAAAGGCACCCAGCCGGTCCCGGGCCACCTGGGGAGAGCAGTTCTTCTCATAGAGCATGGTATCATACAGCGTCCGCTCCGGGTGGTCAAAGTGGATGATCTGGGGCAGATATCCCCACTTTACTGTGGGGCCAAACTGGATTTTTCCCTGGAAATCCTCCTGGCCCAGCAGGCACTTGATGAAGGTGGATTTGCCGGTGCCGTTGTCCCCCAGCAGGGCGATCCGCTCCCCGCCCTCCACATTCAGATTGATGTCCGAAAATAGCTGCCGGGTTCCAAAGGACTTGGCGACGTTTTTCATTTTGAACACCACATCGCCGGAAAAGTCCCGCTCTCCGAAAGAGGCCTTCATGGTGCGCTCCTTTTTCGGCTTCTCCGTTTTCTGGATGCGCTCCATCCGATGCTGGATGGACATAGCCCGGCGGTAGAGGGTGCGGTTGTTAATGCCCCAGCCCTTCATTCGCTCCAGGGTGTAGCCCAGCTGCTTCAGCTTGGCCTGCTCCTGCTCATACTGCTTCAGCTGCAAGTCAAACCGGGCCTGCTTTTCGTCCATGTAGAACGAATAGTTTCCGGAATAGAACTCCGCATGGCCCTCGGTGATTTCGATGACCCGCTGGGCAATCTGGTCAATGAAATAACGGTCGTGGGAGATGGCCAGCACCGTGCCCTTGAAGGTGCGGATATAGCCCTCCAGCCACTCCACGCTGTTTAGGTCCAGGTGGTTGGTAGGCTCGTCCAGCAGGAGGATGTCCGTCTTTTCCAGCAGCAGCCGGCCCAGGTTCACCCGGGTCTTTTCGCCGCCGGACAGGCTGGCGAAATCCTGGCTGCGCTGCTCCGGGGAGATGCCCAGGCCGTTGCAGATTTTGTCCACCTCGACATCCATATCGTAGCCGCCGCCGGATTGGAACGCCCCCAGCAGGGCATCATACTGGCGCAGCTGGTCCTGGGTTGCGCCCTGGGCCATGGCCTGTTCCAGCTGCTCCATTTTCCGCTTCATGGCGGTCAATTCTGCATAGGCGGAGCGAAGCACATCCTCTACGGTGTACCCCTCCGGGAATTTGGGAATCTGAGAAATCAGCCCCAGGCGCTTGTTGGGGTTGACGTATACCTCGCCGCTGTCATAGTCCATCTGCCCGGTAAGAATATTGAACAGAGTGGTTTTGCCGCAGCCGTTGCGCCCCAGAATGGCCACCCGCTCCCCTTCCTGAATTTCAAAACTCAGGCCGTCCAGCAGATTTTCTCCGATTACAAAAAATTTCGTTAAGTCTTTTACCTGTATATCAACCATGCGATCACTCCATGTGTACCGTCTTTATGTATCCAGCGCTTCCACCATCTGGGTCAACTCCTGCAAGTCATACAAAAGACTCAGGGCCTGCACCATGGCGTTGGCGCTCATATGCTCCGGCAGATCCAGTTTTTTCAGCAGAGCCTGCCGCTTTTTCCCTGCTTCAGCACCGCCGGAAAGCCCAAGTGCCATCAAATCCTGCTTGGTGATGCCCACTTTAGGAGAAACGGCTTCCCCCGCAAAGGTCGCTCCGGCGTTTTTCAGCGCTTGCAAAATCACCTCCGGGGTCATGCCTTCGACTCCAAGCTTCCCTTCCTTGCCGGGCGCAGACTTCCGCCGCTCCTTGCCGGGGATGTCCGGGATATAGGCGTGCTTCAGATATTTTCCGGGGATGGCGCTTTTGATGTGGTTGTGGATGACAAAACCAGCGCCGTCTGAATCCGTAAATACGATCAGCCCCCGCTTTTCTGCCACCCGCCGCAGCAGGGCCATCTGCTTCTTATCCTTAAAAATACCAAATCCGGCGGTTTCAAAAATGGGGGCATCCACGATTTGGCTCAGGGTGTTTTTGTCATACCGGCCCTCCACCACAATGGCCTCTTGGATTCTAACCATGGACAGCCTCCTGGGCAATGCGCAGCAGCAGCAATTCCAGCAGCCGCTCCGGGTCATCAAAAGAAGTCTTGATTTGATTATCCGTCTCCAGCACCAGCTCGGCGCATTTGCGATACAGCTGCGGTGGGAACCGTCTGGCCGCCTCCATGCTCTTACGGGCGGGATAATCTTGGATTGCGTAAAGCTTCTGCATATCCGAGGTGGTTTTTCCCGCTTCCATCAAGGTGCGTGCCCCGCCTAATCGGCGAAAATGCCCCCCCAAGGCCCCCAGAATCGCCAGCGGCTCCTGCTGCATCTTCAGCAGCTTCTGCAAAATTTGCAGCGCCTGGTCATACCGGCCTGCGGAAAGCAGGTCCGTCATCTGGAACACCACCGCTTCCAGCACCGGCTCGGTGACGGCATCAATGTCCGCCTTACAGATGGTATCTGCTCCGGAATAGGCGCAGATTTTCTCAATCTCGCCCATAAGTGCCGTCATGGTTCCACCGGTAATGTCAATCAGGTAAGCGCACAGGTCCGTGGAAATTCTCTTTTTATGCGCCGCAAAATGTCGGCCTACCCACGCAATCAAGTCCCGTTGGTTTTGCTTGGCAAACTCCACAATGGTGCCCTTTGAGACCGAGTCCCACAGCTTTTTCAGCCGCTTGTCCGGCTTCCAGGGGGTGGTGATATAGGTAAACACCACGGTGCAATAGTCCGGGATATCCTCCAAAACCTGGCCAATCTTGGCCCGCTCCCCTTCCGCCAGCTTAAAGAGATCCACATCGTCCACCTGGACAAAGGTAGCCTCGGCCATCATGGGCATACTCTCCACCGCATCGGCAAAGCCCTGGATGTCGAATGTCTCCTGGTTCAGCCGGTGGTAGTTAAACGACTCCGTCAGAGGGTCCAGCAGCAGCTTCTTCATCTGCTCCAGGTAGTGGTGGAGCAGAAACGTCTCCTCTCCATAGAATACATACATCCGTCCCAGGGCCTTATTTTTGATATCCAGCTTCAGCTGGGGCAGCTTATTCTCCTGGTCCTGCTTTTTGGCCATGGGCGTTCCTCCTGATGATGATGGTTCCGTTTTGGTCTGTGCGATACACCTGACAGCCCTGCGCCGCCAAGCGGCTCAGCGTATCCGGGTTCGGATGGCCATAGGGATTGTCTTTTCCGGCGCTGATGCAGACAATATCCGGCTGCACCGCATCCAGCAATTCCTGGCAAGTGGCGTTGGCAGCGCCGTGGTGTCCGGCAATCAGCACGTCCACCTCCGGCAGCCTTCGCTGCCGCAGCAGCAGCCGCTCACCGAAAGCGTTTCGGTCGCCGGTAATGAGTATAGCACATTTTTCTCCATCAAACAAGATACACAAGCTGTTTTCGTTGGCATTTCCCGGATATGTTGGGGTAAGAATCCGAATGCGGGTATCTGCAAAGGCCAGCGCCAAGTCCTGGGCGGCATAAATCACCTGCCCTTTGGTGGCAATGGGCTGCGCAGGCGACTCAGGCGGCAGCACCAGAAGGTCCGTGTCCACCCGGCTGAGAAGATGTCCGATGCCGCCGGCGTGGTCCCGGTCCATGTGGGTTACGATGACCCCATCCAGCCGGGTAATGCCCTGGCTCAGCAGGGTCTGGGCGGCCAGGTCCGCCGCTTCGGCATCCCGGTCGCCGCCGCAGTCCACCAGGAAGGTTCTGCCCGCATCTTGCAGAAGCAGGCATTGCCCCTGCCCCACATCCAGCACCGTCAGCACCCGGCCGTCCAGCTGGGGTTCCAGCCAGGAGGCACACAGCGCTGCACACAGGCCGATAACACCGCAGCTCATCAGAACCAGCGGCTGCCTGCTTTTCCCCAGCAGCCACACGCCCAGCAGCAAATACAGAAACGCCAGCCAGCAGACAATATAAACGCTGTTGGTATACACTGCCGCTAGGGGAAATTTCGCCAAGGCACAGGCAATTCCCAGAACCAGGCGAATGGGCCAAGCGGTCAGCCCGCCCAAAATGGCCGCAGCACCCGGTGCTGCCAGCCCCAGCAGCCCCACCGCTGCCACGGCACAGAAAATCCCGGATACCAGCCACAGCACCAGCAGATTGGTAACGACACCAATCAGGCTGACACTGCCAAAATACCAGGCGCACAGAGGCGTGGTAAACAGCTGCGCTCCCAGGCTGATGCTCACAGAGCCTGCCAGCCAGTGGCGTAGTCCCTTTCCCCTCTTCCCTGGAATCCGGGCCAGCAGCCAGGTGCGGATTCTCCCGGAGACTGCAAAAATTCCAGCCACGCTGGCAGCGCTGAGCTGAAAGCTCACCGAGGTGATCACCATAGGATTGCACACCAACATTGCCAAAGCCGCTGCCGACAGCGCCGTGGGGCCGTCGTATTCCTGCTCCGCCAGCATCGCCAGCAGCATCAGCCCGGACATGATGCAGGCACGCACCACCGACGGAGTAAACCCTGCTACGGCGGCAAACAGTGCCAGCGCCGGCAGACCAATTGCCGCCATCCAGAACCGTCTGCGGAAGCAAAGGCGGCTGATCACCGCAAACAAAATGGAGATATGCAGCCCGGATACTGCCGCAATGTGCCGGATGCCGCTGATTTTCAGCGCTGTGTCTGTGGTGTAATCCAAATCCTGGGTCTGGCCCAGCAGCAGTGCCTTGGCGAAGGGGGCTGCATCCGCCGGCAGAGAATCCTCCAGCCCCTGGGCAAGGCGGTGGCGCAGTCTGACCGGGAAGTTTTCCCAGGATGCTTCCTCCTCCTGGCGCACCAAATCCCCCTGCTGGTAGGCCAGCAGAAAAATCCCCATGCCGGAGTGATAGGTTCCCGGGCGATTTTCTCCCGGAAGTGTGGTTTTCAGAGAAAACTCCCCGGCGAGCAGTTCCCCCGGCTCTACGGACGTTCCTGCATCCAGATACACCCGAACCGGCCAGCGCCTTCCTTCCAGGTCCAGCATGCCCTCTACACGCATGCCATAGTCAGTCTGGACACTGTAATCCCGGGCCGCAATGGTACACGGCTGCACCGTGCCGTCTGCATCCAGCGCTGTATTCAGGACACGGCTTTGGTAGCAGGAAAACCACCCAAATCCCAGCAGCGCCCCCAACAGAGCGACCGCAGCCCGGCGCCAGCCCTGTTTTCCGCAGCATGCAGCCGGAATCAGCAGCGCCAGCCCCAGTGCTGCGCCAAGCCAAATCCTATAGCCCGGTGCGCCTAAGGAATAGGCAAGAACCAGCTGCATCCAGCCAAAGCCCAAGGTCAGCCACATCAGTTTCCGCATGGTTCTCTCCCCTCCCCTGATCTATGCAAAACGGACAGGGCGCTGCCTTGCGGCAGCGCCCCCAGATTATCAAAAAAGCGCCTCGCAGAGTTCGCCGCTGTAGCGGCGAATAAAGTCAAATCCATTTTCGACCG
>CAUWNA010000044.1:0-63464 GCA_963560135.1 uncultured Oscillospiraceae bacterium | reverse complement strand
GTTTGGCCACAATATGCTCAAAACCCCAGTTCCGCCTGACGCAAAACTGGGGTTTCTCGACGGTCTGCGAGGGACTGCAAATGCAGTCCCTCACAGGCTGTCGAAAATCCCCCACAGGGCTTTTCGACAGGTTTTTGCAGTCTGCTACGTGCATAATTTGTCCGCCCGTGGCGAACAAATTCCACACTTGCAGCCTGATAAGTATTTTCGCCCAGGTACACGCCCCGGTCGAAAATGGATTTGACTTTATTCGCCGCTACGGCGGCGAACTCTGCGAGGCACTTTTTTGACAATCTGCGAGGGACTGCAAATGCAGTCCCTCATTTTTTACTAACATAGCGTTACCAAGCGCAACTTGGATTCCCCGCCTAGAGAAGGGTTTTGCCGCAGGAACGATTCCTGTCGTGCTGGCCGCACGCTTAGCAGCAGCAGAACCAGCCGCGGCCGCCGCAGCAGAACAAATTGCACAGATAGCACATACACAGATTGGTGCAGGGGTCGCCGCCCATGGAGAAGCCACGGAAATTTCCCGCCTGCTGGCGGTAGGCTGTGCCGCCGGATTCGATGCGGTCCAGCGCCCGCTGGTATTCCAAATTCTGGGGGTCCATGCTCACAGCCCGGCGGATGTGCTCCAGGGCTGTCACCTGGTTGCCCAGGCCGTCGTTGGCCACGGCGCTGAGGTAGTACCACTGGGCATCGTGGTCTGTGGAACTGCTCAGGGCATTCAGCGCCTCTTGGAAGCGGCCGAAGCGGATGTACTGGGCCGCCGCCTGCTGGTACTGGTCCGTGGTCTGGCTACCGGTGTAGCTCTGCTGGTGATAGCCGCCAAAGGGGTCATAATACCCGCCATAGCCACCTTGGTTCGTCTGCTGGGCCTTCTCCGGGTTTTTGATCTGCTCGTAGGCTGCGTTCACCTGCTGCATCTTCCGGGCGGCCTCCTGGTCACCGGGATTCAGATCCGGGTGGTATTTTTTCGCCAAGGCCCGGTAGGCCCGCTTGATTTCCTCATCGCTGGCATCCCGGCTGACGCCCAGCACCTTATAAGGATCATCGATCATTGGGCTGATCCTCCTCTTTCCTTCTTCTTCTGTAATTCATCCACACCCCGCTGTATAGGATGTTGTCCAAAATTTCCTTGTCCTGGACCAGGGGCAGCCGCTCGAAGCAGTCGGTGCACCGGCCCATGGCCAGCACCAGATACTCCTCCCAGCTCTGCCAGTTCTTCCCGGCACCCATGGAGACGAAGGGGTTATACTTGCCCTTGCGGCGGTCGCTGTCATAGTCCAGCGCCGCATCCAGCAGGTAGATAAACCGGCCCAGATGGAAGCCCATCTGCCCCAGCTGGGGTGCCCACATATCCTCCTGATAGGTCAGCAGGCTCGCCATCAGGTCGCCAAACACCCGTGCCGGCTCGTCCGGGTTGGGGCAGCGGGCCGCTTCCAGCTCCCCCAGACGGCGGATGCTGTGGGCAATGGCATCGCACTGCCGGGGATAGCGCTGGTGTACCTGGTCCAAATGCTTTTCCAGGTTGGCAGCCATCCACTTGGAGGCATGCTTTTTATCGTCCTGCCAGTCGTCCAGGCAGTTGTAATAGGCCAGGGCCAGGTTCATATCCGCCGCATAGCGGACAAAGGTATTGTCCACCCAAGGCCGCTTTGTAATCGGATGGGCGATGCAGCTGTCCTTGCCATCGGTCTCCTCCGGCTCATACAGGCTCATCAGCAGCAGGGCCAGAAAGGCCATGTCATAGCTCAGCACCATCCGGGAGACATTGCCGAAATTCTCCCGCAGCTGGCGGCAGATGCCGCAGTAGACACTGCCATAGCGCTGCTGCTGCGGCTGGGTCAGCTCCTTCCAGCTGGCTGTTACATAACCAAACACCCCAAACCCCTCCTTTTTCTCCTCATCCTAGCAAAAAAGTGTGAACACGCCGTAAACACACGGAAAGTTTACAATTGCTCCATATTTGAAACAATCACACGGCACTTCTGTCCATAAGATACCGATTCAGCGCCCCGCCATAGAACAGGATGCTCATGCAGCAGTACAGCCACAGCATGCTCAACGCAATGGCATAGACAGAACCGTAGATATTGGCGTAGCTTGAAAAGTTTTCCACATAAATCGAATACAAATCCGAAAACACCAGCCAGCCCAAGCTGGCCAGCACGCCGCCGGGCAGACTGTCCAGAAAGCGGTTGCGCTTGTTAGGTAAGGTCATAAACATGACGGTGAAAATCACGCTTTGCAGCACCAGCAGCAGGAAAAACCGGAAGTCGATTAAATCCACCAGGAAAATCACCACCGGATTGTCAACCATCGTCAGCATATTCAGCAGCGTTCCGCCAAATACATGCAGAAAAAGCGTCAGCAGCAGAACCAGCAAAAACAGGAACATATACACCACGCTAATGGCCCGGGTGTAGAAATAGCCCCGATTCTCCGACACACCGTAAATGGCATTCAGCCCTTGCAGCAAGCCGTAAACGCCGCGGCTGGCAGACCACAGGGCAGTGATCGCCGCCACACCCACCACGGCACCGTTGGAATGGAGGTAGGTGCTGTACACCAGCTCCTCCACAGCGCCCATCAGCGCCTGGGGCAGGAAATCCCGCAGCAGCTCAATCAAAGCCTCCACCTGCAAGCCGGTATACCGCAGCATACTCAGCACCAGCAGCAGCGCCGGAAACACCGACAATATCAAGAAGTAAGCCGTATAACCCGCATGAAGCGGAATGTGCATCTGATGCACCGTCTGCGCAGCATGGGCCACCCGGCCCAGAATACCGCCTTTGGGAAACTGACGCATAGGGGGTTCCTCCCATGGCTGAAGATGAAAGACCAACCCGCCGCCCAGGGGGCGGCGGGCTTCCAGATGCCTGGGCATTCCAGCAGAATGCCCAGGCAGCACTTTTTCAGTCTGTAAGTCAGATTCCTGTCAGAATTATTCCGCAGAAATCAGGTAATAGTACACCGGCTGGCCGCCACGGAGCAGGTTCACATCGGCATCGGGGCAGACGTCCGCAAACAGGTCCGCTGCCTTCTGGGCATGCTTCTCCTTCACGTCAGCACCGTAGTAGATGGTGATATATTCCTTGCCCTCGTCCCGAACCTTCTCGGCCAGGGAGCGCAGCAGCACCTTGATATCCTGGCTGGTGCCAAAGAGCTGGCTGCCGTACAGAGCCAGGTAGTCACCCTCATGGATGTCGTAGCCGTCGAAGTCGGAGTTACGGGCGGCGTAGGTGATCTGCATGGTCTCCACCGTGCCCAGAGCCTCGGTCATGGCCTCCACATTTTCCTCCACGGTGCCCTCGGGGTTGAAGTTCAGCATCGCCGTCACACCCTGGGGAACGGTCTTGGAGGGCAGCACCACCACGTTCTTGGGCGTCAGGGCATCCACCTGCTCCGCAGCCATGATGATGTTCTTGTTGTTGGGCAGCACGAACACGGTTTCTGCCGGGACCCGGTTCACCGCTTCCAGAATGTCCTGGGTGCTTGGGTTCATGGTCTGGCCGCCGGAAATGATGGCATCCACGCCCAGGTTGGTGAACACATCCGCCAGGCCCTCACCGGCGCAGACGGACACGGCGCCCAGGGGCTTCTCCGGCTCTGCGATCTTCGGTGCCAGCTCCTGCTCAGACATCACCTTCTCGGTGTGCTGCAGGCGCATGTTCTCAATCTTCACGGTGACGAAAGAGCCGTACTTCACAGCCTCGCTCAGAGCCATGCCGGGGTCGTTGGTGTGGACGTGGACCTTGATGATCTCCTCGTCGTCCACCAGCACCAGGCAGTCGCCCAGGCCAGCCAGGAAGCTGCGCAGCTCCTCCGGGTCCTTGTCGTTCTCCCGGTCGATGATGAACTCGGTGCAGTAGGCAAAGGTGATGTCGCCGGTGTCAAAATCGGCAAAATCCGCCGCATCCTTGGTTTCGGACTGCTCGCCGTCCTCAGGAACCACCACATCCTCGCCCTGGATGGAGGAGAGCATGGCTTCCAGAGCCACCAGCCAGCCTCTGCCGCCGGCATCCACAACGCCGGCCTTCTTCAGCACCGGGTTCTGGTTGACGGTGTCAGCCAGCGCCACCTTGGCTTCCGCCACAGCTGCCTCATGGACAAACTCGATGTAGTTGTTCTCCTGGGCAGCCTCCGCAGCCTTGGCAGCAGCCAGACGGGCCACGGTGAGGATGGTGCCTTCGGCAGGCTTCATAACGGCCTTATAAGCAGCGTCCACGCCCTCCTGAAGAGCCTGAGCCCACAGCACACCGTCGGTGGTCTGCAAGTCCTTGAGCTTCTTGGAGATACCCCGCAGCAGCAGAGACAAAATCACGCCGGAGTTGCCCCGGGCGCCCCGCAGCATGGCAGAGGCTGCAATCTTCGCTGCCTGGCCCAGATCCGGGTCCTCAGCCTTGCGCAAATCGGCTGCGGCAGCGTTGATGGTCATGGACATATTGGTACCGGTGTCGCCATCGGGAACAGGGAACACGTTCAGCTCATTGAGCGCCTGCTTGTTGATCTCGATTGCGGCAGCTGCGCTGATCATCATTCTGCGAAAATCAGCGCCGTTGATAACTTGCTTCAATTTGACTTCCCTCCGAATTCGTTAGTCGATCACCATAGAATCGACGTAAACATTCACGTCCCGAACCTGGGTACCGGTGCACTGGGTCACCACATAGCGGACCTCCGAAATGATGGAAGCGCCCACAGCATTCAGGTTCACGTTGTTATCCACAATGATATGCAGGTCGATGGAAATGGAGTTGTCCTCGTTGAACTGGACCTTCACGCCCTTGCCCACAGACTCCTTGCGCAGCAGGTGGTACACGCCGTCAGACAGGCTCCGTGCGGCCATACCCTTGACACCGAAGCAGTTGGTAGCGGCAGTGCCCACAATGTCGGTGTAGACATTGGTGCTGACGTTGATGCTGCCATTTTCGTTTTCGTGACGAACCATATCAAAACCTCCTAAATTATTGCGTAGCGGGAACGCAGGCCTGGGCAGAGGGCCTTCCGCCTGCATTCCCTGGTTTACTCAAATCATGCTATCTTCCCAGCAGTCAGGAGCGGTCAGGCCCATCATCTTGACAATGGTGGGTGCCACGTTGGCCAGGCCATAGTTGCCCTCCCGGATGGTCCAGGTGTGATCCTTGTCATAGATGATGAAGGGCACCGGGTTCAGAGAGTGGGCGGTGCGCACAGAAGTCTTGCCCTTCTTGGTCTCGGTCATCTGGTCGGCGTTGCCGTGGTCAGCGGTGATCAGCACGGTGTAGCCGTACTTGTCCGCAGCCTCCAGAATGGCAGCCAGGCCCTTGTCCACGCACTCCATGGCGTAAACCACCGCATCCATCACGCCGGTGTGTCCCACCATGTCGCCGTTGGGGTAGTTGCAGCGCAGGAACTGGAACTTCTTGGAAGCCATGTTCGCCACCATCTTCTCGGTGATTTCCTTGGACTTCATAGCAGGAGCCTGCTCGAAGGGAATCACGTCAGAGGGCACTTCCTCGTATACCTCCAGATCCTCGCAGACCTTACCGGAGCGGTTGCCGTTCCAAAAATAGGTCACGTGACCGAATTTCTGGGTCTCGGACAGGGCATACTCGTGAACACCGGCGGCGCACAGCACCTCGGTCAGGGTGTTCTTGATGACAGGCGGCTGCACCAGATAGTGCTCGGGGATGTTCAGGTCGCCGTCATACTGCAGCATACCGGCAAACTTTACGCCGGTGTAATCGCCCCGGTCGAACTTGTCGAAGTCCTTGCGGTCGAACGCCAGGGAAATTTCCTGGGCACGGTCGCCCCGGAAGTTGAAGAGGATCACACTGTCGCCGTTGGCAATCTTAGCCACGGGAGCGCCGTCTCTTGCCACCACGAAAGCAGGCAGGTCCTGGTCGATGCAGCCGGTCTCAGCCCGGTAGGTCTCGATGGCCTCCTTGGCAGAAGCGAACTGACGGCCCTGGCCCTGGACATGGGTGCGCCAGCCGGCTTCCACCATGGCCCAGTTGGCTTCGTAACGGTCCATGGTAATCTGCATACGGCCGCCGCCGGAGGCGATGGCATAGTCACAGCCCTCGGTGTTCAGCTCCGCCAGGACGGTTTCCAGCATATCCACATATTCCAGTGCAGAGGTAGCAGGCACGTCACGGCCGTCCAGCAGAATGTGGCAATAAACCTTCTTCACACCCTCGGCATGGGCCTGGCGCAGCAGCGCAATCAGGTGGTGGATGTTGGAGTGGACATTGCCGTCAGACAGCAGCCCCAAAAAATGCATCGCCTTGCCGGACTGGGCGTTGGCCACCAGGTCCTTCCAGGTCTGGGAGGCATACAGCGCACCATTTTCGATGGACTCGCCCACCAGCTTGGCACCCTGAGAGTACACCTGGCCGCAGCCCAGAGCATTGTGGCCCACCTCGGAGTTGCCCATATCCTCATCACTGGGCAGACCAACGGCAGTGCCGTGGGCCTTCAGATACGTATGGGGGCAGGTTGCCAGCAGCCGGTCCAGAGTGGGGGTGTTTGCCACCTTAACGGCATCACCGCTGCCGCCGTCGCCCTTGCCGACACCGTCCATAATAACCAATACGATGGGTTTTTCCATATAGAATACCTCCAAAAACGTGCTGTTCGCACAATTTTTCAATTTACACTTCATGTTATTTTACATCATTTTTCCGAAACTTACAACTACTTTTTTATTTTTTCTGTTCCAAACAAAAAAGCTTCCGGGAAAACCACAAAATGGGTGATTTTCCCGGAAGATGTTAAGAATATTTGAATTTAGCAGCCAATCAGGAGTACTTTCCACCCTTATGGCTGCCGGCCCGGAAAATCAGTGCACCTACCAGCAGGAAGGTCAGCACCGCCGCAATGAGCACTACGCCCATCCAGCCGTCGCCGCCTACCCGCTCCATCACATCCGGCTGGGTCTCCTGAGTGGTTTCCGGCACGGTGGTGGGGATGGTGGTGGGTTCCGTCTGGGGCTGCGTGGTGGGAACGGTGGTCGGCTCGGTGGTGGGAGCCGTCGTGGGAGCAGTCGTCGGAGCCGTGGTGGGAACGGTGACCGGCTCGGTTGTCGGCGGCACGGTAGGCTCTGTGGCCGCTTTGGTTTCCACAGGCTTTGTTTCCTCGGCAGCTTCCGTCTCAGGCTGGGTTTCCCCGTTCTTCTTTGCTTCCAGCTGGGCCAAATTTTCCGCCACGGCAGAGGCGTCAAAGTTGCCCATCATAATCCCCAGATTCCCGCCGTAGCTGTTCACCAAAGGAGAATAGTACTCGTATCCCCAGGGATTGTTGGTGGGATAAAACACGCTGATGTAGTTGCCTGTCCACAGGCAGCTGTCATCAAAGCGGGGCATGCCGCCGTCGCAGTAGACGTATTTCAGCTCATCACAGCCCCGGAAGGCCTCCTTGCCAAACTTGCGGAACGTAGCCGGGACATGGATATAGGGCAAGTCCTTGCAATTATAGAAAGCCCGCGCGCCGATTTCCACCAGGTCGCTGCCAAAATCCACTTCCTCCACCCGGTCACAGCCGGAGAACGCCTCATCGCAGATTTTGGTAATGCCGCCGGTAAGGACAATTTTCTCAATGTGGTCTTTGTGGTCAGCCCAGGGCGCTTCGGTGATTTCGCCGCTGCCGGTAATGGTCAGGGTATACCCGTCCAGGGACCAGGTAATCCCCTCGCCGCAGCTGCCGCTGCCAATATTGCGGTCCAATACGGACGCATCCGTCTCTGCCGCAGCTGCGGGGGCCAGTGTCAGCACCAGCAGGCACGCCAGCAGCAGCGACGCAATCCATGATTTTTTCATATGTAATCATCCTTCCTTTCTCAAGGGAAAGTCTATTATTCCATATTTTTCCCGTTTCGTCAATCCAAACTTTTCTTGAGGCGGTGCTCAGTTCATCGTCCCCTCTGCCCGGCGGAACAATTCCCCAATCCGCTGACGCAGAGCCTGGGCCTCCGGGGTTTGGGACGTGCCCAAGGTGTCGATCCACTGGGCCGAAGCCGCCTGAGCCTGCTTTAAGGTTTCCAAATCGAAGCTCAAATCCCCCACCCGGAACGCAGGCAGACCCGACTGCCGGGAACCGAAGAAATCTCCGGGGCCACGCAGCCGCAGGTCCTCCTCCGCAATGCGGAAGCCGTCGGTGGTTTTGCACAGGGCTTTCAGCCGCCGAATGGTCTCCGGGCTGCGGGTGTGGGTGGTGAGGATGCAGTAGCTTTTGGCCTGTCCCCGGCCCACCCGGCCCCGAAGCTGGTGCAACTGGGAAAGGCCGAACCGGTCGGCATCCTCGATCACCATCAAGGTGGCGTTGGGCACATCCACCCCCACCTCAATGACGGTAGTTGCCACCAGAACGTCGGCTTCCCCCTTGGCAAATGCCGCCATGGTCTGCTCCTTCTGAGCAGCCTTCATCTGACCGTGGAGCAGCGCCACCCGCAAATCCGGGAAGACGGTTTGCTGCAACGTCTCCGCCCAAGCCGAGGCCGCTTTCACCCCCAGCTCCTGGTTTTCCTCCACCGCTGGGCAGACCACGAAGCACTGGTGGCCCTGCTCCACATGCTTGCGGATGAAGGCATTGATTCTGGCCCGGTAGCTCTCCCCCACCAGGAACGTCTCCACCGGCTCCCGGCCTGGGGGCAGCTCGTCCAGAATGGACACCTCCAAATCGCCGTACATCAGCAGCGCCAGGGTCCGGGGAATGGGGGTGGCCGACATCACCAGCAGGTGAGGGTCCTCGCCCTTTTCCGACAGGCGGCTGCGCTGGGCCACGCCGAAGCGGTGCTGCTCGTCCGCCACCACCAGCCCCAGATTTTGAAACTGGGTGGCATCGGTGAGCAGGGCGTGGGTGCCCACCGCCACCCGGACATGGCCCTCCGCCAGGTCCTGGCGCACCTGCTTTTTCTGCTTGGGGGTCATGGAGCCGGTGAGCAGGGTCACGGAAATGCCCAGCGGGGACAATAGCTTTTCCAAAGAAGCGGCGTGCTGCTCCGCCAGGATTTCCGTGGGGGCCATCAGCGCTGACTGCCGTCCATTTCGGGCAGCGCAGAAGATGGCGGCGGCGGCCACCATGGTTTTGCCGCTGCCCACATCTCCCTGAACCAGCCGGTTCATGGGAGCGCCCCGGGCAAAATCCTGCAAGATATCCCCAATGGCCCGGTTCTGCGCCCCGGTGAGTCGGAAAGGCAGCGCTTCATAAAACGCCGCCAAATCCAAATCGGCATAGGGCTGGGTTTTCTTCTGGGCACGGCTGGCCCGCATTAGGGAAAGCCCGGCGGAGAATACGAAAAACTCCTCAAACACCAGCCGCTTTTTGGCCTGCTCCGCCTGGGCCATGGATTCCGGCTCGTGAATAGCCTGATAGGCCACGCTGGCGGGAAGGATTTGATAAGCCGAGCGCACTGGCTCCGGGAGGATTTCCGCCGGCGGGTCGCAGATGGCTAGAGCCTGCCGCACCGCCCGGAGCACTGCCGCATTGCTCAGCCCCGCCGTCAGCGGATAGATGGGCAGCACCCGCCGGGTGGTCACTGCCGGGGCTTCCGGGCTTTCAAAGGTGGGGTTTGTCATGTTGTAGCCCACGAAATCCCCGGAAACCGCCCCGTAGAAAATGTATTCTGCGCCATATTGCAGTTGCTCGGCTGCAAATTTGGAATTGAAAAACGTCAGGCTCAGTCTCGCCGTATGGTCTGCCACCTGCACCTTGGTCACGTCCAGCCCCTTGCGGACGTGGCTGGTCCGGGGCGTGTTCATCACCATGGCCCGGAAGCAGGCGGGCTTGTCCACTTCCAGATGGTCGATGGTCACCAGCTGAGAGCGGTCCTCGTAGCCTCTGGGGAAATGGCAGAGCAAATCCCCCAGGGTGAAAATATTCAAATTGGCAAATTGCTTCGCCCGAGCGGGCCCCACCCCCTTGAGGATGGTCACCGGGTCTGTCAGCTGCGCCATGGTCTGCACCTGCCTTTTCCTTCTATATTCTATAATTATAGCAAACACCCGCAGGAAAGCAACGAATTTCTTGCCCCTTGATTCGACAAGCAGGGTAAAAATGAAAAAACTCCCTCCGGGCAAGCCGGGAGGGAGATATTTTCAGAGAAATCAGGCCAGCTGGTTCAGCTTCAGCGTCATGCTGCTCTTCTTACGGGCAGCGTTGTTCTTGTGCAGCAGACCCTTGACAACAGCCTGGTCCACAGCCTTAACAGCCTGCTTGTAAGCAGCCTCGGCGTTAGCCTTGTCACCGGACACCAGAGCGGCGTCGAACTTCTTCAGGTTGGTCTTCAGCGCAGACTTGTCAGCCTTGTTCTTCTCATAAGCGATCTTGGAAGTAATGACATCCTTCTTAGAGGACTTAATGTTGGGCATAGATTCCACCTCCTTGCGTTTGTTATCCATACGGGTACACATTATAGCGCTTTTCCCTCCTAAAATCAAGTCCTATTTTTCATTTTTTTCCGCTCTCCTGCCCCAAATGGGACGGCAGAAAATCTCCCTGTCGAAAATCAGCGCATTTTCCCGCCTTCTGCCCCCGGCTTGTCAAGGGGATATTTTTGCACAAAAAAATTGCTATGGTAAAAAACCACAGCACCAAAAAAGTGAGAAATTCCTCGGCACGCGTCGAAGACGCTTCCACAGGGGAAAAGTGGGTTTCCACAAGTGAGAAAGCTTGTGGATAACCCCTGTGGATAGGACTGTGGAGAATGTGGAAAACTCGGAGTTATCAACAGGTATTTTCCTGTTTTCCGCTGTGGATGGCCCTTGTGGAGAAATCCGTCACGGTCTGTGCATATTTTGTTCACAAGTTTGGCAAAGCACCTCTTCCCTGCCCGCCTGGACTTCGCCTGCCCTTGACAAAACCCTGTAAAAAAGTTTACAGATTTTGAAAATACCGCATCAAACCCCATCCGCCATGTTCCACCGTCCGAAATTTTTTGTGAAAAACCGCCAAAGTTTTCCCAGGTATCATCCTGCCGCTGCGGGGCATACTAAAGCCAAGGCCCTTGGGCCTGTTCCAAAGCTCACGGCCCCTGGAGGCCGTCAAGGAGGATACCATGCAGGGAAAAGTAGAAATCTGCGGTGTAAACACAGCCCGGCTGCGGGTGCTGTCTCAGCAGGAGATGGACTTGCTTCTGCGCCGGGCCAAACAGGGGGATGATTCCGCCCGGGAGGCGCTGATTGAGGGCAACCTGCGCCTGGTGCTGTCGGTGATCCAGCGCTTTGACAAGCGGGGTGAGAATCCCGATGACCTGTTTCAGGTGGGGTGCATCGGCCTGATCAAGGCTATTTCCAACTTTGACCCGGATAAGCAGGTGCGTTTTTCTACCTACGGCGTGCCCATGATTGCCGGAGAGGTCCGGCGGTATCTGCGGGACAACAGCGCCATCCGGGTGAGCCGGTCCATCCGGGACGTGGCCTACCGGGTGCTGCAATGCAAGGAGGCCCAGACCATCCGCCTGGGCCGGGAGCCAACTTTGGAAGAAATTGCCAATGAACTTTCCATTCCCTTGGAGGATGTCAGCCAAGCGCTGGATGCCGTCTGCGCTCCGGTGAGCCTGTATGACCCGGTGTATGCCGACGGCGGCGACCCGCTGACCGTGATGGACCAGGTCCGGGACACCCGAAACACCGAGGCCCACTGGATGGAACACATCACCCTGCGCTCCGCCTTCCAGGCCCTGCCGCCCCGGGAAAAGCAGATCCTTTCTCTGCGGTTTTACGACGGAAAAACCCAGATGGAGGTGGCCAGCACCCTGGGCATCTCCCAGGCCCAGGTGTCCCGGCTGGAAAAAGGGGCCATCGGCGCCATGCGCAAATCCATCAGCATTACCCAGTAACCTTCTGCATACCCAAGCTCCTGCCTGCATAGATTGTGAGGAATCTATGCAAGGAGGGGGTTGTATGGCCTTGAAATTCAGCGACCTGCAATGCAAGGAGGTCATCTGCATTCAAACCGGCCAGCGGCTGGGATTTGTCAGCGATGTGCTGGTGGAGCTGCCCCAGGGTACGGTGCAGGCCATTGTGGTTCCCGGCCCCTGCCGCATGTGGGGGCTGGCCCCAGGCCGGGAGGACTACATTCTGCCCTGGAACTGCATCCAAAAAATCGGCCCCGATATTGTGCTGGTGGATGTCAAACCGGACCAGTGCCGTGCCCCCCGTCCCTGTGCCAGAGGGCGATAAGGGAAAATCCGGCAAATTCCTCACGAAACCGCCCCTGCATCCCGGGAATAATTTTATGGACTTTTTTTGGAAATACTACTTGCAATTCCGCCCATCATCCAGTATAATGAATCGGCATGGGCCTTGCCCGTGACACTGTAAACCACACACCCGGGGATCGTGCCGCCCCTGTGCCGGTTTTCCGGCGGGCCGCACGGGATGATCGGGGTGGAGGAAAAAACAAAAGGAGAAATTCAAAATGGCTGTCGTATCTATGAAACAACTGCTGGAGGCCGGCGTGCACTTCGGTCACCAGACCCGCCGCTGGAACCCCAAGATGGCTCCCTACATCTACACCGAGCGTAACGGGATCTACATCATCGACCTGGCGAAGACTGTGAAGAAGCTGGAAGAGGCTTACAACTTCGTGCGGGACATCTCCGCCAATGGCGGCTACGTGCTGTTCGTGGGCACCAAGAAGCAGGCTCAGGACGCTATCAAGGAAGAGGCTGCCCGTTGCGGCGGTTACTACGTCAACGCCCGTTGGCTGGGCGGTATGCTGACCAACTTCCGCACCATGCGTACCCGTATCGACCGTCTGGCTCAGCTGCGCAAGATGGAAGAGGACGGCACCTTCGCCATGCTGCCCAAGAAGGAAGTCATCAAGCACCAGGGCGAGATTGCCAAGCTGGAGAAGTACCTGGGCGGCGTGAAGGAAATGAAGAAGCTGCCCGCTGCTCTGTTCATCGTTGACCCCCGCAAGGAGCGCAACGCCATCGCTGAGGCCCGCAAGCTGAACATCCCCATCGTGGCCATCGTGGACACCAACTGCGACCCCGATGAGATCGATTACGTCATCCCCGGCAACGACGATGCCATCCGTGCCATCCGTCTGATCGCCTCCACCATGGCCAACGCCGCCATCGAGGGCCGTCAGGGCGAGGATGCCGCTGCTGCCGCCGAGACCGCTGACGAGACCGTCGCTGAGTAATTTACAGATAACACATTAGGAGGATACGAACATGGCTTTTACCGCACAGGACGTTAAGAAGCTCCGTGAAATGACCAACGTCGGCATGATGGACTGCAAGAAGGCCCTGCAGGCCACCGACGGCGATATGGACAAGGCTGTTGACTGGCTCCGTGAAAAGGGCCTGGCCAAGGCTGCCAAGAAGGCTGACCGTGTTGCTGCTGAGGGCGTGGCTTACGCCGCTGTCATCAATGGCGTGGGCGTGGTCATCGAGGTCAACTCCGAGACCGACTTCGCCGCCAAGACCGACGCTTTCCTGGACCTGGTGAAGAACCTGGCTACCATCGTGGCCACCGATGCTCCCGCTGATGTGGACGCTCTGAAGGCCTGCACCTACCCCGGCACCAACCTGACCGTCACCGAGATCATGCAGGAGAAGGTCATGTCCATCGGCGAGAACATGCAGATCCGCCGCTTCGCCCGCTTCCCCGAGAACACCTCTGTCGCCTATGTTCACGCTGGCGGCACCCACGGCGTTCTGGTGAACCTGGCTGTGGAAGGCGACATCGATGTCACCGAGATCGGCAAGAACGTGGCTATGCAGATCGCTGCTATGAACCCCAAGTACTGGGACAAGAACATGGTGCCCCAGGCTGACGTGGACCACGAGCTGCAGGTCCAGGTCGCTCTGATGGACAACGATCCCAAGATGGCTTCCAAGCCCGCTCAGATCAAGGAGAAGATCGCCGCCGGTAAGATCAACGCCTTCTATAAGGAAAGCTGCCTGCTGCAGCAGGACTTCGTCCGTGCTGACCTGTTCCAGGGCAGCGTGGAGGGCTACATCGCCGATGCTGCCAAGAAGCTGGGCGGCAAGGTGACCTTCGTCGATGCTATCCACTACATCAAGGGTGAGGGCATCGAGAAGAAGGAAGAGAACTTCGCTGACGAAGTGGCCGCTCAGATCGCCAACGCCGGCAAGTAAGCACTTCCTAACAAAGCCAAATCAAACAAACAGCCCGCCAGGTAGCCCGCCAGGTAACTGGCGGGCTGTTTTTCTGCATGTTAAACGCGGTCATTGCGAACCAGTCCGCAGACTGGTGTGGCCTTTGTGGACTTTCCGTAGGGCGGCAAAATCCGGCTTGCAATGCTGTCGGGATTGGGATACAATAGCAGCATGATTCCATCCGCTTTTGCACAAAATCAGGAGGTTTTCCCATGTCTGATTCCCACAAAGTCCTCACCTGCGCCTGCCGCTGCGTTCAGCTGGCGCTGAAGCTGGGCAACTACCTGCTGCCCTACCGCACCCCCCAGTGCCTGGAAGGCCCTGGGCAGATCGCCCATCTGGGGGAATTTCTCCGGCAAGGGGGCTTGCAGGATGTTTTGGTGGTCACGGGAGCGGGAATGGTTCGCCGTGGTCAGGTTCAGCCCCTGCTGGACAGCCTGGACCGGGCCGGGATTCGCCACACCCTGCTTACCTACGACCGCTCCGACCCCACCAGTCAGGATGTGGAGCTGGGCTTTCGGACCTATCAGGAAAACCACTGCCAGAGCATCGTGGCCTTTGGCGGCGGCTCCCGGATCGACTGCGCCAAGGCCATTGCCGCCCGGGCCGCCCAGCCGAAGAAAACCGTGGCCCAGCTGCAAGGTCTGCTGAAGGTGCGCCGCCGGGTGCCGCCGCTGGTAGCCATTCCCACCACTGCCGGAGCCGGTTCCGAAACCACCCTGGCTGCCGTCATCATCGATTCGAACACCGGGCGAAAGGCTTCCATCAACGACCCCCGGCTGATTCCCGCTTACGCCGTTTTGGATGCCGCCGTCACCGTTGGACTGTCGCCCCATCTCACCGCCATCACCGGCATGGATGCGTTGACCCACGCCGTGGAAGCGTATCTCAATCACACCTACAACACCCCTGTGGAGGAGGAGCTGGCCCTGCGGGCTGTAAGGCTGATTCACGGCAATTTGCGCACCGCCTATGAAAACGGCCAGGATTTGGAGGCCCGGCAGAACATGCAGCAGGCGGCCTTCTGCGCCGGACGGGCCTTCACCCGGGGCTGTGTGGGCTATGTCCACGCCCTGGGCCACACCCTGGGCAGTGTCTACGGCATTCCCCACGGGCTGGCCATGGCGGTGCTGCTCCCCTTGGTTCTGGAAGCCTACGGGCCGAAGGTTCACCGGCAGCTGGCGGCGCTGGCCCGGGCCTGCGGCATGGAGGGCAGCAGCGATGCCGCCCTGGCCCAGGCGTTTCTGGACTGGATTCGCAATCTGAACCGCCAAATGGGCCTGCCGGAAGCCTTCCCGGAGATTCGCAGCGAGGACATCCCCAAAATGGCCGACTGGGCCTTCCGGGAAGCCAATCCTCTCTACCCCGTCCCCGTCATCTGGGACCGCCCCCAGCTGGCCCAACTCCTGGCGGCGTGCCGCCGCTGTCAGTTACGAGACTGATACCAAGGCGGTAGACTCACACCATTGGGGGTCACCCGATTCGCTACGTGGTAGTTGACGGACAAAAAATCCTTCCCCCGGGGGAAGGTGGCTCGCCGCAGGCGAGACGGATGAGGAACGGCGAAACCTCACGAAACGGATGCACCAAAAATAAAACGCACCCACCAACGAAAAGCACCCAACTTGGCTCTCCCTCTGGGAGAGCTGGCACGGCGCAGCCGTGACTGAGCGGGTAACAGCACAAACGCTGCCACCAGCAGCGAAAAACCAACGTTTCCGCCCCTCATCAGTCAAAAATCAAAGATTTTTGACTGCTCGCCCCGAGGGGGAAGCCAAACCCGGACGACCGTGTGCAGAAAGCTTTTCCTGTGGTACCAGACGGAAGGCCCTCTCCGCCCAGTGTGGGCACTGGGCACCTCTCCCATAGGGAGAGGCAAGGCGGCGTTGCCGCAATTGTCCATTGTCAATTTTTCCGCCTCCTTCGGTGATTTTATCACGGAGCGCTGCCGCTGCTCGGCATATAATAAGGCCATCCAAAGCAAGGAGGTACTCATTTATGAGACTGAAAGATAAAGTTGCGATTATTACCGGCGGCAGCCGTGGCATTGGACTGGCTACTGCGGAAAAGTTTTTACAGGAGGGTGCAACGGTGATCCTCACTGCCAGCACCCAGGCTTCGGCAGATAAGGCCGTGGAACAGCTGCGGCAGAAATATCCCCACGCCACGGTGGCCGGCATCAGTCCCAATCTGGCGGACCTGAGCTCCGTGCGTCAGTCTTTCCGGGAGGCTACCCAGCGCTATGGCTGTGTGGACATTCTGGTGAACAACGCTGGTGTATCAGAGCGGACTCCCTTTATGGAATACACCGAAGAAACTTATGACAAGGTGATGGATTTGAACGTCAAGGGCGTATTCAACGCCACCCGGGCAGCCAGCGAGTGCATGGTGGCCCGTGGGCACGGTGTCATTCTGTCCACCTCCTCCATGGTCAGCATCTCCGGCCAGCCCAGCGGTTTTGCCTATCCTGCTTCCAAATTCGCCGTCAATGGCCTGACGGTGTCCCTGGCCCGGGAGCTTGGGCCTAAGGGCATTCGGGTCAACGCCGTGGCTCCCGGCATCACGGAAACCGACATGATGAAGGCCGTTCCCAAGGAAGTCATCGAGCCGATGATCCAGAACATTCCCCTGCGCCGGCTGGGAAAGCCCGAGGACATTGCCAACGCTTTCGTGTTCCTGGCGTCTGACGAGGCATCCTATATCACCGGCGTGGTGCTCAGCGTAGACGGCATGGCCAGAAGCTAAAACGGTGACTTTGTCACAGAAAACCGCCTGTATTGGCAGTACAATAATCCCATCAAACCCAAACACTTAGGAGGCGCAGGTATGAATTACAGTGCATTGATTCAAAATAGAAAGTCCGTCCGGGAATTCACCGAACAGCAGGTGGGCTTCACCGACTTGGAGCATATGAAGGACTATTACCTCACCGCCGTGCGGCGGCTGGTTCCCGAAATCGAAACGGAGCTGTACTTCTTCGGCACTGCTACCCGGGCCGCTCTGGAAGGCGCCGCCGGATACAACGATTTCCTGGTGGGCGCACCCCAGTACCTGATTCTCATGTCCCAGTCCCACCCTCTGGCAGAGCTGAACGCCGGTTGCGTCATGGAGGATCTAATCCTCAAGGCCGCAGATCTGGGTCTGGACAGCTGCTGGCTGTCCTTCAAGAGCAGCCAGGAAATCAAGGACGTGCTGGGCATCGACTCTCCTCTGGAAGTTGCCGCCATCGCCGCCTTTGGCTACGGCAAGAAGACCATTCGCCGCCTGCGGCTGAACATCCTCAGCATGTCCAACGTGGATCTGGCCGCCAAGCATCAGTATATGGAGCCGAAGCGGGGCATCCAAGATCTGGTCAGTCTGAACACCTGGGGCAATACCGCCGGGCTGAACGAGTATATCGGCTTCTACGATGATATGCTCTGGGAAAGCCTGTACGCCGCCTCTCTGTCCCCCAGCTATCTCAATCGGCAGGCCTACGGCTTCCTGCTCCACGACGGCAGCATCAGCCTGGTGCGCCGCCCGGATGTGTACACCAACCTGTCCGACGGAGATTTGAGCATGGGCGCCGCCCTGCTCCACTTCACCGCCGTGGCCGAAAACTGGGCAGGCAAGCTGAACTGGACCTTCGGCGGTAGTGCCGACAGCCTCCACCTGCCCCAGGACCACCAGCTGGTGGCCTCCTGCAAGCTGTAAGCAGCGGCAGGAATTCCAACCGATTTCTCTCCTCCTACAAAAATTGGCATACAAAACAACAGCAGGGCATCCGTGCCCTGCTGTTGTGCTAGCCTATAAATTTTGGGCGCTGGCGGTGATTTTTACGCTGTGCCGTGCCAGCTCTCCCAGAGGGAGAGCCAAGTTGGGTGCGGAGGAACTTGGTAGGTGCCGTGGTAAACGCACGTGGTCGGCGGGGGCATGCCCCCGCCCTACGAAAAGTACGTTCCTTTTGTTCAAACGATTGAGCTGTAACGAACCGGGTGACCCCCAGCGGTGGTGGTCTACCGCCAGGGTAACAGTCTCGCAATTGTCAGCGGCCACTGGCCGCCGTTAGGTGTTGTTGGATAGGGCTTGGAGTTTGTCTTCGTCGGTTAGGGTGACGGTGCCGCGGGATAGGCGCACCATGCCTTCACTTTGGAAATAGCGCAGCATCCGGGTGATGACCTCCCGGTGAGAGCCCAGGTGGTTGGCAATCATCTCGTGGGTCAGCTTCAGGGTGGGCGTTCCCTCAATGGCAGATTCTTCCAGCAGGAAGGCGGCCAGGCGCTTGTCCAGGCTCTTCCACATGATCTGCTCCACCAGCCACATCACCTCGGAGAAGCGGCTTGCCATCAGCTCGTTGGTATAGTTGGCCACAGGAGCGGACTCCTCCATCAGCTTCTTGTACACCTGAGGCGGGATCACCCACAGTTGGGTATCCTTCTCCGCCTGGATGATGATTTCAAATTGCACCGAGCGCATAATGCAGGAGGCGGAAAACAGGCAGATATCCATGTCAAACAGCCGGTACAGGGTGATTTCCCGGCCCTCATCGGAGAGCATATACGCCCGCAGCTGGCCAGACTCAATCAGCAGCAGCCCGGCGCAATCCAGGCTGCCGTTGTGCACAACGGTCCCTTTTTTGATGGTTCTATGCTGAATGCTGTCGGATACCCAGCGCTGCTGATCCGCAGTAAGCTTGTCCCAGATGGTAAAATAATCTTGAAATGCCATATGCAGTCCCCCTCTTATTGTAACAAAGTATACAGCCCCGCCGGGGCAAAGTCAACCGATTTTCCCAGATTGGGTGATTTCATCACGGAGCGCCGCCGGGATTTGGGGTATACTGTGCTCATCAAGAGAACAACAGGAAAGGAGCAATCCCTATGCTGCATTTGAATCAAGAGGAATTTGACCGCCTTATCCAGCAGGAAAAGCCTCTGCTGGTGGACTTCTGGGCACCCTGGTGCGGATACTGCCGCCGAATCGAAGGGGTGTACGACAAAATCGGACAGGACTATGCCCACCTGCTCACCGCTGCCAAGGTCAACATCGATACCGAGCAAGCTCTGGCGGACCGTGAAAAAATCGAAGTCATTCCCACGCTGGTACTTTACCGGAACGGCAAGGAGCTTGGCTCCATCGTCGCCCCGGAATCCAAGGCCATGATTGAAGACTTTATCCGCCAGAGCCTAGAGCTGGAAGCGTAATACTCTGCAAGGAGGTAACTGCTATGGAATCCAAGATCTATGATATGCTCATCGTCGGCGGCGGCCCTGGCGGCTATACCGCTGCCCTGTACGCCGCCCGGGCTGGGCTGAGCGTGCTGGTGCTGGAAAAGCTGTCCGCCGGCGGCCAGATGGCTCAAACCTTCCAAATCGACAACTATCCCGGCTTTTCCCAGGGCGTAGACGGCTATGAGCTGGCCATGCAGATGGAGCAGCAGGCCCACCGCTTTGGGGCGCAAACCGAATACACCGAGGTCCAGAGCCTGGATCTGACCGCACAGCCCAAGGCTGCCCACACCAGCGACGGCACCTACTTCGGCAAAACCGTGGTGCTGGCCACCGGGGCCGGTCCTCGGGTGCTGGGCCTTCCCGGGGAGCAGGAGCTGCTGGGCCGGGGCGTTGCCTACTGCGCCGCCTGCGACGGCATGTTCTACAAGGGCAAAACCGTGGTGGTGGTAGGCGGCGGCAACACCGCTGCGGCGGATGCGCTGCTGCTGAGCCGGGTCGCCAAGAAGGTCTACCTGGTTCACCGCCGGGACACCCTGCGGGCTACCAAAATCTATCACAATGCCCTGGAAACGGCGGAAAATCTGGAGCTGGTGTGGAACAGCACCGTCACCGCTCTGGAGCACGAAGACCGCCTGACCGCCGTGGAGCTGACCAACCTGAAAACCGGGGAAACCAAGCGCATTGCCTGCGATGGCCTGTTCGTCAGCGTGGGCCGCACCCCCGCCACGGAGCTGGTGCGGGGGCAGCTGGAGCTGAACCAGCACGGCTATGTGGTGGCAGGAGAATCCACCCAGACAAGCCTCCCCGGTGTGTTCGCCGTGGGCGATGTGCGCACCAAGCAGGTGCGCCAGGTGGTCACCGCCGTGTCTGACGGTGCCGTGGCCGCCTACATGGCCGAAGAATTTTTGGCAGGAGGCAGCGTATGAAAAAACACCTTCCCTGGCTGCGGCCCACCCTGTTCACCCTGGGCGGTGCGCTGGCCGGACTGATTTACTACAATTTGGCTGGGTGCGCCACAGGCACCTGCGCCATCACCGCCAATCCTGTGAATACCATGGTGTACATAGGGTTGATTGGCTTTCTGATTTCCGGACTTTTCACGAAAGGATGTAACGGCGGATGCAATATGTAATTTCCTTCCTGGAGGGCATCATCACCTTCCTGTCCCCCTGCCTGCTGCCCATGCTGCCCATTTACATCTCCTATTTTGCCGGCGGCGGCCAGCGGAGCATGAAGAAGACCCTTCTGGGCGCTCTGGGCTTCGTCACCGGGTTTACCCTGGTCTTTGTGGCCATGGGAGCCTTGGCCGGAACCATCGGCGGCTTTCTGCGGCAGTATCAGACGGCGGTGAACATCCTCTGCGGCGGTGTGGTGATTTTCTTTGGACTAAACTTTTTGGGGGTCATCAAGCTGAACCTGTTCCACGGCAGCAGCCGGGGGATGGACAAATCCCAGCTGGGCTTTTTCTCCGCCGTGGTATTCGGCGTGATTTTCTCCCTGGGCTGGACCCCCTGCGTGGGGGCGTTCCTTGGCTCGGCGCTGATGCTGGCCTCCCAGCAGGGACATGTGCTGGAAGGCATGGGGATGCTGCTGACCTATTCCCTGGGCCTGGGCATTCCGTTCCTGCTCAGCGCCGTGCTGATCGACTATTTGAAATCCGCCTTCAACTGGGTCAAGCGCCACTACCGGGTGATCAACCTGGTCAGCGGAATTTTGCTGATCCTCATTGGTGTGCTGATGGCCACCGGCACGCTGGGCCGTCTGCTCAGCCTGCTGAGCTAAGGCCGCTGCGGAAAGGAGCCTGCTATGAACAACAAAAAGGTACTTTTGATTTTGGTGCTGGTGTTTGTCCTGCTGATGGGCGGCGCTTACGTGCTCTATACCCAGATGAGCCAGGGCATGGACCATCCCCAGCTGGCTACCCAGCCCCAGCAGACCCAGCCGGCGGGCGCATCCAACCCCACGGAAACCCAGGCCCCGCCTGCGGCCCCGGACTTTACTGTCTACGACCGGGAGGGCAATGCCGTCAAGCTGTCTGACTACGCCGGAAAGCCCATTGTGCTGAACTTCTGGGCCAGCTGGTGCGGCCCCTGCCAGAGCGAGATGCCGGACTTCCAGGAAAAATTTGAAGCCCTGGGCGAGGACGTTCAATTTCTCATGGTGAACATGACCGACGGTGCCCGGGAGACGGTGGACACAGCCGCCGCCTTCATTGAAGAGCAGGGCTTTACCTTCCCGGTGCTTTACGACACCGACCTGGATGCCGCCAACACCTACGGGGCCTATTCTCTGCCCACCACCTATTTCATCGACAGCCAGGGTGCCGCCATCGCCCGGGCCACCGGCGCCATCGACGGCGACACCTTGCAGCGTGGCATTGACATGATTACTCCCTAAGTTCCCATTTTTCATCCGAATACCCCAGTGAAAAGAGACATCCAGGCGGGTGTCTCTTTTCACAACCTCCCCCCATCCAGCACTCCCCCATATTGCAAGAAAACCCCCACTGCGTGTGCAGTGGGGGTTTCTCAATTTAGGGAAGGAAGTAGAATCTATGGTGAAAAGCCTCGGCATTGCCTTGCGGCTTGTATGGTATTAGCATACAAGCAGTTTATGGACGATATATAAACAAATACGGAAGAAAACCTTTCCTTTTTCTTAAAAAATTCTTATCCTTTCCACCACAGCAGCATTTTGACCGCCGGGTCTTCTGTTTTGGGGTTGCTGGGATCCGGCAGGGGCGGGACGTCGACGACCTCCTCGCAGTTGCGCACCCGCAGCACGCACGTTCCATTTTCGTCCAGATGGCACAGCCCCATTGCCCGGACTGTGCGCCCCAAGCGAATCTTCTGCGCAAGGCTGTTTTGTCCGGTAGCGCCAGCCTTGATGTACGGCTCAATCAAAATTCTGCCCCGCTCTCCCCGAATATCCTCCACTTCCAGCCAGCAGATACCCTTTCCATCCGCAGTGGGTTGCAGCTGTCGTACTTTTCCCTCCACTTGCAGCAGCCGTCCGCCGTGAACTGCCGCATTCATGGCGGCAGAGCAGGACATGGTTTTGGGCACGTAGCGGTAGCTGCTCTCCGGCAGGACCTGGTATTGCAGCATCTCCAGCACGATATTTTGCCCGTCATGCTTTCGCACGCCCACAATTTCCAGGGGCGTTCCCACAGAGATGTCTTGGTCCAGGAACGCCGTCACCTGAATGCCTCCGGTGTCATCCTGGAGGTACAAGCTGTCCGGGAATCGGTTATAGGGATTGTCTGTACCGGCGGTGACATAGCCCCGCACCCGGTAGGTTTCCAAATCCATTCCTGCACGCACCTGATCCAGCGCCGTCACCTCTTCCGGCAGGTCGCTCTCCTGGGATGCCTGGCAGCGAATGGTCACCGTTTTTTCCCAGGTCTTGGAAACGCCCTCCACCGCTCCCTTCACCACCACGGTCACCGATACCGCCCCAGGTTCTGTGCAGGTGTGCCAGAGGGGAATATCCCTTGTCTGCCCAGAGGCGACAGAAATGGGCAGCGTCAAATCTGTAACAGCCTGGCCATTCAAGCTCACCTCGGTAATTTCCAGTGGCTTTTCCTCCTGGTTATACAGTGTCAGCTTCAGCTGGGCCGGCGTATCCACAGCCGCTTCCTCCGGTCCGGTGAAGGCTTGGATTCCCATGTCTTCATAGTTGGTCATCCACACCGGCGCAGTAAGCACCCGATCTCCATCGGCCTGTATCAGCCGCAGATAGCAATAATCCACATTTTTCGGCAGCTGGATGCTCAGATGGCCCTCTGTCACGGTGTGGGTGGACAGAACCTTTTTGTCATTGCCGATCACTTCCACCTGTGTGCTGCCGCTGTCCGTGGGATCTTCCACCCGCAGCTCCAAAGTATAGGCCTCCGCCAAAGACAATACCGAGCCCATGCTCTGACCATTGACACTGTAATACAGACACAGGTCGGCATCCTCGCTGGCATAGACCCGTCTGGCCCGGATGGCATCCAGCAGGGCCTGCTCCGTCAGTTCGGAAGCCAAAATCACAGTCCGTCCCTGAATATCCTCGCTGAATAGCTGCACATGGTTGTTTCGGTTGTTGGTCGGCGCCACATGCCAGCCCTTGCTCAGAGCCATGTCATAGTAATCCGGGTTCCAATCCTTGTTTTCGTCTGCCACCTCCAAAAGATGCAGCACATTGTCATACCGCTGGTCATAGTTGTCAAAGGTCTCAAATTCCCCCCAGTATCCATCGGGGTGGTTAAACTGGCTCACGCTGCCAGGCAGGGTCGTCAGGGTTTCATAATAGGTTTTCAAATCATGGATTTCCCAATCCGGCAGGGTATTGCTTCCCAGGGTGGCGATATGTCCCAGTTTTTGCGCCGGAAACGCCGTCATCTCACAGCCATAGAGCGCCAAAAACTCTGCGCTGCTGCACTGCTGCGCCGCCTTGCGCCCTCTGGCAAGGTTGGTACTGTCTTTAACGCTAACACTGGGGTCCGTCACCGCCAGGAAATCCAGCCCAGCTTCCCGACCGCTGTCATAAACCTGGTGCAGCGGATGCACTCCGTCTGCGATATCAGAGTGGATGTGCAGCTGCCCAAAATAGGGCCGCAGTCCGCCGGGAAACTCCGGGCGCTCCGGCTTCTGCTCCGGCCCCTCCACCGGCTGCTCACTCCAAACGCCAACCTGCTGCCCGGCAAAGGCTGTCTGGTGGTCAGCTGCCGCCGTGAAGCCGCGCTCCCCCAGCACCAGATACAGTCCCAGCTGCGGATGGTATAGATATCCCTCGGCAATCTCCCAGAAGTCCGGCGTTTGGGACAAAAAAATTCCCCCTGCCTGGCAAGAAAGCCAGCCCTGGGGGCACGAAAAACTGATTCTATTTCTGCTGGAAGAAATCTTCCATGTCACATTTTCTGCCGGGCAATGGGCCTGGTCATTTTCAACTGCTGCGGGCAGCGCCTCAAATCCCTGCTCCCCGGCACGGCGCAGTACAAAGGTCTGTCCCAGCCCGTTGGTGATGGTTAGAATCCCCATCTCTAAGGAGGAAATCTGTTCCAGCGGAACCGGATACCAAATCTGCTGCTCCGGCTCTGGTTCTGGCTCTGTCTCTTGCTTTTGCCAATGCAGCAGATAGAGGATGCTTCCATGGCGAACGGCTGTGGCATTCAGGGTATCTCCCTCCCCCAATTCTGGCGGCAGCTGTCCGGCCAAGGTATAGGATGTACCATCCTGCGAAACCGAGCCATCCTGATATACCAGATTCTTCAGCTGAAGCAGCCGGTGCTCCGGCGCTAGGGCCAAGGTTGTTTCCAGGAGCTGAGGGGATTGGGCCGCTTCTTGGTCTGTTATCTCCCGCAGTGTCAGTCCCCGTTTCGTTCTTATGCACCGCACGGTCGCCTCCTGTCCGGCTGACACCGTCTTCCCTGTGGAGGCGATTGCTATGCCAAATGCTCCGTCCTGCAATATCAGAAGTTCAGGGTCTGAATATACAACAAAACCCCTGACACGAATCGGCATGCCGAAATCCTCACTCAGTTCCAGCGCTTGCTGAACCGTAAGAATGGCATCGTCTGTCAAGGGTGCAACCATATTTTCTGTTGGGTCTGTGACATCCTCCGGAATGGTTTCCATCGGCAGTGTCGGTTGGGTGGTGGCCGACGGTTCCGTGGCTTCCGTGGGCACCGTAGTTTCCTCAGGCTGAGTAGGCGCTGTTGTTTCCACCACAGCTTCCGTAGGTGCAGTGGTCTCCAATGGCTCCGTGACTTCCACTGGAAGGGTGGTTTCCGTGGGTACCACCGTCTCCACCGGCTCGGTCACCCCCGCATCCTCCGCCCATACCGGCAGTGCCAAACTCTGCACCAAGCAAAGCGCAGCCATACCGCCGCACAACAGACGGCCTATTCGGTTTTTCTTCATAACAAATACCTCTTTCTAAAAAAATGTTACAGTAAGCCAAAGTTCTATCCTTTATAGCCTACTGTATTGTCAATATTTTACATTTCCATTTCGTAAATTGCAAGTATTTTTATGAAAATGCCTCATTTTCGTAAGAGTTGCATAAGGTGCAGGCGAAAAGTTTGGAGAATCTGTCTACCTCCTTTCTGAAACAACCGCTCTTGAGAAAGAAAATTGGCGGAGCTCTCCCCCGCCAATGCTTTCTCTTTTACAGTTCTTCCGTTTTCCAAACGCTCTGCTCCCCATACAGTCCATCCACAAAGTAAACTGCGGCCAGCAGGTCTGCGCAGCCGCCGGGGGATAGGTTTTTCTGGATGAACCACGTGTCCAGCTCTTCAATCTGCGATACGGACGGGGTTGGCAGCAGCTGGGATGCTTTATATGCGCCTGCTTTGGCGCCCTCCATGCCGCCTCGGGCAATCATATTGGTGTCCTGCACCCTTGCAATCAGGTGCAGCAAGGTCACAGCGCCAGATAAGTTCCAATCCCAACCTTGTTTTAGACCGGCCCGAAACACCGGCAGCCCCAGATTGGCAACCGACGGCAACCCCTGGGCCACTTCCCCCCGGATGCCTCGGATGCCATACTGGGCATACAGCCGCTGGCCGACTGTATTGCCGGCATGGTGAAAATCCGACTCCATCGCTTCTGCCGTCATGGCGGAAACCTGTCGCAGCAGCGCTTCCTCCGTTCCGTATCCTTCCGGTGTCCACAGCCGCCCTGCTCCGCCGCATAGAATCCCAATGGTAAAAATTGCACCCTTGTGGGTGTTGACCCCGTTGGTTGCCTGAAACATGGTTTGCTCTGCCTGCAAGCCTGCTTGGCGCAGCGCTGCAAAAGCAGCTGAAGGCGATTCCTGCTGCGTGGCCATGCCTATGGCTGCACAGCGGCAGAAATACGGCTCCAGGGCGTGAGCGCTGGTCTCAAATGTGGTTAGATCCATATCCCGGTGGCTTCCGCTGTTGTTTCGGTCCACCAACCCCGGCTTCGGGGTGGTATATACCTCGTTCAGAAGGCTCTGCACCGCAAGGCGGCCAATCCGCTGGGCATCCAGCTGCTGAAAATAGTCTGTCAGCATAGTTTGCACCGCAGCTTGCAGCTGGGCAACACTGTGCACCCGGCGAGATGCACAGCCCCGGCCCGGTGCGCCGCAAACGAGACAATTCCGTGCGCCGCCGCCCACCTGCTCCCGGTCCAGCTTCCGCAAATCCAGGTCAATCACATCCATGTCAAACAGCCGCCCCAGCGGATGGGTATCCTCCACCCGGGTGGTGATGGCTTTTAGCGCCGCCGGTTCCATGTCCACCACATAGATCGCCTCGTAGCCTGTTACACTCGGAAAAATCTGCCGCTCCTGAATGACTTCAGGCGGCAAATTGCGCTCCAAAGCCCCACATCCGGCAAAAAATCCCCGGCGAATGCAGGCACTGTCCTTCACAGGTCCCGGAATATTCATACTGAAGCTGACAATGGGCATGGCATACTGGTCAATCCGGGATCGCTGGCGAACTGCCCGCATTTCCCGCGCTTGCAGCATTTGTTCCAAGGTGACCTCCATCTGCGGACCCTCCTAGTAATGGATTACATTCTTTTCTGCCCGGATGGCCGCTGTAACTGCCGCTCCCTCCGGGCCTGCAAAATAGGCGTATGTGCTCTGGGGCAGAAAATTGCGCACCGTCTCCAGCTGGCCATCGTGAATCGCCTGGCGCACTGTGCTGGCACTTACCACCTGTCCCCCCGCCTGCAATCTGGGAATTTCCACGCACTGTATCCCCAGTTTTGGCAGATTTTGTTTCATAACCGCATTATACAGTGCTGTCACGTGACTGGATTTCTCCTGTCCCACGTAGCGGCGCTGGATGCCCAGCACCGCAGCAATTTTCCCAAACACCTGCAAATCCAGCGCCGCTTGGGTTTCAATCACCGCATCCCCATCCTTCAAGAAGTAGCTGGGGAAGGTGGCACTGCTGATGATATATGGGCCAGAATCGTGGCAGATCACATTTTTCAAATGCCCGATGCCTTCCAGTACCAACTTCTTTCGAACGGCAAAGGGAATAGGCCCGGCCTGCTCCGAGAGAATAAACAAGTGCACCACATCGTTTTCACGGGCAGCCTGTTCCACCAGGTGCAGGTGTCCCAGGGTAAAGGGATTGGCATTCATTACAATGCTGGCAATGGCGGCGCCGTCCCGCTTTTGGGTAGCAAGCTGCTGGCAGTATTGAGAAAAACCGTTTCTCCGGTTTTCCATAAACACGGCCTTATCCGGAACCCGTGCGATCTCCCGAAAGCCGAGACTCTCCATAAACTTGGCCGAGGATGGTTTGGTGTACAGAAACAGGTGGCTGTTTCCCCGGGCCATTTGAACCTCTATCAGGTGGCTCAAAATTTCATTCAGAAGTCCCTCTCCCTGATGGTCCTGAGAAACTGCCAGGCAGCGCAGGGTGTTGCCAAAACAACTGCCCGTCGCAATCAAGGCCTCCTCCTGGTCAAAAATGCCGCAGGAATAGTCCAGATTGCCATCCTTGCACAGGCCGGACTGGGACAAAAGCTTCGCCATTTGCGCCTGGGCATAGGCATCATCGGAAAAAATCGTTGTAACGGAGTAGTCCATGGTTGTCACCTCTTTGGGATATCCTATCACATTCTGCCCGCCTAGGCAAGTGTCCCAACCCCATAAATGGGGTTGGGACCAAGATGGGGAGGAAGAGAGTAGATTGTTTGATGATTACTTAATCAGAGGCACATTGCCCGTAATGGCGGCAATGGCCACGAAGATAACAAAGATACCGGATGCCCATTTTGCGGACTCCTTCTGCCACTCGCCCATGTCCAGATCCGTCAGGCGCAGCAGCAGGTAGATGAAGGCCACCAGGGGGCTCAGCAGGTGGAACGCCTGGCCCAGCAGAGAGGCCGTGCCCAGCTCCAGTGCCGTGAAGCCATAGGTATATCCAGCCTCGGCAAACACCGGCAGCACACCATAGTAGAACGCATCGTTGGACAGCAGGAAGGTTCCGGGAATCGAAACAACCGCCGTAATCAGGCCCCAGAAGCGGCCCAGTGCCGGAGGAATCAGCTTAATCATGGAAGCTGCCAGCGCATCCGACATGCCGGAGTTGGTAAACAGGCCCGTGAAAATACCGGCAGCAAACACCAGAATGACCACTTGCAGGGCATCGCCGGCATTGTCAGAGATGCGGCTTTTCTGGTCCTTGATCACCTTGTAGTTGATCATCAGCGCCAGAACCGTTCCCACCAGGAACAGGAACATGGAGGGGAAGGTGCCTGCCACCAGCATTGCCACAATGGCGATGGTCAAAATGGCGTTGATCAGCACATTCTTCGGCCGCTTCAGAGCAGCCTCCTCCTCGCTGGCAGGTGCAAACAGCAGTTCCAGCTCCGCATCAGACAGAGTCTGGATGCCCACACGCTTGCGCTCCTTTTTGCCCAAATAGTAGGCAACACCCAGCATGTACACAATGGAAACCGCCATACCAGGCAGCAGTGCACGCAGAATGGTCTGGTCATTCACACCAGGCTGACCCTGCAAAACGGAGATCACACGGGCCGTGGGGCCGCCCCAGGGCAGCAGATTCATAATGGTATTCATCAGGATGACGATGACGCCCAGATTCATCATCTTCAGATTCAGCTTCTTATACAGGGGGATAAAGGCCGTGCAGCAAATCAGGGTCGTGGTGGTGCCGTCACCGTTGAGGGAAACGCAAGCCGCCACAACTGCCGTTGCCATGAGCACCTTCACCGGGTCACCCTTGGCGAACTTGATCATAAACTTGGTAACCGGATCAAACAGGCCCGCATTGAGCATAATGGCGAAGTACAAAATGGCAAACAGCAGCATAATGCCGGTGTTGGCCGTCTTGCTGACACCGGCCACTGTCCAGTCACCGATAATGGCAATCTGATCCCAAAGGGTGACCGCTGCCGCATCAATCTCTTTTGCTGCCGCAACAGCCTCCGTATACTGGCCCAGAAGTGCCCCAATGAATGTGAACACCAGCGGGACAAGAACCAGAGCCGTGAAGGGCTGCATTTTCTTGGTCATAATCAGACCCAGGAAAACAATAAGCATTGCCCATGCGAGAATCGTCATCGTCATGGAAGAATTCCTCCTATTTCTTTCGTTTCAGTTGGTTGTTCAACAATAGAAAACTCTCATTCCCCTTGCGCCGTGAATACAAATTAAGATAGCTCCAAGGGCTTGATTTTCCGCACCACATCCAGGATGGTTCCATCCCGTGCCTCCAGAATGGCCACCACCTGATCCTCCCACTGCAAGTCGTCCGGACGGCCCACCAAAGAATAAGCCTTTTCCTTCAGGCTTTCAATGGTGACGTGGGGAATTCCGGCCTGGTCCAGGCATGCAATCAAATCCTGCCGCAGCGGATTGACGGCGATGCCATAGTCCGTCACCAGCACGTCTACGCAGTCACCAGGCGTTGTCACCGTGACCACCTTCTCACAAACGGTGGCCATCCGTCCCCGGGTCAGCGGTGTTACGATGATACACACCTTCGACCCTGCCGCTGTATCCGGGTGTCCGCCGGGCGCACCCCGCAGCACACCGTCCGAACCGGTGAGCACGTTAACATTGAAGCTGGTGTCAATTTCCAGTGCTGCCAGTACCACGAAGTCCAGCTTATTGACAAAGGCACCCTTGTTGGCAGGATTGGCATACTGAGATGCCGACATTTCGTAATGGCCCGGGGTCTGATGGATGGAGTTGACTGCATCCAAATCGAAATCCTGCACGTCAATCACCTTGCCCACCTTGCCCTTTTTCAGCAGCTCCACCATGGGGCCGCAGATGCCGCCGATGGCCCAGCCCATTTTGATATTGCGCTGGTCCATGTATTTTTCCAGGAACAGGTTTGCCGCCAGCGACGGACCGCCTACGCCGGTCTGGAAGGAGAAGCCGTCTTTGAAATACGGTGTCGAGGCAATTACCTTGGCCACATTTTCCGCCATCATCAAATCCCGGGGATTTTGGCTGATTCTGGCAGCTGCGGAAGCAATCTTCTTGGGGTTGCCAATGGCATCCACCACCACAACGGCATCCACATCAATGGCCTCCACCGAGGCGGGGAAGTTGGGGAAGTCCACCAGGCAGTCGGTGACGACCACCACATGGTCCGCATACTTGGCATCGGTCATGGCATAGCCCAGAGAGCCGCAGTTGGATTTCCCGCCCACGCCCCGGCAGTTGCCCACGCAGTCCGAAGTCGGTGCCGCCACAAAGGCGATGTCGATATGCACCTCTCCCGCCTCAATGGCACGGGGGCGGCCGCCATGGGAACGAATAATGGCCGGTGTTGCCAGCTTACCGGCAGAAACCACATCGCCAATCCGTCCCCGAATGCCGGAGGTCTGAATGCCCACCACGATGCCCTGCTCGATATAATCCGCAATCACATCGTGGGCATTGCCCAAAGAGGTCGCTGCCACGGTCAGATCCTTCAGTCCCAGCTCCTCCACAGCCGCCTGCATGACCAGGTTGGCCGTATAATCGCCATCCCGGAGATGATGGTGGAAGGAAAAGGTCATGCCGTCCTTCGCTCCGCAGGCGCGCAGGGCATCTGCCAATGTGGCAACCACCTTGCTCTCCTGAGGCTTTTCGCAGCGGCGGGTGCGCACGGAAGCTTTCTGAATGAACTTACCGTCCATATAATATTTTCCCTGGTAAACTTCCTTGCCGTCTACCAAAAGCGAATCGGGAATTTCCCGTCCTACTGCATTTTTCATACCAGGTCCCCCTCATACATGCCGCAGGCCTTTGCCAGCCGCAGCGTTCTCTGTGCACCGGGGATAAAGGCCGCATCCACCATTTTGCCATTGACGGTAAACACGCCAATGCCCGCAGCTGCTGCCTCCCGGTAGGCCCGCACCATGGCTTCCGCCTGGCGAACCTCTTTTTCCGTGGGTGCAAACACCTCATGCACCAGGCGAATCTGCTTGGGGTTGATCAGGCTCTTGCCGTCAAAGCCCATGGCCTTATTCTGGCGAACCTCGGCTTCAAACCCTTCGTTATCATCCAAATCGGTAAACACCGTGTCAAAGCACTGAATACCGGCTGCCCGAGCCGCCAGCAGCATCTGGCCCCGGGCCACCAGCATATCCACGCCATCCGGCTGGAAAGAGGTCTGCATGCACTTGCGGAAATCACCGCCGGAAATGGCCACACCAAACATCCGGTCCGATGCGGAGCAGATTTCATAGGCATTCAGGATGCCCTTGGGGCTTTCCAGCGCTGCCATCAGCAGGGTTCTCCCCACTTCTACGCCAAATTCTTTTTCCGCAGCCTCCACAGCCGCTTCCACCGTGCGGACATCCTGCGCACATTCGCACTTGGCGATGCGGATCCCGTCTGCACCGCCAGCCACGCACACCCGGATGTCCTCCTGCCAATGCGGGGTGTCCAGACCGTTGATTCGGACAATCACCTCGGTGCTGCCGTAGTCAATGGTGGTCAGCGCATGATAAAGAGAAAAGCGTGCTGCATCCTTCTGATTCTCTGCGACGGCATCTTCCAGGTCCAGCATGATGGAGTCACAGCCGTAAATATAGGCATCCTTAATCAGGCCCGGTTTCTGGGCATTCATAAACATCATGGTCCGGCGCAGGCGGAACCGCTCCGGCTTTGGCCGCTTGATCATCGCACAGCACCTCCCCAGGGAATGTTGGCTTCGGACGCATCCACGCTGCGGAAAACAGCGCACTCCACACGTGCCTTCAGCGTGCAGTCCAGCGCCCCCTTGTCAATCACCGTTACCTTGGCATTCTTTACATCCAAGCGCTCCAGAGTCTCCAGAACAGTCGCCTTGATCTGGCGGCCATACTGATTCATCACACTGCTGGAAAGTTCCAGAGAAATACCCTGGCCAGGCTCCACGGTAACCATGGCATCGCTGGATTCCAATGTTCCTGCCACCGCAGACTTCAGAATTTCCATTGTCTTTCCTCCGTTTGTTTTTTTGCTTTGCCTTTGCTTGACTTTAGTTTAACAAAAGTTTAAAATAAGCTCAAATACATCTTTTCCCACTACGGTATAAGCTTCGCCTTATATCGGCCGCAAATATCACGGGTTTATAAGGTGCGCATTATGGGGGATATAGTCCTCTCGTCATATCATTCGTAAATATGCTGTAAAACAAGGGGTATTTTTATGAACTTAAAACAAGCCCACTATGTCAAAACCATTGCGCAATGCGGCTCCATCACCGCAGCTGCCAAAAAGCTGTATGTAAGCCAGCCCTCTCTGAGCCAGATGCTGCGCCAGATCGAGGAAGAAATTGGGCTGCCCATTTTTGACCGCAGCGTATCACCGTTCCATATCACGTATGCAGGAGAAAAGTACCTGGCTGCTGCGGAAATCATTTTGGCCGCCAATGCCCAGCTGGATGAGCAGCTGCGGGAAATCCGGGATGACCACTCCGGCCGCCTGCGGCTGGGCATCAGCGTCAGCCGGGCTATGCAGGTGCTGCCGCTGGTTCTGCCCGTTTTTTCCCAGCAGTATCCCCATGTCACGCTGGAACTGACGGAAGCTGGCTCCGGGAAGCTGGATGACCTGCTCTGCAAGGGAGATATCGACCTTGCCTTTGCCGCCGTGGAATCCGCCAGCTCCGGTGTCACCTATGAGCTGATTGAAAAGGAAACCATCGGCATTCTGGCCGGCCGGGACTCCAACATCGCCCGGCGCCTGCCCTCCGGAACCACCGTATCCGTGAAGGACTGCAAAGGCGATTGTTTCGTATTCCTGCAAGCCGGCCATTCCGCCAGAATCGTTCAGGACAAGCTTTTCAGCCGCAATGATTTTTGGCCCAAGATTCTCCTGGAAACAGACAACCTGGAAGTTGGCAAGCGGGTGGCCTTGAGCACCGGCGCCTGCATGGTGCTGTCGAACATCTACGTCGATGCCTATGTCCGGCAAATGCGGGGCGAGTTTTTCCCTTTGGCCGACTACGAAAACCACCGTCATTTCTACGCCTGCTACAAAAAAGTGGCGTTCATCCCCCAATACACCAGAGACTTCATCCGCATTAGTACGGTTATGCTGGAAAAAGAACAGCATCGAAAGCTATCGGGAGGCTAATTTCAATGATAGGCCCTAACCAGGAAAAGCAGGATGCGTATCACGCCTTAATCCAAAAAGTTCGGGCAAGCTATCCTCCCCGTGACCTATCATACAGTGGAGCAAAAACACAATTGTACTGGTGTGAGGAATGTCATGAAATCAATTTATGGACGTACTGGCAGGGCCGTGGAAATTTAGATGCCAAAATTCTATTGGTCGGTCAGGATTGGGGATGTCCATGGGATAAATGCGCACAAAATGCGATGAAACAGGTTCTACTTGCCAACCAAGGCAAGGACTATCAGTACATGGAAAACAACCCAAGTGTCACCGACCAGAACTTACTCCTATTGTTTCGTGAACTTGGATATACAGATATCCGCAAGCCGAATTCCGACCTCTTCTTCACCAATTTTATTCTAGGATATCGAAACAAGGGAATCAGCGGCGGCTATTGTCCAGATTGGGCTCAAAAAGACGCATGCTATTTTCGGGAGCTAGCTAATATCATTGCTCCTAAAGTTATTCTCTGCTTGGGCCGAGCTACTTTTGAAGGGGTCCTTTCAGCATTTGGTATACAGCTGTCGCCCCGTATTAAAAATTACAACTTATTTATTGAGAGTCTGAATAATCCTGTTGCGATACATCTCGAAAACGGCAATACTACCTATGCGTTAGCTCTTGCCCATTGCGGCGCTATGGGCACATTGAATCGGAACGGGAAAAAATGTGTCACTTTAGAAAAGCAACTGGTAGATTGGAGAAAAATCCGCCCCTATTTGAACACTTGATACCACTTAGCAGCATCACCACCCAGCCCATGCTGACCCTAAACGCCATCGACGGCAGCGTGGTCAGCCGGATGTTTGGATACTAAGTACGCACATAGAGTAACCGCACAATCACAAGTACCTTGCCAAAACAAACTGCGGGGCTCCGTAATTCGGAGCCCCGTTGGTCATATTTAAATCTTCTTGCGGCACTCCTCTGGCAGTTTGTCAGACCAGGGAAGCAGGTCTTCCAGAAAGTCCATGCCGGTATCATCCATATGCTTGGGGATCTCCGTTAGCAGGTGCTTCAGATACTCGTAAATCGTCAGCTGGTTGGCCTTGGCAGTCTCTACCAGACTGTAGATCGTTGCGCTGGCTTCAGCACCGTAGATGGTATCAATGATGTGCCAGTTCTTTGGCATCACCCTTTAATGCTTTCAGTGCGTCGGCATAATCTCTCCGGGCATGGGCCCAGCAGAATGCTGAATGGATATTCGCATCGTTCTTGTCCAGAGATTTATATCCACTGAATGCATCGGAAACCAGTATGCCGAAAAAACCATTCAGGAACTTCTGGATATTGCTCTTGCTTCTTGTAGCGCTCGTAGATCGCCTTTTTCTGGGCGATATGCTCCTCCAGGTAGCCGTACTGCCCCCGGACCACGCCGGCAATCACGTTGCTCATGCGGTAGTTGTAGCCCACTTCCTCATGCTGGTACCAGGGCGCATTTTCCCGGGCCTGGGTGGACCACTTTCGGGTCTTGTTGGCATCTTCCAGGCTGTTGGTCAACAGGCAGCCGCCGGAGGAACCGGTTATGATTTTGTTGCCGTTGTAGCTAATGGCGGCATAGTCGCCGAAGGAGCCGCACTGCTGGCCCTCCCAAGTGGCGCCCATGGCCTCCGCCGCATCCTCGATCAGCAGCGCTCCGTGGGCCTGGCAGATTTCTTTGATTCTGCGAATATCCCCGGAGAAGCCATACAGCTCTGCGCAGACCACCAGCTTCACATCCGGGTAGATTTCAAAGGCCCGTTCCAGTGCCACCGGGTCCATATTCCAGCTGTCCCGCTCCGTGTCGATAAACACCGGGATGCCGCCCTCGTAAACCACAGGATTCAGCGTTGCCGCAAACGTCATGTCCGAGCAGAACACCCGTTTTCCTTCCACGGCACCGTGGCCAATGGGCGGCTTACCGTACAGCCGCTCACCTGCCAGCTTGACACACAGGTGCAGCGCCGCCGTGCAGCTGGACAGAGCCACCGCATACTTGACCTGGGCCTTCTGAGCAGCCATCCGCTCCACCTCGTTGATGTTGGCACCCACCGTAGACATCCAGTTGGTTTCGTAGGCCTCCATCATGTACTTCAGCTCTTCCCCGTGCATGGTGGGAGATGCCAGCCAAATTCTGTTGTCAAATGGTTTGATATCGTCTCGTTTTATGTACATATTCTAGCCCCTCTCTTGCGGTGCTGATCCATCGGGCTTCGCAGCGCACTGCGGATTCTTTCCAGAGTTTTCTCACTATGCCCTTAGGCCATCGCCAGCTCTCGCTGATTTTTCATCTCGGCAGATTCCTCTGCATTACAGTTCACGTCCTCCGGGCGGCGATAGGTGGGTACTGCCTGACGCAAGGCCTGGCGCACCTGGGCATCGTCCTCCGTTAGACAGGCTTTGGCCAGGATATCCAACCGTGCATTCACTTCATCCGCATCCAAAGGTGTGTCCCGCTCCACGAAAATCAAGCTGTTGTCGGTCTTGTCCAGTTCCTCAGTCTGCACCAGCAGCTCCTCGTACAGCTTCTCTCCGGGCCGCAGGCCGGTTTCCACAATTTCAATGCCGTGGACACCAGACAGGCGAATCATATTCTCCGCCAAATCCAAAATCCGCACCGGCTGTCCCATATCCAGCACAAACAGCTCACCGTTTTTGGCCATGGCGCCGCTGGCCAGCACCAGCTGGCTGGCTTCGGGAATGGTCATAAAATAGCGGATGATCCGCTTATCCGTAATGGTCACCGGGCCGCCGCTGGCAATCTGCTTCTTAAACAAGGGAATCACCGAACCGGCAGACCCCAACACATTGCCGAAACGAGTGGCGCTGTATCTCACCCGTCCATGGGTGCTGGCGCTGAGCACCATCAGCTCACACATCCGCTTGGTGGCGCCCATCACGTTGGTGGGATTCACCGCCTTGTCTGTGGAAACCATCATCATCCGCTCTGCGCCGAATTTTTCGCAGGTGTCCATTACGTTTTTCGTGCCGAAAACGTTGTTTTTCACCGCTTCCACACAGTTGTGCTCCATCAGCGGCACGTGCTTATGAGCCGCTGCGTGAATCACAATCTGGGGGGGATGCGTCTGGAACACCTTTTCCAGCGCCAATCTATCGGTAATGGAAACGATTTCAATCTGAATATCGACCTGCCCCTTGTAGGCAATCCGCAGCTCCTGCTGCACGTCGTAAGCACCGTTTTCGTAAATATCCAGCAGAATGATCTGCTTCGGCTCCATTTTCGCCAGCTGCCGGCATAGCTCCGAGCCGATGGAACCGCCGCCGCCGGTGATGAGCACCACCTTGTCCCGGTAGTAGGCAATGGTTTTCTCATCCTTCACCGCAATGGGCTTGCGGAACAGCAGTTCTTCAATATCAAATTCCCGCAGATGCCGCCGTCCGCCGGGGGTCTGCATGGTGGGGTAGTCATAGACCTTGATCTTGTAGCCGGCCTTGCGGTAGAACTCGTACTGGGCTTTTTTCTTCCCGTCATCCAGGGCAGGAATGGCAAACACCACTTCCTGGATGTCCATTTTTTTCAGGTGACCCAGAATGTCCTCATCCTCCAGCAGCACCGGGATGTTGTGGATATCCCGCCCCACTTTTTCCCGGCTCACATCCACAAAGCACCGGGGCAAATAGGCCGCCTGGGCATTGTTCAGCAGCTCCTCCGCCAGGCTCACACCCACCCGGCCTGCGCCGATGATGGCAATGTTGATTTTCGTGGCATCCACGGTTCGCTCACCCACCACCTTGCTGCCGGCAAACATCCGCAGCACAAACAGCAGCAACCGTCCAAACACCGTGGTCTCATTGCCGCACTTGAATGCATACCGGTAAAACATCCGCATGGCCAGGCAGCACAGCAGATTCATATTGGCAATGGCGCTGAGCCGGGCAAAGCTGATATGCTCAATGGGCAGGCTTCTCTCCACAGCGAAGGTAAGCACCAGAGCGGCCATATCCGCAACAATCAGCCGAATGTAACACTGGATGCCGCCATAGCGCCAAATCTGCCCATAGACATTGCCCACCATCCGGGCCGCAAAAATGCACAGCAGGGCAATCGTCACCTGAATGGCCACGCCTCTGGGGGAAAGTTCCTCTCCGGAGAGCATCAGCAGCAGCAGGTCGATGGCCGCCAGAATCACCAGATCATAGGCCACCAGCTGCCAACGTATGTTGATATGTTTCTTCATAATCTCTAACTTCCCATCTATTTCGCAGGTTTACAGGCTGTCCACTGCTTTAGAAGAAGCTGATGTCCTCGCCAGTTTCCTGCTCGTAGCTGCGGACCCAGTCCTCTTCAATATTGTTCAGCACCTGAATGTCCTTTTGCAGCTCCACAACCAGCCGCCCTTCCCGTGCAAAGACAGCCTTGACCACATATCTTCCGGTAAGATTCATCAGCACTTGCTCGCCGTTGGCGAAGCGCTGATGCTTGCCGTCCATAACCAGTTCCACCGGCCCAGACGTATAACCCATCAAATTGCGCAAGGCCAGCGCCCCTCGGGCATCCTGGAAGTAGCCGGAGAAGTCCTGCACCTCCACATTCAGCCCGGCGCAAATTTTGCGAATCTCTTTGCGCACGCTGTCTGGCATGGTCATATCCGCCAGAATCACGCACTCCACATTATACTTTGTGATTGCAGACTCCAGCTTGTCCATACCGCCCACCACCGGCAGGCCTTCCAGCATGGTGCCAAATTCCTCTCCCCGGAAATCCAGAATGCACACCGGATGTGCTGCGTTTTCCGGGTCCCGCTCCAGGTGCTTGCGCACCAGATGGCTGGTCTCGCTGGCACCGGCAATCATCACATTGATGGACGTGCCGCTGCGCATTTTCCGCACCCGCTCCCGTTCCATCAGGAAAATCCGATAGGAGAAACGGCTTCCGGCAATCAGGCCGAACTGGAACAACCCGCCAATCACATAATAGGTAATGGGCATCCGCATCACAAACAGCGCAGAGCCAATCACCTGCACCAGGGTGGTGAGCAGGCAGGCCAAGTGATATCCGCAGCTACGCAATTTGCATCGTATCGCAAATTCTCCGCATACAGCGAAAAACACCTACCGCAGAAGCAGCAGGTGTCTTTCTATTTGAGGAAGGAAATAGTATCTATGATAAAAAGCGACCGGTTGGATACCGTTGTGGCTTGTGTATTGTTAGAATACTCCCAGATTATGGACGGTGTATAAACAAATACCGAAGAAATCGTTTGCTTTTCCTTAAGAAATTCTTATCCTTCCAACATTCAATCCGCTTTTCCCAGCGCCAGGCAGCGCTCTTGCAGCTGCTCAATGGGTTCCAAGTTCAAACGGGATCTCATACCGCTTCAGCATGGCCGCAATATCCGAAAAATCCGGACAGGTTTCCTTCATGCAGATGCCAAGATGGATTTTCTCCACGCCGATGCGCTTCAGTGCCTCCATCTTCTCCTGCATTCCCGGGTCAGAGGACCGGTCGATTCCGCAGCCTCCGCAGTCAAAGAAAGCCGCCAGTGTCGGCTTGTCCCCCGCATACTGCTGAAAGCTCTTTTCGCAGGCATTGTACGCTCGAAAGCAAGCCGCCCCCGTGCAGACATTGGATGAGCGGCGGCAGTGCATAATGGCAATTTTCATACCATCCCCTCCAAAATGTGCTTCGGGTAATAGGTGACGTGTGCCAGGCCAAAACGATCCCGGGTAACCTCCGCATCCACCTCATACAGCGTTTTTACCAATTCCGACGACAGGATTTCCAGCGGCTTTCCCGCATCCACAATCACGCCATCTTTCATGGCATACAGATAGTCGCAGTACATGGCTGCGATGTTCAGGTCATGGATGGCAGAGATCATCGTAACGTCCAGCTGTTTCACAATATCCAGCAGCTGAAGCTGATACTTGATATCCAGATGGTTGGTCGGCTCGTCCAGAACAATGCACGGTGCCTGCTGCGCCAGCGCCCGGGCCAGAATGATTCGCTGCTGCTCCCCGCCGGAGAGTGTGGAAAAGCTCCGCCCCTTAAATCGGGACATGCCCACTTTTTCAATGCACTCGTTCACAATGCGGTAATCCTCTGCATTGTCTCGCTCCATGCTGCGCTTGTGGGGTGAGCGCCCCATCATCACCACTTCTTCAATTTTGAAGTCAAAGTTGTAGTAATTATGCTGGGCAACCACCGCAATTTTTTTGGCAGATGCTTTCACCGTCATGTCCAAAAGTGCCTGACCGTCTAAGTACACAGCGCCGTTGTCCGGCTTCAAAATGCGGTAAATGCATTTCAGAAATGTGGACTTTCCGCTGCCATTTGGGCCGATGACCCCCACGAACTGGTGGTCTTTTACCTGCACAGACACATCCTTCAGGATTTCGGTGCTGCCATAGCTTTTTCGGATGTTAGAACCTTTGATTTCCATCAGTCTTTCCCTCCAAAGCCATAGGATTTCTTCGCCATCAGGTAGATGAAGCAAGGTGCACCAATCATGGAAATCAGAATGCCGATAGGCAGCTCCGTTCCCGCAATCAGCACCCGGCACAGAACATCCGCCCACACCAGCAAAATCGCACCCATCAGGCAGCTGACCGGAATCAGCTTCTTGTGATCCGTTCCCACCAGAATCCGCACCACGTGGGGAATGATGAGGCCCACAAAGCCAATCATGCCGGATGCATAGACGATAAAGCCAATCATCAGCGACGTTACCAGCAAGTAGAAATTCCGATACTTGTGCAAATCCGTCCCCAAGGTAATGGAGACTTCGTCTCCCACCAGCATCAGATTCAGCACCCGGTACTGGGTGATAAAAAACAGCACGCACAGAATCACCAGCGGCAGAATTACCGCAATGTTTCCCCAGTTTGCGCCAGCCAGGCTGCCCATAAGCCAGTAGGTAATGCTCATCATTCCTTCTTTGTCATGGGCAAAGAACACCACAAAGCTGGAAAAGGCGCTGCATACCGAGCTTAGGGCCATTCCCGCCAGCAGGAGCTTCACGGAGTTGCTGCGGCTTCCGATATTGGCCACCAGCATCACCAGCAGCGAGATTCCAAAAGCACCGGCGCAGCCCATAATGCCCACAAAGTTGCTGCCCAGGAACGAACCCACGCCCAGCATAATGGCCACAGTCGCTCCCAGAGATGCACCCGAGGACACGCCCAAAATATAGGGGTCTGCCAGAGGATTTTTTACAATGGCCTGCATCACCACGCCGCATACCGCCAGTCCCATTCCCACCGCCACGGCCAAAATCAGCCGTGGCAGGCGGATGTAGATTACAATATCATGCAGCGGGCCAGTCCCGTACAGCGCATCGTCGCCGATGCCAAAAAGCTGGTTGAGAATGACACGATACACATCCGAAAACGGAATTGGGGACGAGCCAAAGGTCACCGCCAGCAAAATGGAAAAAATCAGGCCTGCGCCGAGAATCAGAATCAAGGTAATATACAGCGGTGTTTTTTGAACCAACGCCTCACGTTTGTTCCCCATATGCACCCTTATGCCGCTTCCTGCTCTACCATCTCAGGGTAAAGATTGTCAATAAAGAACTGGAAGGACTCCAAAATGCGCACGCCGGGAGAGTAAACCATGGTCAAATCCGTGGGAATCAGATTGCCGTTTTTGTAAGCATTGATGTTTTGCAGCGCAGGATTGTTTTTGAAGCAGTCCAAGCAGTTTTTGTCATTGAGCGAAGTGGAGTTGGGGCCAAAGTGCACGCCAAACACGTAGTCCGGATTCAAAACCACCAAATCCTCGGCGCTCTTGCGTTCCTTTCTGGTCTTTGCCAGCAGATTTGCGCCAACAGCGGCGGCAATCTGACCGCCGATGGTATCCTCACCATAAACCCGGAAGCCATCTCCCTCGTCCTCGATGATGACAACATTTTTCGGCTCTGCTTTGCTGGCATACTCCTGACCCTTGGCCACGGTTTCCCGCATTTGCGCCACCAGAGCCTCGGCCCGATCCTCTACATTGAAAATCTTACCCAGGTTCAGAATATCCAGATACTCCCGCTCAATGTAGTCGTTGGTCACATATTCATAGTCCTCATCTCTGGCGCAGGCGCTGTTGTAAGCCATGTAGGTCTTAACGCCCCGATCGTTCCAGAAATGCACGTCGCCCAGCCGCTTGTCCTCAAAGCTGGAATACCACGCCAGAATAAAGTCCGGCTGTAGCGCCAGCACATCTTCCTTCGACAGGAATTCCTCGCTGGTGGCCTGAATCCGATCAAATGCCTCCCGATATTTGGGCAGAATCTCCTCGGCCTCGACGCTCATGGCCATGATGATTTTGTCCTCCAAGCCAAGGGCAATCATGTTTTCTACGGAGTTCAGAGAGTACGTAAGCACCCGCTCCGGCGCCTTTTCAAAGACCATTTCCACATGATTTCTGGCATAGTCATAGCAGCGAATGCTGACAGGATAGTGATCGTCGTCCTTTTCCGCAGATACCTCCGCCGTTTCCTGAATGGCAGGGGCGGTTGTTTCCACAGCCGCAGTGGTTGCGGCCGGTGCTTCCGTTTCGGCCGGGGCTTTTGCGCCGCAGGCTACCAGGCCCAGAAGTGCAGCAGCCACCAGCAGCAAAGACAATCCTTTTTTCATTAGAACATCCTCCAAAATTGTATTCTCTATCTCATTACCCCAACCTAGATATCGGTCAGAGTAGAAACGGATTACAGCGCAGGTGTCGATGCTCAGCCACGCCGGGCCCAGGTTGCCTACCAGGAAAGGGCGCAAAAAAACTGCGGCAGTCCCATCAGACTGCCGCAGCCGTTTTTCTGCACGCAAAATTATCCAGCTGCCCTAAACATCGAAAGCAGATGGGTGACATCCATTTAAGCAGGTCTCCTGACTGGCGAATCAACAGCACCTGCACCAGCCTTCTCAGTTTCCCAATGACCGACTTTCGTCCTGTGCAGGCGCCTCCACGCTTACAGTGGCGGTACCGTTCCGGGTTTACACCGGATTCCCTATTCTCCGCCGGCACCAATCAGGTTCACCGGAGGCACTTAAATGTGTATTTTCTTTTCTCCCAGCAGAATACCATCTTTCCCGCCCTTTGTCAAGGAAATTTCTGGAAACGCCTGCAACTCGCTGCCGCAAATCTGCCACCTAACACGCAAGGCCCTCAGCATCCGGAAAAGAAAAATCCGAACCCGTCTCCCACTGGGAAAACTTGGTTCGGATTATATTGGTTTGGTGCCGGTGACCGGACTCGAACCGGTACGCTGTCGCCAGCGGTGGATTTTGAGTCCACTACGTCTACCATTCCATCACACCGGCATGGTACCCATATAGTATAGTACACTTTCTCCGAAAAAGCAAGAGAAATTTTGCGGCCGGTGGCATTTTGGTATGGTGTCTTATTTGCAGAAAAGTTTGAAATAAATTACGAGCAGCCAGCTGGTGATTTCAAAGCCCAGGCATTTGTATACCCGGTGAATCAGGCGCACAATTCGATTCTCGTCGTATTGCAGCAGCCAGGCCAAATTCTTAATTTCCTGTTTGGTCTTGCCATCGATTTTGGGACGGCTGAGGCGCAGATTGATTAACACGGTGCAGTACTGGAAGGCTACATAGCTGCGGTAAGCGCTGCAAAACGTCTCACTTCCCGCTACAGTTTCTTCTGATAATCTGCGCACGATTCCTAGCTGCATCCGTACGTGCTCCGCATGGATGCTGTGGGTAACCGAACCAGAGCGAACCCGGTAGGCGTAGACACAATCCGGGGCCAATGCCAACGAGTTTACCTGCCGCATTACCTTTGCGTTCCACTCAATGTCTTCGCTGAGAACCCCTTCCTCAAACAGGATGTTCTGTTCTACCAGCAGTTCTCGTTTCACGGCTTTCAAACAAGCCGAGGATGTAAATGCATTCCTGCGGATCAGTTCCAACCAAAGCTGATCCATCTGCTCTGTAGGCTCTGGGAAAGCAATCAAATTTTTCAGAAGATGGTCAGTATAGCGTGCATAGTTGAAGCAAACCACATCCCGTTCCTGGCTGGCATGTGCAAGGTTCTCCAAAAAGTCTGTTTGAGGGTAAAAATCGTCACTATCGAGAAACAGAATATATGTCCCAGCAGCCTCTTTCAGACCTCGATTGCGGGCTCCACTTAATCCACTATTCTTCTGGTGAATTACACTGATTCTGGCGTCTGTCTGTGTTACCTCGTCACACAGTCTGCCGCTTTCATCTGTGCTGCCATCATCCACCAAAATCAGCTGAAAGTCCCCAAAGCTCTGATTCAGAACACTGGAAACGCACGCTTTCAGATAGTCCTGAACATTATAGACTGGGACAATAATTGAAAAAAAAGGGTGTGAACTATGTACCATTTATTTTACCTATAATACTTAAACCATTCCACAAATGGCCAAATAAAATCACTTATACGTTTGCGGAGAGACTTATGCGAATTCGTTGGTACTGGTATATCTCGATCCCAGCCGCGGATTGAATAATCCATGGTGATATTGATACTGCTCAGTATTGTATCAACTCCATCCGTCCAACGTCCACGGTGAACCGCCCCCCCGGGTTTCCAATTATACGTAAAAACTTGTGGACATCCATCAATTGCGGCGTAGTACTTGTCTCCCTTTCTAACCCCCTTTGACGCACGGTACGTTGCATTTGTTTCAAACTGCCAAGGTGTTTCATTGTCAAGAGCGAGATCATATAATTCACTCGTTCGCCATAAGCCCACCTGTAGATTCACCAAAAAGTGTCCCATGCGCTTACGCAGCTCGAAATTTTCATATTGTCCATCCTTGATGTTATCCCACAAGGTTGGCACAAACGAGAAACTTTTAATGCTTTTATCTTGTTCCATTGCTGCAACACAGGCATTCAGGCCGGCAATATCCACAGTTTTCTCCAGCCAAAAATCTTCCAGGAAAATCAACACATATTTCGTTGGGATTTGCTTAAGGCTTGCTTTGAATCGCTTTCCCCACGCTTCACAGTCTGTTTCAGTTAGCACCGCCTTTTGAATATCCAATCCTGGAAAACTAAAATTCTTCGTCTCTGTATTCAGAATAATAGGTGGAATCTCTCCAGGCCAATATTTTTTTAGCAATGTAAAAAACGGAAGCCACAAATCACTGTATGCGTCACAGCTGTTTACTAAGATGGTGATATCATTCATTTACTTTTACCGCTCCTTTTATGATGTTTTCTCGGTGCCTGCTCTTGTTTCCGAAAAAAGGGAATATCCAAACTAGCTACCTTCCTCATTTTAATTCTTAGAAGTTACCTGCTTTAGAATTGCCGCTACTAACTGGGAAATGGAGGAGAATTCCCTGCTTCCCCAAGAGCACAGTAAGAAAACACCATTGTACGCCACTGTACACAGCAGAATTCTTGCGATTACCGATTCTCCTGGTATACAGCTGCATCCCCACACACAAAGTACGCCGGCCAAGATTGTTACAACCACATACTTTAAGAACAAACGCAAAAATGGCCCTATCTTTCCCTCAAAATGATGCCGCAGTACCATGTAATGAACCAGGAAGAAATTGGAGCAGAGGTAACTCAGGACTGTCCCAATGTAAACACCGTTCACACCCAAAGAGGAGACCAATCCCAACGAAATCACCAGATTAAGCGCCACATTGAGTATATTCATGTAGGGAACTTTTCTGAGAAGGCCCTTTGCATAAAAGAACAAAAAAGCTGGCCAGCAAATTCCAACCAAATAAAAATTCAGGACCAACAGCAGCAATGTAGAAAAAGGAAGTGCCGCCGAATCACTGCGAATCCAAATGTTGCACACAAAAGGTGTAATCGTGCACAACATTCCAACCGAGATGAAACCATACAACCACAGCGCAAGAAATTCCATATCCAGCAGCGTGTGATACTGGACATCCTTGTCGGCCGAAGCTGCCAAATTTCCTGTTGCATCGGATGCACTGGTAAAGAAGAAATTGACCAAGGTTCGTACCGTATTGATAATCATGGTATAGTTGCCAACAATTCCTGTAACCAGCACACTTATAAAACCAGATACAATCATATTATCTGTGGCACTTTTCACTGCCACAGCCACTCTGTCTATGGCGGAAGCTCTAATAAACGAAAAAATATTTCGTTTTTCTTCCGGCTCCAGTGGTGTACCTGCGAGACTGTTGAGTGCAGGAAACTTCCGATTCACAGCACTGCTTACAAAGATATTGGTCAGCAGCGTACTGAGTATGTAGATCACCAAATATAGGCTAAAGCTCCCAGTCCAATATAAAACACAAATTTGCACAATCGAGCAGGTCAACAGAAAGAAATTGGTAATATTGGACTTAATATATCCTTGCTGACTTACAGTAAGCAAAACACCCTTATATGCATAGCTATACGAGCAAACTGTCTGGATTGTGTAAAGGAAAAAGTACCACCTTAAATTGGAGATTTGCTGTGTCGATTTTACAAAATAAGGGATAAACGGGAGCAGTCCAATGGCCAGCAGGAAGATTGCCACTGCAATAATCCTGCATGCTTTTTTATATAGGCTAAGCAGAGCTGCTATTTTGGGGTTATCCCCCTCTGCAACCGGCTTGTACAGGTGAAGCGAAATGGCACTGCCAAAGCCCAACTCTGCCATGGAAAGCAGGCTAAGAATGCTGCCAAATAAAGTGGATACGCCTGCAATCTCCTGGCCTAGTTTTGCAATAAAAACGCTTCGAGAAACAAACCCCACCAATGCGTATAGTACGTATCCGATCATGGCCCAGGCCGTGTTTCTCAAAACTTTTACACTTCGTAGTTCTTCGTTGTTCATACCGTTATTGTTACCCTATTTTCTTAAATTCTACTATGATTATGGGATTTTCTTGACTTTCTTGACCACATCCACCAACCAAAGCATTGGACCAATCATGCCATAATAGGTCATATAATTGCAAATCCGTTCTGCTGGAACTTCAAAACTTTTAATATCAGAAAGCCATTGCTTTCTATCTAGCATCGAGAGAATCTCACGAATTTCCTCTTTTTTTGCCCCTCTGTCCCAATCACTAATGGCGCATTCGTAGATATATTTGGCATATCGACGGTTTTTTAGGTATGCCAGGCTGGGAACTTCACAGTTATAGGCCTGTGCAATGTGACACAAATTTTGGTAAAAATGTTCCTTTCCGTACTTATGTCTTGGGTTATACATGCTGCTGATGGATGCTGTATTAAAATAATAATTATAGAGTGGGGGGGTATCCAGAACCACAATTTTCTGACAGCGGCCAAATACTGCGAAATTCATCAAGAAATCTTCGCCCATAGAAATCCCTGTGTCGCACAGGTGAATTACTTCCTTGACCAACTGCGTTCGATAGCACTTGTTCCAGCGAGGATTGGCCAAGCTGCGTAGGCTATCTTGTGCCATTTGCGGAAGCAATTCTGTTTCGATATACGCCCTGTTCATCACACACGGGGCATTGCGATATATTTGCGTTCTCGTCCCGTAAACATGCTGATAAGTACACTGTACTACATCCGCCCCATTGCTGACTATCCCCTGATAGAGTGTCTGCAAAAAATCTGGCTCCACCCAATCATCGCTGTCTACAAAGGCCAGATACGCTCCTGTTGCCGCTGCAATTCCAGCATTGCGGGCATCCGGAAGTCCGCCATTTTCCTTATGAATTACCTGAATACGATTATCCCTCTGTGCCCACTCGTCGCACATCTGTGGGCAACGATCAGGGCTTCCGTCATCTACTAAAATCAGCTCAAAATCCCGAAAGGTCTGAGCCAGTATACTCTCTATACATCGGTTTAAGTATGGCTCCACCCGGTAGACGGGGACAACAACGGAAATTGCTGGAACATGTTCCATCTTGCGTTACACACCTCCGGTTTGAAGATCATTCTTAATTTGCGTTGTACTGATTTCAGGTGTGCGGGGCAGGTAAACCACCTCAACCCCTTCTTCCGTCAAATAGTCAAATTTCCCTTTCCAGTCATCGCCCATAACAAAGGTATCTATCTGGTACAAGTGCATATCCGATTTCTTTTGCTCCCAATTGTCTTCCGGAATCACCAAATCCACGTAGCGGATCGCTTCCAGCAAAGCTTTTCGCTTTTCATAATCAAAATAGCACTGCTTATTTTTGCTATCCTGATTGAAGCGATCTGTAGATAATGCCACAATTAGATAGTCTCCCTGTGCCTTCGCCCGCCGCAGCAGGTTGATGTGCCCATAGTGCAGCAAATCAAATGTTCCGTAAGTAATCACACGTTTCATATATCGCATTCCTTTTTCCTATACGCAGTGTAAGAAACCGCTGTATCAATGATTTCTGTTTCATGATGGGATATCCGCTGCGCAGCTGGCGGCAGCTGCATATAGTCGCCATATACCTGCGTCAGCCACTTGTCATATTCCTGCGGCGCCATCACTTGCATGCCTTCAAATGATAGCGGGACACCATCCCCATACCAATCCATGGGAATGATTTCTTTGCTTCCCCATGCGCCGCAATGGTTGGCCCAATAGCTGCCGTCCGGGCAGTAGTTTCTAAACAATTCCTCACGCTTTTCTACAACTTCCGTTGTTGTTGGATAGCGCATTTTTAGTACCGCCTCAAAAATCTTTGAGCGAAAAGGAATGTGCTCCCGATATAATTCTTCCCGAAGCCGCTCTGCGTAAAGCCGATTGCGGAAAGAAAATTTCTTTTCTGTTTTCAAATTAGGTTCAAAGTTGTCTAAAGGAAATACGTCCAGAAAAATGCCATGGTTGATAGGCAAATCTTTTGTGCTTTCCTCAATAAAAGTTGTGCTGCTATCTCTAATTTTCAGGTAGTTGTTAACATAACATTTATCTGTATGATGACTTTGTATAAACAAATTTTCCGGCAGCAGTTTTTGCCCATTCCGGGCGAAAATATCATAGTCCTTGCGAGGCATACCCACATCAATATCATCGTCCCAAGGAATAAATCCCTGGTGCCTGACTGCTCCCAGCAGCGTTCCGCCAATCACGTAATACCGCAGTCCCAGGGCATCGCAAGCATGGATAAAGCTTCGCAAAATTTCCACTTCAACAGCTTTTAGAGCCATTTGCTGGCCGTCTGTTAGTTGCATTCACACAACTCCTTTTATACACTTTTTGACATTACATCTCGATATGCCTTCAAAAGTGCCTCTGTATTCTTTTGCCGATCATGGGTTTGATGCGCATGGTGTTTAGCGTTGTGGCCCATCTGCGCCGCAGTCTCCGGCTGGTCAAACATCGTGCTAATCCCATCAATCATTTCTTGGGTACTAAAGAAATCATATAAAATTCCATCCTCACCGTTCTTCAGCATGCTGCTGGTACCTCCGACATCGCTGGCAACAATGGGCGTTCCCAGCATCATAGCCTCTCCCACGGAGTTTGGGCTGTTTTCTATGGATGCGCAGGACAAAAACACATTACATCTCAGGTACTGCTGTTTCATCTGCTCCGCTGTCAATGAGCCGGTATAGTGAATATAGTCCGACAATCCCTGCTCTTTTATCAGCTTTTTGATATAGCGCTGATACTCAAAGAAATAGTCCACACCCATATCCAAAATAGGATTGTGCAAGGAATAGGGCTTCTGACCTCCCACAACAATCCGAATATCCTGGTATCGTTTGATCAATTCCGGCATGGCTTTCAGCAGCATGTGGAATCCTTTTATGGGATAAAAGCTTTGGCTGACAAAAATTGAATGGGGAACACAGTTTTGATACTGCCAGCATTCTGACGTATAAAACGGTGCACGCAAGTTCTCATTCACGCAGTAGTATCGCAAGTTTGGATTGATTTCCAGCGCACACTGGCGATCCCAAGCCGTTCTTCCAATCACGGCTTCCGCCGCTTGTAATGCACTTTTCTCCAATTCTCCCTGCTGAGCAAAACGTCGCTTTTCCAACGCAACGCTGTCGGCATAGTAAAGTTTGCGCATCAGCCAAATCGCCGGATTTATCCGGCGAAAACGCTCTGGCAGACCATCGTCATAGTGATGGGCGCACTGGTACATAATTCCCTGTAAAGAAACCACATGATGAATCCCACTGTGGGCACACAGATGGATCAGCTGCGTATTGTACGAGTACTCTGTGCCAAAAATATGCACCAAGTCTGGTTCTTCCTGGGTCAACATCTGCGGCAACAGCTTCTGCGCATGCTTTAGCGGAAGTAATATATAGTGAATACCGTCTACATCAGCAGTTGTCCACTCCTTTGCCAGAGGCGTAACTGTGGCAATCGTTAACTCTATTTCCGAACCCTGCAATGACTCGGCCGCACCCGTAAGCCAACCGCCAATATTAACCTGCGGCAAGCCCAACACCGCAGCCGCCGCTGGCATGACCACATTCACATACCACAACACACGCATTCTCATACCCCCAGCATCAAATCCGCTACATACGGAACGGTACACTCTGGGAATTTTCTCTCCACTTGGCAAAATTCCATTGTCGGCCTATCTGTGTGGATAAATTCCAGCAAGATTTTCGCACTTTGCGCCACCGATTCTGTCTCCTGGAGTACCACAGCATTTCCGTACTGCCTCACATACGGCACGCAAGGGCAATCTGCGATTTTTTGAATATGGATAACCGGCTTTCCCGTGGAAAAATAGGTAAAAATCTTGCTTGGCAACTGATTATCAATTGCGTTGCCCAAATTCACCAGGTAATCCGCATGGCACATTGCCGCCTGGGCCTGCGCTGCCGGGACACATCCAAGCAGTCGCACCCGCCCTTGTTCGGACAGTTGCCTCATTTTCTGTTCCACTTCTTCCGGGAAGCAACCATAAATACCACCCAGAATACTCAAGCATACATGATCCGGCAGCGCCTCCACGAGATTCAGCAAATACTCCGGACTGCGAATGGCTTCGTAGAAATTTCCCGCAAAGAGTAAATTGATTTTTTGCGGATCAAATTTTACGGGGCACAGAACATCCGCCGGCTTCTGAATCCCCGGGAATTCAGCCGCTACCAGCTTGCTCCGGCATTCATCAAATGCCGGGTCTTGATAATCTTGTTCCAGCAGTTTAGGGATAACCATTTTGTCCAAACGCTTCCAAGCAAACAACTCTTCTTGTTTCGCACGGTGGCCGCCTGTGGTATGATTCTTCCAATACGGATCCATCATGTATCCAATCTTGAAACACGGCACTTGAGATTTTGCCAATGCGTGAATGGTATAGAACGAGCCGCTGCTGGCGATGGCAATGTCCACTGGATGTGCTTTATGCACCTGGTTCAGCAGCTGGGTATACTTTCTGTCAATGGGGTTATATCCAGTAGCCGCCCGCATTACGTCTACACAAGCCGTTATCGGATGGCGCAGCAAATCCGTTGCCAAGCGCAGTACGCTGTGACACTGTCCATAGTGTTGGAGTATCTGGTGGGTAATCCGATTGATCGGATAATAAAAGCGCCGAAAGAAAATCCCATCCTGCTGTTCTTCCAGCGGCGCACTCTTTTGCTCGCAGTTTCCTAAAATCGTGACCTGATGGCCTCTGGTCAAAAATTCCTTCGCCAGATTGCAGCAAATGCCCAGGTTTGCATCTGCTGTCTTGGTTGTATCGTCACATAAAAATACAATATGCATATTCTTACTCCTGCAAGCTACGTTTCACCTATTATACTCCATATTCTTCTAAAAATCTAGTGTGAAAAGCTTCCTCCAAGGGCAATAAAAAACCCGCCCCGGGTATTCCCAGGACGGTGCTACTAGAGCCTGATTCATTCAGCCAGGAAGCGGCTTACGGTGATGCGGAAGCCTTCGAATTCGGCTTCGCTGCAATCTAAGGTTGCAGTCAGGGGGTGGGAGAAATCCAGGCAGAACATTTCCATAAAGCTCTTGCCGTTGGCCTGGTACTGGTCGCTGCCTACCCGCACGGGGAAGGGGGCTGCCGTTGCCAGAGATACAAACTCCTGCACATCTTGGACAGAATGCAGCTGAATCTCAAATTCCCACATAAAACTCTCCTTTGCCCGCTGTACAAAATTTGAATTATCGTGTATAATGGAGAGCAGTGATTTTCAGCTCCAACCTGTCCGTATTTGTTACGTTGCCTATTATTATAGCATTTTCTTGTGAAAATGCAACTGTCGCTTTGGACGATTATACTAAAGAATTAACTTTGATATTGGTGGAATTGACAAATGAAATTTGCATTTTATACACTGGGCTGTAAAACAAACCAGTACGAAACCCAAGCCATGGAGCAGCTGCTGCGTGAGCAGGGGCACACCATTGCAGGCTTTGACCAGCCCTGCGATGGCTACATCATCAACACCTGCTCCGTCACTGCCGTGGCGGACAAGAAGAACCGTGCCATCATCCGCCGCTGCCGCCGGGACAACCCCCAGGCCGTCATCGGCGTGTGCGGCTGCTATCCCCAGCACGCCCCGGAGGATATCCGGGCCTTGGGCATAGACGTGTTGGGCGGTAGCGGCCAGCGCCAGGCGTTTTTGGAGCAGATGCTCTGCGCCATGGCCGACCGCTCCCACCACGAGGTGCTGGACAATGCCCTGCGCCGCCGGGACTTTGAGCTGCTCCCTCCCGGCGGTCTGGAGGAACGGACCCGGGCCATGCTGAAGGTGCAGGACGGCTGCGTCAACTTCTGCTCCTACTGCATCATCCCCTACACCCGAGGGCCAATTCGCTCGGCACCGCTGGACGTGGCGGTGGCCCAGGCCCAGGCGCTTGCTGAGCAGGGATATCTGGAAATCGTGCTCACCGGCATCGAAATCGCCAGCTGGGGAGCCGATTTGCCCGGCAAGCCGGAGGTGACGGATCTGATTTGCGCCGTCTGCCAGGCGGTGCCGAACCTGCGCATCCGCCTTGGCTCCTTGGAGCCGCGCATTGTCACGGAGGACTTCTGCCGGCGACTGGCGGCGCTGCCCAATCTGTGTCCCCAGTTCCATCTGAGTATGCAGTCCGGCTGCGACAGCGTGCTGCAGCGGATGCGGCGCAAGTATGACACCGCCCGGTACGCCGAAAGCCTGGCCCTGCTGCGGCAGTACTTCCCCGGCTGCGCCGTGACCACGGACATGATTGTGGCCTTCCCCGGGGAGACGGAGGAAGAATTTGCCGCCAGCCTGGACTTCATCCGCCGCTGCGGCTTTGCGGATATGCACATCTTCCCCTACTCCCGCCGCCCCGGCACACCGGCGGACAAAATGCCCCAGCAGCACGGCAACGCCGTGAAGGAAGCACGCAGCCGGGCCGCCATTGCGGTGGCCGCAGACATGAGCCGGGCCTACCGGGAGCAGCTGATCGGCTCTATCCAGCAGGTGCTTTTCGAGCAGCCGGAAGGCCCCTATTTTGCCGGTCACGCCCCCAACTATGTCAAGGTCTACGTCCCCGGAGAAAACCTGCACAACACCATCCGCCCGGTGCGCATCACCAAAGTATACCAGGACGGGGTGCTGGGTGAATTGGCATAAATTTTACCCTACGATACAGTACGCCCCCTGTCACATTTTCGTGGCAGGGGGCGCTTTTTCTATTTTTGGCGCATTGCGGGTCTACACGCCGCCACTGTGCCGCCCTGGAATACCAACTTGGTTATAAATCCTCATCCGTACACTGGCCGCTCCCGGTCGTTGGGCAGGAAGAAGGTGAAGCAGGCGCCACCCTGGCGGCGGTTGGCTGCCTGGACGCTGCCGCCCTGGCCCTCGGCGATCTGCCGCACCAGATACAGTCCGATGCCCACGCCCTCCGTCTGGGTATGGGCAGCGCCCCGGTAGAACCGGGAAAATACCTTGGCCCGCTCCCCCTCCGGGATGCCGGGGCCGTTGTCCTCCACCAAAATGGCGGTGGACAGGGGATAGCCCTCCACCCGCACCCCTACCCAACCGCCTGCCGGGGTATACTTCACGGCGTTGTCCAGCAGGTTCACCAGGGCTTCTTCCAGCCACTTGGGGTCCCGGCGGGCGGTAAGCTCCGTGGGGCGCAGCTCCAGGGTGATGCCCTTGGCCTGGGCCTTGGGGGCGATCTGGGCTGCCGCCGCCTGGATCACGGGCAGCAGCGGTCCTTTCTCCGGATGGAGCACCACCATGCCCGTCTCCAGCCGGGAAGCCGTCACCAGATCCTGGGTCAGGCTGCTCAGCTTTCGGGCCTGGTATTCCAGGGCCTGGACACAGGCCCGGCCCTCGTCGCTGAGGGGCTGCTCCGCCAGCAGCTGGGTATAGAGCAGCACGTTGGCTATGGGGGTCTTGGTCTGGTGGGAAATGTCGGAAATCAGGGCCTGCACCTGCTGCCGCTCCCGTTCCAGCTGTCCCTGGGCCAGGGCCGAGCGGCTTAGATACTGCTGCATCCGGCTCTCCACCGAGGCCACACCGCTTTCGTCAAAGTGCGCCTCCTGAAACCGGCCTTGGATGGCATCATCCAGCATTTGATTCAACGCACCGGTCTGCTTTTTCATCCGCCACAGGCAGACCAGCACCACACACAGCGCCGCCGCTGCAATCCATGCCGCCATACTACTTTCCCGCCCAGGTATAGCCCAGGCCGTACACCGTCTTGAGGAACTGAGGCTGGGAGGGGCGGTCCTCCAGCTTGTCCCGCAGCCGCTTGACGGTGACGGACAGGGCGTTTTCCTCTACAAACTGGGCATCTGTCCAGACCCGTTCCAGCAGCAATGCCCGGCTCAGGGTCTGGCCCCGGTTCTCCACCAATAGCCGCAGCAGCCGCTGCTCGGTTTTACTCAGTTCCACGTTCCGGCCGTTTTTCTGGAAGGTCATGGCTTCAAAATCAAAGCACAGCCCCGCTTCCTCGTAGCGCTTGGCGCTGCGGCCCCGGCGCAGACAGGCATTGACTCTGGCCCGGAGCACCGCCAGGGAGAAGGGCTTGGTGATATAGTCATCCGCCCCGGATTCTAAGCCCGTGACGATGTCCGTCTCCATATCGTTGGCGGTAAGCAGAATCACCGGCACGGCGCTTTCCCTGCGAACCTGGCGCAGAAAATCCAGACCGCTGCCGTCCGGCAGATTCACGTCCAGAATCATCAAATCAAAGGCAAGCCCCGCCTGCCGGGCCTGAGCCAGAGTGGTGCACCGGCACACCTGGGTCTGGCTTCCCTCCAAAGCCAGGCAAATCCCCCGGCCCAAATCTTCATCGTCTTCCAGCAGAAAAATTCGCTGCACCAATACCACCCATCCTCTCCGGAAATTTATCCCCATCATACCACGCTTCAAGCAAAATGTCGAGCCGTCGGAGGCGGGGTTTTTCATTGACAGCCCGGAAAAATCCGGCTATACTGATACCAAGGACGGGGTATATCCCCCCCCTCCATTTCCTGCAACCGAAAGAGGTGCTTGCTATGAAACAATCAAAATTCTGGTTCTGGGGCAAACTGCTGGCCTCCCCGGTGGCGCTGATTGCCCTGGGTGTGCTGCTATTTTTGAACCCCGATTCCGCTTCTGCCTTTCTTGCCGCAGCCCTGGCCTGGTGTCTTGTGCTGGTAGGTGCCGGACTTGCCATTGCCGCTGTCGCTATCCGGCAGGGTACGACCGTCAAGGTATTGGGCGCGGCCGTATGCCTATTTTTAGGAATCTGGCTGCTGCGCAATCCCCTGCTGCTGGCAGCGGGGCTGGGGCGGTTGGTGGGAATCCTGCTGCTGATTCGGGGGATTCAGGATCTGCTGTCCTCCCGGTTTACCCAGGGGCGGCTGCTGTCGCTGATCACCGCCGTGGTGGGCCTGATTCTGCTTCTGCTGCCCATGACCACCTCCCGGCTGGTGTTCAGCCTGTGCGGTCTGGTGGTGCTGGGCTTGGGCATTGTCATGCTCCTGGAACGGCTGCGCCTGCGCCGCCTGCTGGACGAAGGGGATGACCCCAACATCATCGACGCCCTATGATGCTGGCCTACTGCCGTTTGGAGGGCTTATCCGGTCATCAGGCAGCCTATGCCCTGTTGGAAGCCCTCTACCGCCGGGAAACCGGCCAGGCGCTGCCCCCCATTCTCCGCACGGACCGGGGTAAGCCCTATTTTGCCCAGGGCGGGCTGCATTTTTCCATTTCCCATACCCCTCGCCACGCCGTCTGCGTGCTTGCCAGAGAAAATGTGGCCGTGGATGCTGAGGAACTGGACCGGACTCTGCGGCCGGGGCTGGCAAAAAAAATTCTCTCCCCGGCAGAATACCGCCGCTACTGCGCCGCCAAAAATCCTGCGCCGGCGCTTCTGCGGCTGTGGGTGCTGAAAGAAGCCGCCGTCAAGCTCACCGGGGAGGGGCTGCGGGGCTATCCCAACCACACGGATTTTTCCCCGGAGGATTCCCGGCTGCGGCAGCTGGACGGCTGCCAGCTGGCGATTTTAGGGGGCGATGAAACGCCCCTGCAAATTTTCCATCTGACTCAGGAGGGACGACCCTATGCTCTTTGATACCCACGCCCATTTGGATGACCAGGCCTTTGACCAGGACCGCCGGGAGCTGATTGCCCAGCTGCCCCGGGCGGGCATCGGTCTGGTGATGAATCCCGGCTGCTCCTTAGCTTCCTCCCGCAATGCTGCTGCCCTGGCCCGGGAGTATGATTTTCTCTACGCCGCCGTCGGCTCCCACCCGGATGCCGCCGACGAGGTAACGCCCCAGGTGCTGGATGCCTACCGGCAGCTGTGCCAGGACAACCCCAAGGTGCTGGCCATTGGGGAAATCGGCCTGGACTACCACTATGAGGACATTCCCCGCCAACGGCAGTTGGCTGCCTTCCGGGACCAGATGGCCCTGGCCCAGGAGCTGGGCCTGCCTGTCATCGTCCACGAGCGGGAGGCCCACGCCGACGGCATGGCGGTGGTGGAGGAATTCCCCCAGGTCACCGGCGTGTTCCACTGCTATTCCGGCTCGGCGGAGATGGCCCAGTGGCTGGTCAGCCGGGGCTGGTACATCGGCTTTACCGGGGTGCTCACCTTCAAGAACGCCCGCAAGGCGGTGGAGGTGGCCCAGCAGCTGCCCCTGGATCGCATCGTGCTGGAAACCGACTGCCCCTACATGTCCCCGGAGCCGCATCGGGGCAAGCGCAACGACCCCAGCCGCCTGCCCTTCATGGCCCAGAAGCTGGCCCAGCTCCGGGGGCTAAGCGCCGAAGAAGTGGCCGCTATCACCACGGAAAACGGCCGGCGGCTGTATAGACTGCCCCCTGCTGAATAATTTTCCCACCGCTGGCAAACAATACCTCCAGGCAACCACGCCCCGCCGGACTTTCCCCGGCGGGAGAATTTTAGGAGGTATGACTATGTTGCGAACCGTTCTTGCCGGCACCCTGGCCGCTGCCTGCTGCTGGGGGCTGGCGGTCCCTGCATCCGCTGCCCAGGTGGAGAGCAGCTACTGCTTCTCGGCAGAGGACTTCCCCCAGCCCCTCACCGGCATCTGCTTGACCCAGCTACCCAAAAGCCAAGGCTGCATCCGGCTGGGCAGCCGGGTGCTGCAAGCCGGGGATATTCTCACCGCCCAGCAGATGACCGAAATGGTATTCTCTCCCTTAGACCCGGAATCCGACCAGCAGGTGCAGGTGGGCTACCTGCCCATTTACGAAAACCGGGTGGAGCCGGAGACGACCATGACCATCTCCCTCCGGGGCCGGGCGGATCAGCCCCCGGTGGCGGAGGACTCCGCCCTGGAAACCTACAAAAACCTGCCCAACACCGGCCGCCTGAAAGTCTCTGACCCGGAGGGACAGGCGCTGACCTTCACCCTGACCCGGCAGCCCAAACGGGGCAGCGTGGAGCTTTCTCAGGACGGCAGCTTCACCTACACCCCGAAGAAAAACAAAATCGGCATTGACTCCTTCACCTACACCGCCGCCGACCCGGCGGGGCAGGTCTCCCGGGAGGCCACCGTTACCATCACCATCTTAAAGCCCAGCGATGCCGCCCAGTATACCGACACCCTCGGCTCGGACTGCCGCTTTGCTGCCGAGTGGATGCGCCACAGCGGCATCTTTGTAGGCGAGAGCCTGGCCCAGCAGCCCTGCTTCTCCCCCAGCCGGGAAGTAAGCCGTGGGGAATTTGTCACCATGCTGGTGAAGGCCCTGGACGTTCCCGTGGACCCGGGGCTGACCTACACCGGCTGCACCGACGAAATCCCCACCTGGCTTCAGCCCTATCTGGCAGCGGCCATCCGGGCGGGCCTGACCGCAGGACTGCCCAACCAGGAGGTCTTCGCCCCCGATACCCCCATCACCGGGGCTGAGGCCGGCATTCTGCTGCAAAATGCCCTGGACTTTCCCTGCACCGGGGAGCTGCCCCCGGATGCCGCCGCAGCGGCCATGAGCGTGCTGAACCAGCGGGGCTTCCGGCTGGACCCGGAAGCTGTGCTCACCCGCTCCGACGCTGCCCAGGCCCTTTACCAGGCGGTTTGCAGCCGCAGGGAATTTCCCGTATAACCCCGGCGGAGCCTCGGCTCCGCCAAATTTTTTTGCAAATCTTTCAACACTGTAAGATTGTTGAAAGATTCTGGAAAGATTTGCGTGGTATACTGACCTTGTCGAAAGGCAAACCCCATCTTCTCAAGGAGGAACGACTATGTACATCTTAGAAACCAAGGACCTGCGCAAGGTCTATGGCAGCGGTGAAACCGAAGTCCGTGCCCTGGACGGCGTGGACTTGCAGGTGGAAAACGGGGAGTTTGTGTCCATCGTGGGCACCTCCGGCTCCGGCAAGTCCACCCTGCTGCATATGCTGGGCGGCCTGGACCGGCCCACATCCGGCAGTGTCCATGTGGACGGACGGGACATCTTCTCCCTCAGCGACGAGGAGCTGACCATCTTCCGCCGCCGGAAAATCGGCTTCGTGTTCCAGAATTACAACCTGGTGCCGGTGCTGAACGTGTACGAAAACATTGTGCTACCCATCCAGCTGGACGGCAAAACCCCGGACAAGGAATACATCGATCGCATCATCGCCACCCTGGGCCTGGAAAGCAAGCTGGACAGCCTGCCCAACAACCTCTCCGGCGGACAGCAGCAGCGGGTGGCCATTGCCCGGGCCTTGGCTGCCAAGCCTGCCATTTTGCTGGCGGACGAGCCAACAGGCAACCTGGACAGCCGCACCAGTCTGGACGTGATCCAGCTGCTGCGGCGCACCAGCGAAACCTTCCGCCAGACCATCGTGATGATCACCCACAACGAGCAAATCGCCCAGACCGCCGGACGGATCATCCGCATTGAGGATGGGCGCATCTTCACCGGGAGGTAAGCGTATGAACAACGTTCCCAACCGGGGCTGCATCCGCCGGCTGAGCTGGCGGGCCCTGCGGGCCTCCCGGACCCGCAATCTGGTGGCCATTGCCGCCATTGCTTTGACGACCCTGCTCTTTACCTCCCTGTTCACCATCGCCCTGTCCTTAAACGACGGCTTCCAGCAGAGCAACTTCCGCCAGTGCGGCGGCTGGAGCCACGGCGGTTTCAAGTACCTGAGCCAGGAGCAGTTCCAGCAGCTGCGCCAGGACCCGCTGGTGAAGCAATGGGGCCTGCGCCGCTTCCTCGGTATGCCCCATGACGTGCCCTTCAACAAAAGCCATGTAGAAATCGGCTACAGCGATGCCAATCAGGCCCACTGGATGTTCTGCGACCCCATCGAAGGCAGCCTGCCCCAGGAGGGCACCAACCAGGCCGCCACCGACACCCACGTGCTGGCGCTGCTGGGGGTCAAGCCGGAGCTGGGTGCGGAATTTACCGTTACCTTTGACGTAGACGGCCAGCAGACCACCCAGACCTTCCAGCTGTGCGGCTGGTGGGAATACGACAGCGCCATTGTGGCCAACCACATCCTCATCCCGGAAAGCCGGGTCAACGAGATCCTTAACCAGCTGAACATCGACCCTGCCAACACCCTGGACGGCATGACCGGCTCCTGGAATCTGGACGTGATGCTGAAAAATCCCCTGCACATCGAGCAGGACCTGGTGCAGATCCTGGGCAACTACGGCTACCAGTGTGAAAGCCGCAGCCAAGGGGACAATTACATCGACATCGGTGTCAACTGGGGCTACACCGGTGCACAGCTGTCTGAGAGCATTGACCCGTCCCTGGTGCTGGCCATTGCCGCCATGCTGGCGCTGATCATCTTCACCGGGTATCTGATCATCTACAACGTGTTCCAGATTTCCGTGGCCGGGGACATCCGCTTCTACGGCCTGCTGAAAACCATCGGCACGACCCCCCGGCAGCTTAAGCGCATCATCCGCCATCAAGCCCTGGCCCTGTGCCTGGTGGGCATTCCCCTGGGCCTGGGGCTGGGCTGGCTGCTGGGTGCCAAGCTCACCCCGGTGATCATCGCCCGGCTGAACGGCATTCAGAATATCGTCTCGGTGCGGCCGGTGATTTTCCTGGGGGCGGCGGTGTTCTCCCTGCTGACGGTGCTGCTGTCCTGCGCCCGTCCCGGCCGGATGGCCGCCCGGGTCAGCCCCATTGAGGCGGTGCGCTACACCGAGGGCCGCACCGGCGGCAGCGCCAAGCAGCGGCGCTCCTCCCATGGGGTGTCCATCCCCCGGATGGCCTGGGCCAACCTGGGCCGGAGCCGGAGCAAAACCCTGGTGACAGTGCTTTCCCTGGCTCTGGCGGTGGTTCTGCTCAGTGTCAGCACCACCTTCACCGGCGGCTTCGACATGGACAAATACCTGCGGGATTCCGTGTGCGACTTCCAACTGGCGGATGCCTCCCATTTCCAAACCGTCAACCGCTTCAGCGCCGACACCGCCCTGTCGGAGCAGGCCATTTCCGCTCTCCAAAGCCAGCCGGGCATCCAGAACGGCGGCCGGGTCTACGGCAAAAGCAGCTGGATTCAGGAATTTATCACCGAGGACTACTTCCGCAAGAGCCAAGGCCAGTGGTACGAGCCAGAAGCCCTGGACAGATACCTGGCCAATATTCAGCGCAACGAAGAGGGCCTTCTCTGCGAAAATGCCCAGCTCTACGGCATGGAAGCCTATCCTCTCAGCAAGCTCAACCTGCTGGAAGGCGACCTGGCGCCCCTTTCCCAGCCGGACAGCCACGCCATTGCCGCCGTATACAGCGACGATGACTATGGCCGCCCCCGGATGGACTCCCACTGGGCCAAGCTGGGCGACACCATCAAACTGCGGTATGTGGAGGAATATCAGTTTGTGGATGCCACCACCGGAGAGGTGCTCTCGGAAAGCCAGCTGGACAGTCATGGCTACCGGACGATGCCCACCCGCTGGCGGGACGTAAGCTACACCGTCACCGCCCTGGTGTCGGTTCCCAACTCCATGAGCTACCGCTACTATGGCGACGACGAGTTCATCCTGGGAGCCGAGGCTTTCCGCCGGGACACCCAGACCGACGCCGTGCTCTACTACGCCTGCGATGCAGAGGATGCCCAGGAGCCGGTCATCGAGGAATTCTTACAGCACTACACCCAGGAGGAAAATCCCCTGTGCGACTACGAAAGCAAGGCCACCTACGTTGCCGAATTTGAGAGCTTCCGCTCCATGTTCTCCCTGCTGGGCGGCGTGCTCAGCGCCGTGGTGGGGCTGGTGGGCGTGCTGAACTTCTTCAACGCCATCCTAACCGGTATTTTGGCCCGGAAGCGGGAATTTGCCGTGCTCCAATCCATCGGCATGACCGGGCGGCAGCTAAAGAGCATGCTCATCTGCGAGGGATTGCTCTACGCCCTGGGCAGCGTGGCCCTCGCCACCGCCGTATTCCTGGCCCTCAGCCCGCTGCTGGCAGTGGGGCTGGAAAATCTGTTCTGGTTCTTCACCTATCGGTTTAACCTGCTGCCCATTGCCCTGCTGGCGCCCGTGTTTGCCCTGCTTGGCTGCCTGGTGCCGCTGGTGGTGTACCACTTCACCGCCCGGGCCACCATTGTGGAGCGGCTGCGGGAAGCAGAAACCTGAGAAAAATTTCCAATATTTCCTCTTGACCCTCCCCTTACGTCATGGTGTATACTACGGACGAAAGGAGTTGGTTCCCTATGAAAACCGTCAAACAAATGGCCCAGCAGACCGGCATCAGCATCCGCACCCTGCACCACTACGATGCCATCGGTCTGCTGCGGCCGACCCAGGTGACCCAGGCCGGGTATCGCCTGTATGACGATGCCGCCCTGGAGCGGCTGTACCTGATCCTGCTGTTCCGGGAGCTGGGCCTCCCTCTGGAGAAAATCCAGCACCTGCTGGATGCCCCGGATTTTGACCGGAATCAAATTCTCGACCAGCAGGTCCGGCTTCTGGAACAGCAGCAGGCCCATCTGGGAAACCTGGTAAACCTAGCCAGAGGAATCAAATTGGTAGGAGTGAATTATTTGGAAATGCACGATTTTAACTTTCAGAACATTGACGATTACGCCGCCCAGGCCAAGACCCTTTACGGCAAAAGCGAAGCTTACCAACAATGCCTTGAAAAAACCGCTGGGCGCACCCAGCAGCAGAATCAGAACGTAGACCGCCGGATGATGGACCTTTTTGTCCAGCTGGGACAATGCAGACACCTTTCCCCGGACAGCGCCCCGGTGCAGCAGTGGGTGAAAAATCTGCAAGATTTCATCACCGAAAATTACTACACCTGCACCCGGCAGATCCTGCTGGGGCTGGGGGATCTGTACGCCGGTGGCGGCTCCATGACGGAAAACATTGATAAGGCCGGCGGAGAAGGTACCGGCGCTTTCGCCCGGCAGGCCATTCAACTTTACTGCCGGCAGGGATAATCCCGAAATCTTCGACACCATTGCCGAAAAAGGCCGGTGCATCCCTTCCTTTTTCCCCATTTCTGCGAATTGCCCCCACCTAGCTCCCATGGTATAATGGGGGCATTACGGAAAGAAAAGGAAGCGGTATTTTATGGAATCTATCAAGCAATTCTTCAAACGTAAAGACGTTGTCTTTACACTCCAGCGCTATGGAATCGATGCGCTGGGCGCAATGGCCCAGGGTCTATTCTGCACCCTGCTGGTGGGAACCATCCTGAACACCCTGGGGCAGCAGCTGCACCTGGCCTTCCTCAATGAGATCATCGTCACCATCGGCTCCGGTGAAGGCGCTGTGGGCTACACCATCGGCGGCTTGGCCTCGGCCATGGTCGGCCCCGGCATTGCCATTGCCATTGGCTTCTCCCTCCACTGCCCGCCGCTGGTGCTGTTCTCCCTGATTCCCGTGGGCTTTGCCGCCAACGCCATGGGCGGCGCCGGCGGCCCTCTGGCAGTTTACTTCGTGGCCATCCTGGCTGCGGAGACCGGCAAACTGGTGTCCAAGGAGACTCGCATCGACATTCTGGTGACCCCCATTGTCACCATTCTGGTGGGCGTTGGCGCTGCCTGGCTGGTGGCTGCTCCCATCGGCGCTGCGGCCGCTGCCGTGGGCGACTTCGTCAAGTGGGCTACGGTGCTCCAGCCCTTCTTCATGGGCATTCTGGTGTCCGTGGTCATCGGCGTGGCCCTGACCCTGCCCATCTCCTCCGCTGCTATCTGTGCAGCCCTGGGCCTGACGGGTCTGGCCGGCGGCGCTGCCGTGGCTGGCTGCTGCGCCCAGATGGTGGGCTTCGCCGTGATGAGCTTCAAGGAAAACCGCTGGGGCGGATTGGTTGCCCAGGGTGTGGGCACCAGCATGCTGCAAATGCCCAACATCGTGAAAAATCCCCGGATCTGGATTCCCCCCACGCTGGCTTCCGCCATCACCGGCCCTCTGGCCACCTGCCTGTTTAAGCTGGAAATGAACGGCGCCGCCGTCTCCTCCGGTATGGGCACCTGCGGCTTCGTCGGCCAGATCGGCGTGTACACCGGCTGGGTCAACGATGTAGCCAGCGGCGCCAAGGCCGCCATCACCCCCATGGACTGGGTGGGCCTAGTGCTCATCTGCTTTGTACTCCCCGCTGTCCTCAGCTGGGTATTCTGTGAGCTCCTGCGCAAGAAGGGCTGGATTCAGGAAAACGACCTGAAACTGGACCTGTAAAAAACCACAAAAGAGCCTCGCAGAGTTTGCCGCTGAAAGCGGCAAAGAAAGTCAGTTCTATTTTCGCCCGGGGCGTGTACCTGGGCGAAAATTCTTCTCAGGCTGCAAGTGTGGAATTTGTTCGCCACGGGCGAACAAATTATGCACGCAGCAGACTGCAAAAAAACTGTCGAAAAGCCCCGTGGGGGA
>CAUWNA010000043.1:0-66091 GCA_963560135.1 uncultured Oscillospiraceae bacterium | reverse complement strand
GCAGACTGCAAAAACCTGTCGAAAAGCCCCGTGGGGGATTTTCGACAGCCTAAAAAAAGCAGCCGTCCAAAATGGACAGCTGCTTTTTGGTGACCCGCCGGAGATTCGCTGCCGCCGCCCGCCGGGCAGCGAACTGTGTCGCCGGGCCCCTCCCCGGCGAGGGGCAGTCCACCGGACTGCCCCATTCGATGGTTCGAATCTCCTCCGTTCTGCCCGGAATCGTCAAAAAAGCAGCCGTCCAAAATGGACAGCTGCTTTTTGGTGACCCGCCGGAGATTCGAACTCCGGACCCACTGCTTAAAAGGCAGTTGCTCTGCCAACTGAGCTAGCGGATCAGATATGGCTGGGATGGCCGGATTTGAACCGACGAATGCCAGAGTCAAAGTCTGGTGCCTTACCGCTTGGCGACATCCCAATGTGGGCAATGCGCCCCCTGGTTGGACACACGGCGTATTATAGCATGGTTTTTCCATTTTGGCAATCCCTTTTTTGAATTTTTCCGAAACTGGAAAATATCCCCAGGTGTATATCCAGGAAATGGTTGCAAATTTCTGTCAAGTGCGGTATAATACATAGGCATGACCATATCATTTATTCAAATTTCAAGGAGGATATCCCGTGAAACATAAGTACCTCGCTCTTTGCGCTGCCGTCATTGTCCTGCTGGCTCTGTGTCTGAGCGGCTGCGGCAAGGAAGCGCCTGCGCCCGCCCCCACCGTCCCCACCAGCAGCGACCTGCCCCTGGGTCTGGCCAGCTCCTCCCTCAGCACCACCACTTGGAGCAGCCCCAACGGCGCCACCGTTCACCTATCTGCCACCCCCACCCGATATGCCCAGGGCGATTCCGCCCGGTTTGTCGTCCGTCTGGAGGGTGAGGAAGCCGCCAATGTCCCCTGCGAATTCGACGGCACCCAGTACGTAGCCGCTGCCGACCTGAACGCTGAGGATGGCTACTGCTATTATGTGGTCCTCACCGGGGCCGACGGCACCCAGCTGGAGGTGGATATCAACAGCCCCGCCCAGATCACCAACGATGCCCTCATCAACATGGCCGCCTCCCTCAACGCCTACTGCAATCTGATGGTGGACAGCTCCAGCTTCACCGGAAACAAGCTGACCCTCAACGCCGGCACTGTGCAGATTCAGCTTCCCCGCATTACCAACAACGGCGAAAGCATCACCTGCAAGGAAGCTGTGCTGTCTCTGCAGTTCAACGGCGAGGATGTGGACAAGAAAAGCCTGACCATGGCGGACCTGGACGAAAACAACTGCTATAACATTGATTTGACCGGTCTGAGTTTCTCCGTTCCCGCTCTGGAGGATGACCAGCAGGTGCATCTTGCACTGAATGTCACCCTGTCCAACGGCCAGGAGCTCAGCACCTCCGGCATTACTTGGTTTGCCTCCGGCGGTGACTTGCTGCTGGCAGTCGGCTAAGCGCCTATATTCCCCCGTTTTTCCGCCCGCCCCGTCCTGGGGCGGGCATTTTGCACAAGAAATAGGAAAAGCCCTGCACTCGTGCGGATTTCCCCTGATTTTTCCCGGGGAAATTTTTGGTTTTTCCTTAAGAATTTTTCCATTGTCCGCAATTTCAACAAATTTCCGTGCCCAGCTTTCTTTTTTATGTGAATACTATAAAAAGTTGAAAAAAGTGAATTTTCAGCATTGATTTTACGGCTCATTTGTCTTACAATAGGACACGAACGGATTTTGAAAACACTGTTTTCGCAGAGGTGATGGGTTATGCTGAATATCGTCCTAGTCGAACCGGAGATTCCGCAAAACTGCGGCAACATCGCCCGCACCTGCGCCGCCATTGGCGCCCGGCTGCACCTGATTCGTCCGTTGGGCTTCGACATCTCCGAAAAGGCGGTGCGCCGGGCCGGACTGGACTATTGGAATCTGGTGCAGGTGCAGGACTACCAGGACCTGGACGACTTCTTCCGGCGCAACGATGTGCGCCAGATGTGGTGTCTGTCCACCAAGGCTCCCCGGTGCTACACCGAAGCCCGCTACGAGGATGGCTGCTATCTGTTCTTCGGCAAAGAGACCAAGGGGCTTCCCGAGGACTTTTTGGCCCGGCACTATGACGCATGCGTCCGCATTCCCATGCGTGCCGAAGCCAGGAGCCTGAACCTGAGCAATGCGGTGGCCATCACCGCTTACGAGGCCCTGCGGCAGCTTTCCTTCCCCTCGCTTCAGGATTTTGGCAAAATGCGGGAAATTCCCCCGCAGATTAAAATGGAGGATTGATTATGAACTACAATAAGAAGTCCATCGAAGACATTGACGTAACCGGCAAGCGGGTGCTGTGCCGCTGCGACTTCAACGTGCCCACCAAGAACGGCGTTATCACGTCCGACAAGCGGATCGTGGCCGCGCTGCCCACCATCCAGTACCTGATTGCCCACAAGGCTAAGGTCATTCTGTGCTCCCACATGGGCAAGCCCAAGGGCGAATGGAAGCCCGAGCTGAGCCTGAAGGTCGTGGCTGACCGTCTGAGCCAGCTGCTGGGCCAGGATGTGATCATGGCCTCCGACGTGGCCGGTGAGGACGCCCAGGCTAAGGCCGCTGCCCTGACCGAGGGCCAGGTCATGCTGCTGGAGAACACCCGCTACATGAAGGGTGAGACCAAGAATGACCCCGAGCTGAGCCGTCAGCTGGCTTCCCTGGCCGATATCTTCGTCAACGACGCTTTCGGCACTGCCCACCGTGCTCACGCTTCCACCGCTGGCGTGGCTGACTACCTGCCCGCTGTCTGCGGCTACCTGGTGCAGAAGGAAGTTTCCATCATGGGTAAGGCTCTGGCCAACCCCGAGCGTCCCTTCGTCGCCATCCTGGGCGGCGCTAAGGTCTCCGACAAGCTGAACGTGATCAACAACCTGCTGGACAAGGTTGACATTCTGATCATCGGCGGCGGCATGGCCTTCACCTTCCTGGCTGCCAAGGGTTACAGCATCGGCAAGTCCCTGGTGGACAGCGAGAAGCTGGACTACTGCAAGGAAATGATGGCTAAGGCTGAGCAGAAGGGCGTTAAGCTGCTGCTGCCTGTGGATGCCGTTGTGGCCGACGCCTTCCCCAACCCCATCGATGGCGAGATCGCCGTGCAGACTGTTGCTGCCGACGCCATTCCCGCTGACAAGATGGGCCTGGACATTGGCGAAAAGAGCCAGGCTCTGTTTGCCGAGGCTGCCAAGAATGCAAAGACCGTGGTCTGGAACGGCCCCATGGGCGTGTTCGAGAACCCCACCCTGGCCAAGGGTACCATCGCTGTTGCCCAGGCTCTGGCCGATTCCGAGGCCATCACCATTGTCGGCGGCGGCGACTCCGCAGCAGCCTGCGAGCAGCTGGGCTTTGCTGACAAGATCACCCACATTTCCACCGGCGGCGGCGCTTCCCTGGAGTTCCTGGAAGGCCTGGAGCTGCCCGGCATTGCCTGCCTGCAGGATAAGTAAGAACGTACTGGGCTCTGCTCGGTTCGATGGGGCGGGGGTTCTTCCCCCGCCTCTAATGCGGTCTCTTTCCTGAGAGGCCCCGCCATTCCCCCTATTTTCCCAGCACTTCAATTTTGTCAAATCCCGTTGAAGCCCAGCCGGGCCTCGATGCTGATGATATGATAAGGAGAAAAGAAAATGAACAGAAAATATCGCAAGACCGTCATCGCCGGCAACTGGAAGATGAACAAGACCCCTTCCGAGACCAAGGAGTTTATGACCCAGCTGAAGGCTCTGATGCCCAAGGGCCGCTGGTGCGACGTGGCTCTGTGCGTTCCTGCCGTCTGCATTCCTGCCGCTGTGCGGGCTATGCGGGAGACCCGTGTGGGCATCGGCGCTGAGAACTGCAATGCCAACCCCTCCGGCGCTTACACTGGCGAGATTGCTACCAATATGCTCACCGATGCCGGCTGCAAGTACGTCATCATCGGTCACTCCGAGCGCCGGGCCATGGGCGAAACCGATGCCGATGTCAATGCCAAGGTGCTGGCCGCTCTGGATGCCGGTCTGATTCCCATTATGTGCTGCGGCGAGAGCCTGGAGCAGCGCCAGTCCGGTGTTACCGCTGAGCACATCACCATGCAGATCAAGCTGGGTCTGGCTGGTGTGCCCGAGGAGAAGATCCGCAAGGTCATCATCGCCTACGAGCCCATCTGGGCCATCGGCACCGGCCTGACCGCCACCCCGGAGCAGGCTGAGGAAGTCTGCGAAATGATCCGCAGCGTGGTGCGCAAGCTCTACTCCTCCAAAAACGCCCGGGCTATCTCCATCCTGTACGGCGGCTCCATGAACGAGAAGAACGCCTTCGAGCTGCTGGCTCAGCCCGACATCGACGGCGGCCTGATCGGCGGCGCTTCCCTGGTGCCCGAGAAGTTCGTTAAGATCATCGAGGCTGCCAACCAGCCCACTGTGTAATTCTGTTTTTTACGGGGCAGCTGCAAATGCAGCTGCCCCGTAAATTATCCCCAAATTCGGGAGGTTTTCTATGAATACCCTATTGTTGTCCGCCTCCGCTCCCGATACGGCGGCCCTGGCGGCAGATTTGATTCGCCGGGAGGAGCTGGTGGCCATCCCCACGGAAACCGTCTACGGCTTAGGTGCCAACGGTCTGAGCGAAGCCGCCGTTATCAAAATCTTCGAGGCCAAGGGCCGTCCCCAGGACAATCCCCTGATTCTGCACATCAGCGCCCCGGAGGAAATGGAGCAGTTCTGCCACCACATCCCCCAGGCCGCTTATGATCTGGCCAAGGCCTTCTGGCCGGGGCCGCTGACCATGGTGCTCCCTGCCCGCAGCTGCGTGCCCAAGCGCACCACCGGCGGCCTTTCCACCGTGGCCGTGCGCTGCCCGGACAGTGACGTGACCCGGGACATCATCCGTCTGGCCGGTGTCCCCATTGCCGCCCCCAGCGCCAACATCTCCGGCAAGCCCTCTACCACCACCGCCCAGCATGTGCTCCACGACCACGACGGAAAAATCGCCGCCGTGGTGGACGGCGGCCCCTGCCGGGTGGGGGTGGAGTCCACCATCGTAGACCTGACTGAGGACCGGCCCCGGCTGCTGCGCCCCGGCGGAATCACCCCGGAGCAGCTGCTGTCTGTCCTGGGGGACCTGGTGGTGGACAAGGCCGTCACCGCCCAAATCGACAAGGATGCGGTGGTGAAGGCCCCCGGCATGAAATACCGCCACTATGCTCCGGCTGAGCCGGTGGTGATCGTGGCCGGCTCCCGGGAGAAGGCCGCCGCCTACATCCGCCGCCATTTCCAGAACGGCGACCGGGTGCTGTGCTTTGAGGAGGAGCTTCCCCTGTACGAGGGCTGCGCCCCTCTGGCCTATGGCCGGGAGGCTGACGTAAACACCCTCTCCGCCGGATTGTTCGCCGCCCTGCGGGAGCTGGATGACCCCGCCATTCACCAGGTCTATGCCCGGTGCCCGGTAGGCGGCGGCGTGGCTTTTGCCGTGCAGAACCGGCTAAAAAAGGCCGCTGCTTTCCACATTGTGGATGCGGAGGAAGAAACATGATCCTAGGCATTACCGGCGGCACCGGCTGCGGCAAAACCACCCTGCTGAAGCAAATCGCCAGCCTGGGCGGCCGGATTCTGGACTGCGATGCCATCTACCACCAGCTGCTGGAAACCGATACCGCTCTCTTGCATTCCATCGAAGCCCAGTTCCCCGGCACCGTGGAAAACGGCGTGCTGCTGCGAAAAAAGCTGGGCGCCCAGGTATTTTCCAATCCAGAGGCTTTGGAGCGGCTGAACCAAATCACCCATGCGGCGGTATACCGGCAGGTGCAGCGGCAGCTTGCCGACCAGCCGCCCCTGGCGGCTATCGATGCCATCGCTCTGTTCGAGTCGGGCCTTGCCCGGCTGTGCCAGTGCACCGTGGCCGTCACCGCCCCGCTGGAAAACCGGGTGCAGCGGCTCATGGCCCGGGACGGCATCAGCCAGGACTATGCCCGCAGCCGCATTGCCGCCCAGCATCCGCCAGAATGGTTCGCCAGCCGGTGCGATTATGTTCTGGAAAATAACGCAAGTGAAGCCGCATTCCAAAAGAATTGTCTTGCTTTTTTGGCCCGGTTGGATATAATAAAAGAAACGAGGGGGTAGGGTCATGGCCCTGCCCCGTTTTTTGAATGGAGGAATATGAATATGACCACTGATGAACTGCGTCAGTCTCTGCTGACTGCCCCCAAGAATGGCTATATGCGCATCACCCCTGCCCAGCGCAGCGAGATGGAAGCCTACTGCCAGCGTTACGCCGCTTTCATGGATGCCTGCAAGACCGAGCGGGAGGCCACCGCTTGGGCTGTGGCTGAAGCCGAAAAGCGGGGCTACAAGCCCTTCACCCCCGGCATGGATGCCAAGCCCGGCGACAAGATCTACTACAACAACCGGGGCAAGTCCATTGCCTTGGCCGTCATCGGCAAGCAGCCCCTGTCCCAGGGTGCCAACATCTGCGCCGCCCATGTGGACTCCCCCAGAATGGACATTAAGCCCAATCCCCTGTACGAGGATTCCGAAATTGCCTACTTCAAGACCCATTACTACGGCGGCATCAAGAAGTACCAGTGGCCCACCATCCCCCTGGCCATCCACGGCGTGGTCTACCGCAAGGACGGCACCATGGTCACCATCACCATCGGCGAAGACGATGCCGATCCCATCCTGATGGTCTCCGACCTGCTGCCCCACCTGGCCGCCGACCAGATGCAGAAGACCCTGGCCAAGGGCATCGAGGGCGAGCAGCTGAACCTGATCCTGGGCACCGAACCCATCGAGGGCGAGGGCAGCGACCTGGTGAAGCTGAACATTATGAAGCTGCTGAACGAGAAGTACGGCCTCGTCGAAGCCGACTTCTACAGCGCTGAGCTGACCATCGTCCCCGCCGGCCGCTGCCGGGAGGTGGGCCTGGACCGGAGCCTGCTGGGCGCTTACGGCCACGATGACCGGGTGTGCGCTTACGCTGAGCTGGAAGGTCTGTTCGCCGTGGAGAACCCGGAAAAGACGGCCGTGTGCATCCTGGCCGACAAGGAAGAGATCGGCTCCGTGGGCATCTCCGGCATGCAGAGCCACTACTTCGAGCACTTCATGGGCACCCTGTGCGATGCCCAGGGCGTGAAGCTGGAGGACTGCTTCGCCAAGTCCTTCTGCCTGTCCGCTGACGTGTCCAACGCCTTCGACCCCAACTTCCCGGAGACCTGCGACAAGCGGAACAACTCCCAGCTGAACTACGGCATTGCCATCTGCAAGTATACCGGCTCCCGTGGCAAGGGCGGCGCCTCCGATGCCTCTGCCGAGGCCATGGGCCACGTCCGCTCCACCCTGGACAACGCCGGTGTCATCTGGCAGATCGCTACCCTGGGCAAGGTGGACCAGGGCGGCGGCGGCACGGTTGCCGCTTACATGGCCAACCGCAACATCGTCACCGTGGATGCCGGCGTGCCCGTGCTGTCCATGCACGCACCTCTGGAGCTGGTTTCCAAGCTGGACTGCTACGAAACCATGCTGGCCTGCAAGGCAATTTACCTGGCATAATCTCCCCTTCCCCCGAAAGGCCAAGCCCTTTCGGGGGAATTTTAACGCTGCACCAATGCATTAACAAAACCCAAAGATTTCCCCAAACATTTCCCAATACCCCTTTTGTATGCTAATGGCAACCAAATTACGAAAGAGGTATTGCTTCCATGAACAATCCGAACCGCTATTATCTTGTCACCGGCGCTGCCGGATTCCTTGGCTCCCACGTCTGTTCCCAGCTGCTGGAAGCAGGCTGCCGGGTGCGGGCGCTGGTACTGCCCAACGACCCCGCCGTCCGCTTCGTTCCCCAGCAGGCAGAGGTGGTGCTGGGAGATTTGACCAGCGAAGCTTCCCTGGCCCCGTTCTTTGCCGTGCCCCAGGGCTGCACCAGCGTGGTGATCCACTGCGCCTCCATGGTCAGCGTAGACCCGGCCTATTCCGAAAAGCTGATGGCCGTAAATGTCGGCGGCACCCGCAACATCATCACCCAGGTGCTGGCCCATCCCGAGTGCGAAAAGATGGTCTATGTCAGCTCCACCGGGGCCATCCCGGAGCAGCCCATGGGCACCAAGATCCGGGAGGTGGACAAGTTCGACCCCTATGACCCGGCCAAGGTCGTGGGCGCTTACGCCCAGTCCAAGGCCAAGGCTACCCAGATGGTGCTGGATGCCGTCCACGTTATGGGGCTGAAAGCCTGCGTGGTCCATCCCTCCGGCATCCTCGGCCCCAACGACCACGCCCTGGGCGAGACCACCCGCACCTTGCTGCAAATCATCCGTGGCGAGATGCCCCTGGGCATCCAGGGCAGCTTCAACCTGTGCGATGTCCGGGACCTGGCTGCGGGAACCATCGCCGCCGTGGACAAGGGCCGCATCGGCCAGTGCTACATCCTGGCCAACCAGCCCGTCACCCTGAAGCAGCTGTGCAACATGCTCCACGAAACCTGCCACAGCAAAAGCATCCCCTTCTATCTGCCCCTGGGTCTTGCAAACAAGCTGGCCAAGGGTCTGGAAAAGCAGGCCCGCCTCACCGGCAAGAAACCGCTGATGACCACCTTCTCCGTGTACAATCTGGCAAGAAACAACGATTTTGACGACACCAAGGCCCGCCAGGAGCTGGGCTATACCACCCGCCCCTATCAGCAGACCATTCACGACGAGGTGCAGTGGATGCAGCAGGAGGGCCTGCTGGATGCCCCCACGGCCACCCAGCAGGAACAGCGGCCCTTCTCCGATGCCGACAATGTGGCCGCCTTCCAGAAATGCCAGCAGGACAGCGCCCAGGCTCTGGACGCCCTGGAAACCGGTGCTGCCGCTGCCTACCACAAAATCGAGGACGGCGTGGTGGGTACCTACAAGCACATTGAACAGGGCGCCGTGTCTGCCTACCAGTCCATTGAGCAGCAGTTTGTGACCCACTTCCTGAACCACGACGACCCCACCAAGGACCAGCAGTCCTAATCGATACCCAACCCATTCACAGCCGCCCGGCGGCAGGAGGAGATTTCTATGTTTCAAATTCTCGTTTTGGAGGACGACCAGGACCTAAACCGCACCGTCTGCACCTTTTTGAACCAGGCCGGCTACCAGGCCATCGGCTGCCTGGATGCTCCATCCGCCTATGAAGCCCTGTATGCCCAGGTATTTGACCTGATCGTCAGCGACATTATGCTGCCCGGAGACGACGGTTTTTCCTTTGTCCGAAACGTCCGTGCCCTGAATCAAAACATCCCCATCCTGTTTATGACCGCCCGGGACGACATGGCCGCCAAGCAGCGGGGATTCCGCATGGGCATCGACGACTATATGGTCAAGCCCATCGACCTCGACGAGCTGTACCTGCGCATCGGCGCTCTGCTGCGCAGAGCCAGGATCGCCGCCAGCCGCAAGCTGGAGGTAGGCCATTTTTCCATGGATGCCGACGAATACGCCGCCACGCTGGACGGTCAGGAAATCAGCCTGACCAAGCGGGAATTTCTCATCCTCTACAAGCTGCTGTCCTACCCCCGGAAAACCTTCACCCGGCAGCAGCTGATGGACGAATTTTGGGACCCGGATACCGAGACTGCGCCCCGGGCTGTGGATGTATACATGACCAAGCTGCGCAGCAAGCTGGCTGAATGCCAGGATTTTGAAATCCGCACCGTCCACGGTCTGGGCTACAAGGCGGTGATTCTGTGAAGCGGTTTCTCCTGGCGCTAAAGCGCTATCTGGTGTTTTTTCTGCTGATTGCCTTCCTCACCGCATGCTGCATCAGCCTGTTTTCCGTAACCTTAGCAAAGAGCCTGCATGTGCAGCTCAGCCAGGAGAACCTCTCCCTGGCGACGAAGCTCACCTTTGGCAATGTGGTCATCCTGAGTCTGCTGTTTACCGCCATAGACTTTGTCCGTCGGGAGCTGGTCATCCAGCGCAGTGTCCGCCACATTGTCCAGGCGGCGCAGACCATTGTCGCCGGGGATTTTTCCGTCCGGGTCAAGCCCATCAGCCGGTTCAGCTCCGACGAAAGCTTCAATGAGATCGTCCAGTGCTTCAACCGCATGGCTGAGGAGCTGGCCAGCGTGGAAACCCTGCGCACCGACTTCATCGCCAACGTCTCCCACGAGCTGAAAACCCCCCTGGCCGCCATGAACAACTACGCCACACTGCTCCAGGCCCCTAATCTGCCGGAGGAACAGCGTGTGGCCTACGCCAAGGCCATCGCCCAGCGCTCTCGCCAGCTATCCCGGATGATGACCAACATTTTGAAGCTGAACAAGCTGGAAAACCAGCAGATTTACCCCAACTGCCACCCCTATGACTTAAGCGACCAGCTCTGCCAAAGCCTGCTCCAATTTGAGGACGTGTGGGAAAGCAAGGACATTGACCTGGACACCCAGATTCCCGACAGGGTCACCATCTCCGCCGACCAGGAGCTGCTGGAGCTGGTGTGGAACAACCTGCTGTCCAACGCCTTCAAATTCACCCCTGCCGGCGGCCAGGTGCGCCTCTGTCTGCGTCAGCTTGACCAGCAGGTCGCCGTCACCATCCAGGACACCGGCTGCGGCATGTCCCCCAAAACACAAGCCCACATTTTTGAGAAATTCTACCAGGGCGACACCTCCCACGCCACCCAGGGCAACGGCCTGGGGCTGGCCCTGGTGCGACGGGTGGTGGACATCTGCCAGGGCAGCATTCAGCTGACCAGCGCCCCAGGTCAGGGCACTACCTTCACCATCACCCTGCCCACAGCCCCGCCCCGAGCATAAAAAACTGCCACGGCATCCCGTTTCGGGGCCGTGGCAGATTTTTCTCCCTGGCAATCTTTTCTTATACCCGGATTTGCACATAATCCCCGTCGGCGCTCTCCACCTCCACCAAAATCCAGTCCCGGTGCTGGCGGCGGTATTGGTTCAGCAGGTGCAAAAATACAGCTGCCTGCTTTTGGCTCACGCCGTAACGGCTGAGGTATTTCCGGCCTACGGCAAGAGTCCCGACGTTCAGGGCCAGGCCTGTGGGAAACCCCAGGCGCAGATTTTGGCCGTCCTTGCTTTCTATCAAAATCCGCATGGCTTACTCCACAAAAATCCGCACGGTGTCGCCGTCGCCGCTCTCCACTTCCACCAGGTTGCCCACAGCCCCCTGGCGCACCAGCTCCATAACCTGCGCCAGGTTTACACGCTTCAAAGCATCGCTGCCGGTCATCTGGGGCAGTTCCAGTCCCATGTCCATCGCCGCCTGCACCAGCTGCAAGGGCAGATTGACACGCACCTTGTCGCCGTCAGCGGATTCCACCACAATGCGCAGCATCATATCCTTTATTTCCTTGCGCTCTTCCTTGGGCACCATGCTCACCGCCGGGGCCAGGATCTGCTTTCCGCTGAGCAGCTCATCCACGGTGATACCCAGAATGGCCGCCAGCTGGGGCAGCAGGCTGATGTCCGGGCAGGACTGGTCGTTTTCCCACTTGCTCACAGCCTGGGGGCTGACATTCAGCATCTGGGCCAGCTCGTCCTGCTTCAGTCCCCGCTGTCGCCGCAACATTGCGATTCTGTTTCCGATTGTCATTTCCATATGTGGTTCCCCTTCCTCTGTATTGGATGCTCCCATTGTATCAACTTCCCCGGAAAATTGGAATGGCTCATTGGTTGTATGGGGAAATTTTCTCTCAACCAGCAGGGGATTTCTCCACAACTGCCGGTTGTTTTCCTTGGGAAGGGTGCTGAGACTGTCGAAAAATCCCTTCGGGCTTTTCCGACAAGTTTTTGCAGTCTGCTGCGCGCAGAATTTGTTCGCCGTTGGCGAACAAATTCCACACTTGCAGCCTGATATGTGTTTTCGCCCAGGTACACGCCCCGGTCGAAAACGGATTTAACTTGATTTGCCGCCTTCTGCGGCAAACTCTGCGAGGCTTTTTTTGACAAGCTGTGCGCCCGGCAGCCGCCGGGCGCTTCGCTTACGACTCCTCTACCAGGCCATAGGCCCGGTACATGGCCAGCATATTGGCCAGCTCCAGCTTCCGGGCCATCAGCTGCCGGAAGGTGACGGACTTTTCCTTGCCCTGGGCTTTCAGGGCTGCCATTTTTTCCGCTGTCTGGCGGTACTCCTGCATCACCGCCGCCAGCATGGCCTCAAAGGCTTCCAAACGTGTCTGCATCTGCGCACCTCCTCAGTCAAAGGCCAGGCCGAAATAGCCCGGGGCCTGGGCTTCGGCGCTCAGGGGCCGGAACATGGCAAAAGGCGCCTTCCCCGGAACCCGGAAGGTCCCTTGGCTGCATCCCAAGGCACCCAGAATTCCCGGCGCAGCCGCCGGGTTACCCAACAGCTCGATGCCCGTCAGATTGGTTTCTTCCCGCACCGCCGCCAACAGGAAATCCGCCCCGGCATACAGCTGGGCAAAGCAGGAAAGATAGGCCAGATTCTCGCCCTCCTGCCGCACCCCGTCCGGGGGCAGGAATTGGCGGCGCAGAGCGGCGTATTCCGCCGGTGTCACCCTGCGCAGGTCCACCGCCGGGCCAGACTTTGCCTCGAAGCGGTCCTGGCCACCAAAATCCCGGTAGCCCATCCCGGCGTACATCCGCCGCAGACCTGCATTCGCCGGATACAGCACGCTGCCGCCGTAGCCCAGTTCTTCCAGCCGGGTGTGGGTCTTCGCCATCAGCTCCCGGCACAGGCCCCGGCCCCGGAAGTCCGGGTCGGTGCCCACGGCGTAGAGGTAGGCCAGCTTCTGCCCCACCATCTGGCAGTCCAGCCAGTACAGTGCCGCCGCCAGATGCTCGCCCTCCCAGAGGGTCATGCACCGCTCCGGGGCATAGGCGGTTTGGAAAAAGGCCCGGATATCCTCCGGGCCGTCCCCGAAGCACCGCAGCCACAGCTGCATCAGCGCCTCAGTCATTGGGGAAATCCTCCTGCAAATAGGCCCAGGACTTTTCCAGCAGCACCGCCGGATTGTAGCTGAGCTTGGCCTTGCGCAGGCCCTCCAGGCCCAGATCGTCCTCCCGGTCCAAATACACCAAATCCGGGTATTTCATCCCCAGATACCGGGCAAACTCCCGGTTGATGGCAGCGTAAGCGCCCTCCACATCCTCTCTGGCTTTCTCAAAGTGGATGTCGAAGGTATTGTCCGACAGCCGGGAGCCCATGGTCACGCCCAGCACCTCGTCCCCGTCCAGCAGCACCAGAGATTCCATTCCCAGGCCCTCGTACACCCGGAAGGCCCGGGCTATGGCCAGGTTTTCCAGCAGGTAGTCCCCGTGGGGGTCCTCCTGGATGCGCTTGGTATACCAGTCGTTGACCATGCACTGCGCCGGGCCAAGGGTCTGGCAGTTCAGCGGCTCCACCCGGTAGTTGGGGTGCTCCGCCAGGAAGCGGTTGACGTGGTTGCGCTTTTTCTGGAATTTCCGGCCTTTCAGCTCCGCCAGATCCTGAACGGCATAGAGATAGTCAAAGCTGTCCCGGTTGGTGTGGAACAGGAATTTTCCCGGGAACCAGCTTTCCAGCTCCTTCCGGTCCTCCTCCAGCACGTTGGTGATCCGGCAAGGAATGCCCCGCTCTTTGGCATCCTGCAAAATCAGCTCCAAAACCACCCGCTTGTCCCCGTTGCCAATGGGATAGGGGTAGACGCTCCGGCCGGAAAAATGGGAGAAAAAGGCCACGCAGCCGTGGAGAAACGCCACCTGCTGGCTGCCCCACAGATATAAGTTGGCAAACGAATACTCACAGTCCCGGCTGGGGACGGAGAACAGAATTTTTTCATAGTCTTCGCGCTGCTGCAAATGCAGCCGCTGAAAATCGATCATGTTGTTCACTCCTTTGCGTTGGGTATCATACCACGGTTTTCCCAAAAATACAAGGGACTTAGTCCTTGACTTTTCCTTTACAATCCTGTATAATAATTGACGAATTTTATAGGACAGTTCGTAACCATCCTGTCGGTAAACAAAACTAGGGACTTTGGATGGGCGCTTTGCGCTCATTTTTTGTTCTGCGTTTGTTTGGGGACGGCTGGGGCTGTTCCCATTTTTTTGAAACCGGAGGATTTTCCCATGAACAAACACACCCGCTATTTGGTTCACAGCGCTGTAATTGCGGCGCTGTATGCCGTGCTGACCCATATGCAGAACCTTCTGCTGCCGGGCAGCACCACCTGGGCCATCCAGATGCGCATGTCCGAAGCCCTGTGCGTGCTGGCCTTCTTCACCCCGGCAGCCATTCCCGGCCTGAGCCTGGGCTGCCTGGTCTTCAACCTCACCTTTGCCGCCGCTCTGCCCCTGGACTTCGTCATCGGCACCGCTGCCACCGCCCTGGCCGCTGGCGGCATGTGGCTGACCCGGAACTGGACCGTGAAGGGCTATCCCCTGCTGGGAATGCTGCTGCCCGCCCTCAGCAATGCCGTGCTGGTTGGCTGGGAGCTGACGGTGTACATCGGCGGCGGCTTCTGGCTCAACGCTTTGTATGTGGCCATCGGCGAAGCTGCCGTGCTGCTGACCCTGGGCACGCTGGTGTATTACCTCCTGCAAAAGCGGGGACTTGCCCAAAAACTCTTTGCCTAATTCTCTGCAAAATATGCAATCTTCAAAAATCCGCAGTTTTCGCTGACAAAACTGCGGATTTTTTTCGTAATTTTCAACAAATATCTTGCATTCTTTTTGTTAAGGTGTTATAATTCTTAGTTGAGAAATTTTGTTATTTCACCCCATAAAGGAGACTTTTTATATGGTATCGCAGCAGAACATCCGCAACATCGCCATCATCGCCCACGTTGACCACGGCAAGACCACTCTGGTGGACGAGCTACTGAAGCAGGGCGGCATCTATCGGGAAAATCAGGCCACCCAGGACCGGGTCATGGACTCCGGCGATCTGGAGCGGGAGCGTGGCATCACCATCCTGGCCAAGAACACCTCCGTGCACTACAAGGACTACAAGATCAACATCGTGGACACTCCGGGCCACGCCGACTTCGGCGGCGAGGTGGAGCGCATCCTGAAGATGGTCAACGGTGTTATCCTGCTGGTGGATGCCGCCGAAGGCCCCATGCCCCAGACCCGCTTTGTGCTGCAAAAGGCCCTGGAGCTGGGCCACAAGGTCATCGTGGCCGTGAACAAGGTGGACAAGCCCGACGCCCGGGTCCATGAGGTCATGGACGAGGTGCTGGAGCTGCTGCTGGAGCTGGATGCTACTGACGAGCAGTTCAACAGCCCCACCGTGTTCTGCTCCGGCCGCCAGGGTACGGCCTCCTACGGCCCCGACGAAGCGGGCAAGGATCTGACCCCCCTGTTTGAAACCATCGTCAACTATATCCCTGCCCCCCAGGGCGACCCCAGCGCACCGCTGCAAATGCTGGTGTCCTCCATCGACTACAATGAGTATGTGGGCCGGATCGCCGTGGGCCGTGTGGAACGGGGCACCATCCGGGTCAACCAGGAAGTGACCATCTGCGACTATCACAACCCCGATATCAAGCAGAAGGGCAAGGTTGTCGCTCTGTACGAGTTCGACGGTCTGGGCAAGAACCCCATCCAGCAGGCCGGTGCCGGCGAAATCGTGGCTCTGTCCGGCATGGCTGACATCACCATCGGCCGCACACTGTGCGCCCCCGATGCTGTGGAGCCCCTGCCCTTTGTGAAAATTTCCGACCCCACCATTGAAATGACCTTCGCCGTCAACGATTCCCCCTTCGCCGGCAAGGAAGGCAAGTTCGTCACCTCCCGGAACCTGCGGGACCGGCTGGAAAAGGAACTGCTGAAGGACGTGTCCCTCCACGTCACCGAGCAGGGCACCGATGCCTTTAACGTGGCTGGACGTGGCGAAATGCACCTGTCCATCCTGATGGAGACCATGCGCCGGGAAGGCTACGAGTTCTCCGTGTCCACCCCCCGTGTGCTGACCAAGGAGATCGACGGCAAGCTCTGCGAGCCTATCGAGCGGATGGTGGCCGACGTGCCCGAGGAGTGCATGGGCTCCGTCATCGAGAAAATGGGCCGCCGGAAGGCGGACCTGCTGGGCATGACCCCCATGGGCAACCGCTACCGCCTGGAATTCCTGGTTCCCTCCCGTGGTCTGTTCGGCTACCGCAACGAGTTCCTCACCGATACCCGGGGCGAGGGCATCATGTCCTCCGTGCTGGAATCCTACGCACCCATGAAGGGTGAGATCGAGCGCCGCCAGGTTGGCTCTCTGGTGGCCTTTGAAAGCGGCGAAGCCGTCACCTACGGTCTGGCTGCCGCCCAGGAGCGTGGCGCTCTGCTGATTGGCCCCGGCACCCCGGTCTACGCCGGCATGGTGGTTGGCATTTGCAGCCGGAACGAGGATATGAATGTCAACGTCTGCAAGCGCAAGCAGCTGACCAACATGCGTGCTTCTGGCTCTGACGAAGCCCTGCGGCTGACGCCCCCCAGAGTGTTCTCTCTGGAGCAGTGCCTGGAGTTCCTGGCTGATGACGAGCTGCTGGAGTGCACCCCCAAGAGCCTGCGTATCCGCAAGCGGGAGCTAGACCATGCTGCCCGTATGCGCAGCCTGATGAAGAAGCGTGCTCAGGAAAACAGCTGAGCATGAACCGCCTGCGTTTATTCTGTCTGCTGCCCCTGGCGGCGCTGCTGACCTTGGCCACTGCCTGTAAAGCCGTTTCCCCGGCGGAAACCGCCCCGGCTCCCCAGCCCGCCGCCACCGTGCAGACCCAGCCCACTACCCCAGCCCCGACGGAAACCACCGTCCCGGAGGCCACTGTACCCCAGACAACTGCCCCCCAGGTCCAGTCCCTGACGCTGACCTTTGCCGGAGACTGCACCCTGGGCAGCAATCCCAACAACTACTTTGCCGATTGCGGCTTCATCAAAACCGTAGGCGATGACTACGGCTATCCCTTCCGCAATGTGCTGCCCTATTTCACCCAGGATGAGCTGACCCTGGTGAATCTGGAGGGCACCTTCTGCGACCAGGGAAACCCCAGGCAGAAGCGCCACGTGTTCCGTGGCCCTACGGACTATGTCCGCATCCTCACCGAAAACTCGGTGGAGCTGGTGAGCCTGGCCAACAACCACTCCATGGACTATGGCCAGGCAGGCTATGACAGCACCCTGAACACCCTGGACCAAGCGGGCATTCCCTACATCCAGCAGGAGCAGTCCCTGCTGGTCACCACCCCCTCGGGACTGGTGGTAGGGCTTTATGGCGCAGTCTACTACCACTTGGATCAGGAGGAGATGCTTCGCCAGGTGACCCAGCTTCGCCAGGACGGGGCACAGCTGGTGATTGTCGCTCCCCACTGGGGCGTGGAAAACACCTACACCCCCACCCCGGAGCAGCAGTCCTTCGGCCACGCCGCCATTGAGGCCGGTGCGGACATTGTGTTCGGCACCCATCCCCATGTGCTTCAGCCCATTGAGCAGTACCAGGACGGTGTGATTTTCTACTCCCTGGGCAACTTCAGCTTCGGCGGCAACACCGCCCCCAAGGACTTTGACACCGCTCTGATCCAGCAGGAGATCCTGCTGAACCCGGACGGCTCGGTGCAGCTGGGCGAGCGCACCGTGATTCCCGCCTGTGTCAGCTCTGTGGAGGGGCTGAACAACTTCCAGCCCACCCCCTACCCGGAGGGCAGCGAGGGGTATCAGCGGGTGCTGGAAAAGCTGGGGCTTGCCGCTGCCCCTTAAAAAATCCCCCAAACCGAGCCAAAGCTGCGAAAAAAAGATTGACCAAACGCAGTTTTTCGGTTATAATGAACCAGCATGACCGTGATGGTCATTTTCTATGTGTTGCTGCGGCCAATTTGGCTGTCGAGCATATGATTTTTGACAGGAGGTGTATCCCGAATGAAGCGTACCTACCAGCCCAGCCGCCGTCACCGTTCCAAGGTCCACGGTTTCCGTCAGAGAATGGCGACTTCCAACGGCCGTAAGGTTCTGGCCCGCCGCCGTGCGAAGGGCCGCAAGGTTCTGTCCGCTTGATGCGTACCTTCCGGTGGACCAAGCACCGGATTTTGGCGCCAAATAAGCGAAACGGGAGCTACAGCGGGGTGAATGGAGCATTCGCCCCGCTCCCTTTTTAGGGAGGAACAGGTATGAAATATTCCAGCAGTTTGAAACTGAACCACATCTTCCGCCGGCTCTATCGAACCAGCGGCTTTGCTGACGGGTATCTGGTGCTGTATGCACGGAAAAACCGCACCCATGAAAACCGGGTAGGCATTACCGTTGGCAAAAAGCTGGGCAAAGCCCACGTGCGCAACCGCACCCGCCGCCGCCTGCGGGAAATTTATCGTCTGAACGAAAGCCGCTTCCTGCCCGGCTGGGACATTGTGGTGGTGGCCCGGACCCGGGCCGTAGATGCCCCCTTCTCCCGGCTGACCCAGAGCTATCTGGCCCTGGCAAAAAAGGCCGGCCTGCTGCGGCCTCAGGACGATGCCCTATGAAAAAGCTGCTGCTTTTCCTCATCCGCTTCTACCAGCGCCAAATTTCCCCCTGTTTTCCGGCCCGATGCCGGTTTCGGCCCACTTGCAGCGAGTATGCATCCCAGGCAATCCGAAAATACGGGGCTTGGAAGGGCGGCCTGCTTGCGCTGCGCCGCTTCCTCCGCTGCCAACCCTTTTACAGAGGAGACATTTACGACCCCGTACCCTGAATCTTCCGACAAAACCGGCTGTCGGTTTTCCCGGAACTTTTCTGACCCTTCGTTTCCCACAACCTTTAAGGAGGCAAGTCAATGTTTCTCGCATTCCAGTTATCCGACATCGTGACCGTGCCCTTTGGCTGGCTGATGTCGGCGCTGTACCACTTCACCGATAACTATGGTGTTGCCATGATCCTCTTTGGCGTTCTGGTGCAGCTGATTCTCATGCCCATCAATGCCAAGTCCAAAAAGAGCATGATGAAGATGTCCCGTCTGACTCCTCGGATTCAGGACATTCAGAACCGCTATGCCGGCGATCCCCAGAAGCAGAATGAGCTGATGCAGAAGCTGTATCAGGAAGAGGGCGTGTCCATGGGCGGCGGCTGCCTGTGGAGCTTCATCCCCATGCTGATTCTGTTCCCCCTGTTTGCCGTAATTCGTCAGCCCATCACCTACATCCTGATGGAGTCTGAGGAGGTGGCCATGCAGATCGTCAGCGTCATCCGCAATGCCGCCCCGGAGCTGTTCTCCGGCAACAACTACTACGACCAGGTGATTGCCGCTCAGGCCATTCCTCAGTTCGCTGAGGAGCTGAAAGCCGCCATTCCCGGCATCAGCGAGCTGGCCCTGGCTGGCATCAACTTTAACTTCCTGGGTGTGAACCTGGGTACCATTCCCCAGTTCAACATCTTCTCCCCCAGCTGGGTGTGGGACTGGGCACACATCGGTGCATTCCTGATTCCCGTGGTTTCCGCCGGCTCTCAGGTGCTGCAGATGTGGATCAGCCAGAAAACCAACGATTCCGTCATTACCGACGAGAACGGTGTCCAGGATAAGGAGACCGCCAAGAAGTCTCAGCAGAATCAGTCCATGCAGATCATGATGTGGATGATGCCGCTGATGTCGCTGTGGATCGGCTTCACCGTGTCCGCCGGACTGAGCCTGTACTGGTTCATCGGCGGCGTGACCCGTATGATTTCCGACCCCATCATGACCAAGCACTACCGCAAGATTTACGATGCCGAGGACGCTGTCCGTCTGCAGAAGGCTATGGAGCTGGAGCGGTTGGAAGAGGAGAAGGAGCGTATCCGTGCCGAGCGCCGGGCCGCCAACCCCGATGGCATCACCACCAATACCAGCAAGAAGAAGCTGCAAAAGCAGCAGCGTGACCAGGAGCAAGCTGCCAAGGCTGCTGCCGCCAAGGAGTACGCTGCCAAGAAGGGCATCGTGCTGGAGGAGGAAGCCGAGGAGCAGTGCATGTCCGGCATTCCCAGCCGTCCTTACTGCAAGGGCCGCAATTACAGCCCCAACCGCTACGGTGTCCACGCTACGGAGGAATAAACCATGGAAAAAACCATTGTTACCACCGGTAAAACCATCGACCTTGCCATCGAAGCTGCCCTGAGCCAGCTGGGTCTGGACCGGGACAGTGTCTGTGTCCAGGTGCTCCAGCAGGCCAAGTCCGGCTTCCTGGGCTTCGGCGCCCAGCCTGCCAAGGTTCAGGTCAGCTATGAAGCTCCCGATCCGGCGCCCGAGGCTCCCAAGGTAGCTCTCAGCGCCGCCTCCCGCTCCAAGCCCAAGGCGAAGAAGCCCGAGGAGCAGCCGGTCAAGAAGGCCGCGCCTGTTGTGGAAGCGCCCAAGCCTGTGGAAGAGAAGAAGCCCGAGCCTCCTAAAGCCCCCAAGGAGCCGAAAGAGCCTCGTCAGCCCAAGGAGCAGAAGCCTGCAAAGGCTCAGCCGAAGGTCTACGCCCCTGCCGCTCCCGGCTCCACTGAGGAGAAGATTGAGATCTTCCTCAAGGGCCTGCTGGAGCATATGGATTCTCAGGCTGTGCCTCACTGCTGGCTGGAAGAAAATGGCAGCTACAAGGTGGACCTGGTTGGCGACAACCTGGGCTACCTGATCGGCCGCCGGGGCGACACCCTGGATGCCATCCAGCATCTGGCCAACTACGCCATCAACCGGGATGTGGAGGGCCACGTCCGCATCAATGTGGATGCCGAAGCTTACCGGGAAAAGCGGGAGGAGAGCCTGCGCCGCTACGCCCGCAAGAAGGCCCAGCAGGTGCTGAAGGCTCGCCGCCGCACCACCCTGGAGCCTATGAACGCCTATGAGCGCCACGTGATTCACGCTGCGCTCCAGGACATGGACAACATCACCACCCACTCCACCGGTGTGGAGCCCAACCGCCGGGTGGTCATTGAGTACGTCCGTTGATTTCCATACCGAGCACCCGCCCCACTGCCAGCCCAGCGCTGTCCAGTGGGGCGGGTTTTCTGCGCTTTCCGACGTTTCTCTTGACACAGAGCGCCTGCGCCCATACAATGGAGGAAAAACAGAAAAGGAGAAACCGCTATGCCCTGTACAACCATTTTAGTCGGAAAAAAGGCCAGCCACGACGGCTCCACCATCATCGCCCGGAATGACGACGGCGGCTTTGAGGCCAAGCGGGTGCTGGTACACCCGGCCAAAGCACAGCCCTACACCTACAAAACCGTTCTGTCCCACCTGTCGGTAGCGCTTCCTGGAAACGCCATGCGCTACACCGACTGCCCCAACGTAACCAAAACCAGCGGCGTGTGGCCCGCCTGCGGCATCAACGAGTCCAACGTAGCCATGACCGCCACCGAAACCATCACCAGCAATTCCCGAGTGATTGGCGCCGATCCCTATGTGGAATACACCCCCAAGAAAGGCCGCAATACCAAGGAAATCCCCGGCGGCATCGGAGAAGAAGACCTGGTGACCCTGGTACTCCCCTACATCCACTCCGCCCGGGAGGGCGTGCTGCGCACCGGCGCTCTGCTGGAGCAGTACGGCACCTATGAGGCCAACGGCATGGCCTTTGCCGATGCCGAGGGAATCTGGTGGCTGGAAACCATCGGCGGCCACCACTGGATTGCCCGGCGGGTGCCGGACGACCGGGTGGTGATCATGCCCAACCAGTTCGGCCTGGACAACTTCGACTTTGCCGACGCTTACGGCGAGGGCCGGGAGCATCTGTGCTCTGCGGATTTGCAGGAATTTGTGAAAAAGCACCGCCTGGCTCTGGACATGACGGACACCTTCAATCCCCGGCTGGCCTTCGGCTCCCACTCGGACTCCGACCACATTTACAACACCCCCCGTGCCTGGTTTATGGCCCGGTACTTCCTGCCCCGCACCTACCGCTGGGAGGGTGACCAGGCGGACTTCACCCCGGAAAGCGACGACATTCCCTGGTCCTTCGTGCCGGAGCGGAAGGTGACGGTGGAGGATGTGCGCTACCTGCTGGGTTCTTACTACCAGGGCACACCCTACAACCCCTACGGCCGGGATGCGGCCCAGAAGGGCAAGTACCGCACCATCGGCGTGCCCAACAGCGATGTCTGCGGCATTATGCAGATTCGTGGCTATCTGCCCCAGACCATCCAAGGCGTGCAGTGGCTGTCCATGGGCGGAAGCGGCTTCACCGCCTGCTTCCCCGTGTATGCCAATGTCAGCCGCTTCCCCAAGTACATCAGCGCCACCACCGAAACCGTGTCCACCGACTCCATGTACTGGCACAGCCGCCTGATTGCCGCCCTGACCGATGCCCACATGGCCAGCGCCCTGCTGTATGATGAGCGCTACGTCAATGCCGTGATGAACAAAGGCCAGCAGTTCCTGTATGAATATGACGAGAAAATTTCCCAGGGTGCTGACCTGGCAATTCTGGAAGAAGCCAACGAGAAGATTCTGCACATGGTAAAAGAAGCTTCCGACAAGGCCCTCTCCCAGATTTTGAAAAACGCCTCGGAAAAAATGAAGATTCGCTATCACCGGGGCGACAACTGATTTCCATACCGCAACCCAACGGCCGCAGACCACATTTCAGGTCTGCGGCCGTTTTTTGTGCATGCAGCACGATTTTCATTTTCTTCTAATTACCCTCTTGACCGTACAGTTACTATACGTGATATTCTAATCTTACACAACGGCAGAACCCAAACGCCATCCTTTTACGACAAAAAATTCTGCCTTTTTGCAACCCCCGGTGATACTGGGGGATAAACATACAAAAAGTCCTGAAATCTTACGATTTCAGGACTTTGGTGGAGATAAGCGGGATCGAACCGCTGACCTCTTGAATGCCATTCAAGCGCTCTCCCAGCTGAGCTATACCCCCATATTTTGTTTCGTGTTATCGTCTGTTCCCGGACGACTTCTGTATTATAGCACAGATATCTAAAATGTCAAGCACTTTTTTCAATTTTTTCAATTTTCTTTTTTCTTCCCCAGGCCAGAGGGATTTTCCGGCCTGGGGAAGGCTTTTACGACAGGATTCCGTTGGGCAGCAGCTGCACAACATCCGCCAGGGTGTCCGCCTTGGCCCAGAGCAGTGACTGGGTCTGGCTGTCCGGCTGGTCTTGGTCCGGCACCAGGATGCATCGGCAACCGGCCCAGTATGCCGATAGGATACCCGTGGGAGAATCCTCCAGCGCCAGGCAGGCCTGGGCAGGAACTCCCAGCCGGGCAGCTGCCAGCTGGTAGATGTCCGGAGCAGGCTTTCCGTGCGCCACGTCCCGGCTGCTGCAAATCTGGTCAAACCGATGGTACAGCCCCAGAGGTGTCAGGTAAGCACGAATGCGGTCATGAGGCGAGGAGCTGGCGATGGCCTTGGGAATTCCAAGTTCATCCAGCGCATCCAGCAGCTCCTCAATGCCCGGCTTGGCCGCCACAGGGTGGTTCGCCACGTAGGCATCCATCCGCTCGATCCGTACCCGGCGAACGGCATCGTAATCCGCCTCGGGGCCGAACCAGTCCCAGAGCCGCTGCTGTCCCGCCTCCCGGGTCAGACTCCGCATTCCCAGCGCCTGCTCCCGGGTCATGGGAAAGCCCAGGCTTTGGGCGGCTTCCCGCCAGAACCGGCAGTACAGCCCCTCCGTATCCAGCACCAGGCCGTCCATATCAAACAGCACTCCACGAATCGGCCCGGGACAGCTGCGGTACAGGTTCAGCGCCATGGCTCACCCTCCGAAAGCATCCAGCGCCAGCTTGAATGCACCGTAGGCTCCCGCATCATTGCCCAGAGAGGCCAGGGCGAAACGCACCTCGCTGGCGGCATGGAACACCGCCTGGTGGAAATAAGGCTGCACGCCCTCCAGCAGCATGGAGCCGGCCTTGCTGACACCGCCGCCGATGACCACCACCTCCGGGTCCACCGTGGAGCAGACGTTGCCCAGGAATTCGCCCATATAGCGGTAGAACTGGTCCAAAATCGCCAGCGCCGCCTCGTCCCCTGCCTTACCGGCATCGAAGACATCCTTGCAGGTCATCGCCGACAGGCTGCGCAAGCTGCTGGGGGTATCGTGCTGGACCAGGTATCGTTTGGCCAGACGGACAACACCGGTGGCAGAGCAGTACTGCTCCACGCAGCCCCGCTTGCCGCAGTTGCAAGGCTCGGTCTCGCTGCGTTCCAGCACCAAGTGGCCGATTTCTGATCCGGAGCCGTGAGCGCCGTGGAGCAGCCGGCCCTCCACCACGATGCCGCCGCCGACACCGGTGCCCAGGGTGACGAAGACCATGTTTTCACAGCCCTGACCGCCGCCCTTCCAGTATTCGCCCAGGGCTGCCACATTGGCATCGTTGCCCGCCTTCACGGGGAAGCCGGTCAGCTCGCTCAGAGCCTGGGCGATGTTGAACACGCCCCAGCCCAGATTGATGCACTTGTTCACCACGCCCTTGCTGTTCACCGGGCCGGGCACGCCGATGCCCAGGCCCAGGATGTCCTCGTCGGCAATTTTCTTCTGTTCCAGGTAGCCCCGGATGGATGCCGCAATGTCCGGCAGAATCTGCGCTCCGCCGCCGTCGGTGATGGTGGGAATCTCCCACTTGTCCAGCATGGTGCCCAGCTGGTCGAAGTAGGCAATCTTCACGGTAGTACCGCCCAGGTCAATGCCAAATCCATATTTCATAGGAACGTCCTCCTCATTTGTCGTTACCTCTATTATACATATCTCGCCGAAAAATGCCAGAGGAAATTTGCGCTGCCAATTACGCACCCGAAACCTTGGCGATAAACTGTCACCTTTGGTGCATGCCCCTACCACTCATGCGCCTTTCCCCCTGCCCCCACCAAGTGCCACTGCGTCCAAAAATCCAACGTTTCAGCCCCTCATCAGTCAAAAATCAAAGATTTTTGCCAGCTTCCCCCGAGGGGGAAGCCTTTCCTGAACGCCCCCTGTGCAAAAAAGCCTTCCCAACGGTAGTAGATGCACCAAAACCCTTCTCCCGGGGAGAAGGTGGCTCGGCGCTAGCCGGGTCGGATGAGGAACGGCGAAACCTTCCGAACCGGATGCAGCAAAATAAACCGCACCCCACTTGGCTCTCCCTCTGGGAGAGCTGGCGGCCAGTGGCCGCTGCCAATGCGAGCCTGCTACCCTGGCGGTAAACCGCCACCGCTGGGGTCACCCGGTTCGTTACAGGGTGGCAAACGGGAAAAACCCTCCCCGCCCGGTGTGCGCACTGGGCACACTCCCATAGGGCGAGGCAAGGCGCTGCCGCAACTGTTAATTGTCCATTGGCAATCGTCAATTTCCCACTCCCGTCGAAACGCAGACCAGAAAATATGGTGTTTGATTTTCTTCCCTATGAAAACTTTTTGTGAAAAGGCTTGCGTTTGCTGTCGATTTGCGGTAACATATATCGTGTGACCCTGCGTATACATAATCTGAAAGGACGTGTTATTTTAACATGATCAAAGTTGATATTTCCAATGTTTGGGGCCAGCTGTCTCTGCCGGATTTGCTGGCTATGGAGAAAGAAGTCTCCGCTGCTCACGAGACCCTGGTTGACGGCACCGGCGCCGGCAACGACTTCCTGGGCTGGCTGAATCTGCCCACCCGGGAGAGCACTGAGGAAATCCGCCGCATTCAGAGCGCCGCTAAGAAGATCCGCAGCGACTCCGATGTGTTCGTGGTCATCGGCATCGGCGGCTCCTACCTTGGCCCCCGGGCAGCCATTGAGCTGCTGCAAGGCCCCAACCACAACATTGGCAAGGGCAAGGGCGATCCTCAGATTTTCTTCGCCGGCAACGGCCTGAGCACCCGCCACTGGAACGAGCTGACCCGGCTGCTGGAGGGCAAGGACTTCTCCATCGCCATCATCTCCAAGTCCGGCACCACCACCGAGCCTGCCATCGCCACCCGTGCCCTGCGGTGGATGCTGGAGCGCAAGTACGGCACCGACGGGGCCAAGAGCCGCATCTATGCCATCACCGACCCCTGCAAGGGCGCTCTGCGCCAGATGGCTACCGAGGAAGGCTGGGAGACTTTCGTCATTCCCCCCAACGTCGGCGGCCGCTTCTCCGTCCTCACCGCCGTGGGCCTGCTGCCCCTGGCCGTGGCCGGCATCGACATTATGGAGATGATGAACGGCGCTATGGATGCCAAAGAGAGCTACGACCTGCGCTCTTTTGAAAACCCCGTGTGGCAGTACGCTGCCGTGCGGAACCTGCTCTACCGCAGCGGCAAGGTCATGGAGCTGTTCGAGTCCTTCGAGCCGGGCTTCAAGATGTTCGGCGGCTGGTGGCAGCAGCTGTTCGGCGAGAGCGAGGGCAAGGACGGCAAGGGTATCTTCCCCGTCACCGCTGAGTTCACCGCCGACCTGCACTCCCTGGGCCAGATGATCCAGCAGGGCCAGCGGAACATCTTCGAGACCATGGTCCGCTTCGATGCCCCCGAAGCCAAGTACACCATCGGCTCCGACTGGAAGAATCTGGACGGACTGAACTACCTGGAGGGCAAGACCCTGGACTTCGTGGACGAGAAAGCTTACCTCGGCACCCTGGCTGCCCACGTGGACGGCGGCGTGCCGGTGATCACCATGGACTGCGGCGAGCTGAATGACCGGAAGGTGGGCGAGCTGTTCTACTTCCTGGAGCTGTGCTGCGGCGTGTCCGCTTATATTCTGGGTGTCAACCCCTTCAACCAGCCCGGTGTGGAGCTGTACAAGCGCAACATGTTCCAGCTGCTGGGCAAGCCCGGTTATGAAAAGTAATCCGATTTAATCCAAAAGCTTCCATTCTGATGAATGAACGATTTCGATTGAATATCAGGATAAGATGACCCCATAAATTGGCTGCCTCCACGTGATGCTTCGTCACGGGAGGCAGCTTTTGTCTATGGAACGGGAAATTTCCGGGATGCAATCAGAAGTTGCGGCGAAAAAACCAAAAATTTCTTGCTTTTGTATAAAAAAGATGGTACACTGACACTAACGGGAGGTACTACACATGAACCTATCAGAACACCTGGAGGACCTGCGCAAGCAGCATGATCTGACCCAGGACCAGCTGGCGGAGAAGCTGATGGTCACCCGCCAGGCCATCTCCCGGTGGGAGCGGGGTTTGGCCTATCCCACCGTTGACAATTTGAAAGCCCTGTCCCAGCTGTACCAGGTGTCCCTGGACGCCCTGCTGCTGGACGAGCCGCCGGAGCCCGTGGAGTCTGCCCCGGCAGAAGTCCCGGAGCCGACACAGCCTGCCCCAGCGACAACCCCGGAGTCGACACAGCCTGCTCCCACCCATCCACCCCGGGGACAGCTTGCCCTGGCCTGGGTTGCCGCAGTCCTGGCCCTGCTGGCGCTGCTGGTAGCCGGAACGGCACTCATTAAGATTAGTCAGTTGGAACAAGCCTCCACAGACTCCACAAATGTTTGGCAAACAGGTTCCCCACAGGACACCAACCCCACCATTACGTTTTCTTTTGCTGAATGACAATATCGCATATGGAAAGGAGGTGTAATTATGAAGATAAAGCGAATTGCCAGTATGTTTTTCTCATGTCTTATAGCTGTGAGCATGCTGGCCTTACCGACTAGCGCCGCAACCGCCCCACATAGCATTCCCGCAGAGTGTATTGCCCCTTATGCCACAAACTCATTCAATATTACAGTACCCGCAAAAACAAATGCAAAAGCAGATGCCACATTCTCCATGGCAGCCGGGGAATCCATTTCCCTCTCTGTTGCCTATTCCCCCTTTTATGCCGATATAGACGTGGGTTTCATCGCGCCCGATGGAGACTATATTTATGTAAACTCCACAAGTGGGACAATCGAAGAAACATTATCAATTGGGCAAAGCGGCCGCTATACACTCATGGTGCGGAACAACTCGAGTGTCGAAATCAACGTAACCGGTGTTATCAACTACTAAATGCACGGAAGCCACAAACCCACTACACCATTGAAAGGAGTTATTACTATGAAAAAAATTATTGCCATTTTGCTTTGTGTGGTTATTCTCAGCTCTTCCTTGGTACTAACCACATCCGCAACTAGCACGTCCGAACGAGATGCCGTCCTCAACATGGCATGCGAACTTTTCCCTGAGCACACTGCCACAATCCTTGGTCAGAAGATAGCTACACATGACGACAAAGCCCTCCCCCAAAAACGTGTCAAAGTATTTGAAGATACCAGAAGCTATTCGGGCGATTCGACGCTTACTTATACAGAATTTTCCGACGGAGTTGCCATGCTTACTTTGAACGAGTACAAAAAAGAATTTGTTCAAGTTGATTGCGAGGAAACTAGCAGATATCTTCTTCGCTATACATTTGATGTCAAAGTGTATTCCACCTATGACCAAAGTAAGCTGCAAATCAACGGTATACAGAGCATTGTAGATATGCAGTGGTATGACAATTTTGTAGACAGAGGTACTATTTCCTCCGACTCCGTTTCTTCTGCCCGAATTTCAAAAGATTATAAAGAATGGGAAGATGGAAATGGATCGGCATATTCAAAATATACAGGAAGTTTCCCTGTATCTGGCAGGCCCGACGAAGACATCACTGTTACTATTTACGCTGGTGACGATAGCTGGTACGTAAATGTTGACAATGTATAAATACGCACACACATCATAATGCATAAGTGCATCTCCACAATAGGCTTTAACCATATGAAGTACAGGGCAATTTTAATCTATTGTCCTGTACTTCATCGTAATTTTTGTTTTGCCAACTGTATGCTTACATATGGTGTTGTATCCTCAGGAGGCTTGTTATGTCAACTCGTGTCCGAAATATAGTACTATGGCTTCTCCTCGTTCTAGTACTATGCTGTCTCTGCTTCTTCCTTGGACGGCAGAGTACAATTTATACTTCAGCTCAGCTTGAAGCTCAAGAATCCACTCTACCCACTTCAATCTCACCCCCGACCAGCTCCACCCTGCCCGGGGAGCAGACCTTGGCCCTCACCCCTCCCCAGCCCACCGCCGCCACCGTGCCGCCCACCCTGCCCGCCACGCCGCCTGAGGAGCGCCGCCTGACCCTCACCGTCACCCAGGATGACCAGGCGCCCAGCGTGCAAAAAAAGCTGCAAGGCTGGGATTTCACCTACTGGCAGGTCACCGACCTTGCCATCCGGCTGGGGGAGGAAACGCTGCCCCTGGAAACCGCCCTGGAGCAGGGGCGCATTACCCTGGAAGAGCTGGATGCCTTTGCCAAAATCGATGCCGCCCAGGGCCGCTGCCAAATGCGCCACGACACCCACCTGGGGCTGACCCAATTTCTGTACCGCTATCCCGAATACGACCTGCGCATTACCCAGGATGTGTACGAAACCCCCGACGGAAAGCAGCACCTTATGCGCATCTTCGGCGTGTACGCCCCGGGCATGGACATCTCCACCACCTACCAGGATGACGAGACGGGCCTGCCCCTGGATTTGGAGGACTGGGGCCTGGACTTTGCAGTCTCCGACCCCACTGCCACCGGCCTGACCCTCACCGTCCAGCAGTCAGGCGGTCAGCAGCTGGGAAATCTGGTGGTGGAAAGCTACATGCTGTTCGACACCAATTATAAGCCCGTTGCCATTCTGGACGACAGCTGCTATCTGCTCGACCCGCCGCTGCCCATCCAGTCCCAGAGCCAGAGCACCCTCACCCTCGATTGGAGCGGCCTCCACGGCCCGGTGGCCCCAGGCGCCTACCGGCTGAAAGTTCGGATTCAGGACCAGTATGACCCCGCTTCCGTCCCGCCCCTCACCCGCAACTACCACGACTCCCAAAGCTACTGGCTGGACGTGACCATCCCCCAATAAAGCCGCAAACGCCCCTGCTGACTTAGCAGGGGCATTTTAGGCTGTCGAAAATCCCCCACGGGGCTTTTCGACAGGTTTTTGCAGTCTGCTGCGCGCATAATTTGTCCGCCCATGGCGAATAAATTCCACACTTGCAGCCTGATAAGTATTTTCGCCCAGGTACACGCCCCGGTCGAAAATGGATTTGACTTTATTCGCCGCTACGGCGGCGAACTCTGCGAGGCACTTTTTTGACAATCTGAAATGTCCCTGCTGGAATTCAGCAGGGACATTTGACGATCTTTCGATTTAGTTCAGAGCGGCCTTGGCCTTCTCCACAACAGCGGCGAAAGCGGCGCTGTCCTGGATAGCCATCTCGGACAGGCTCTTGCGGTTCATCTCGATACCGGCCTTCTTAACACCGTTCATGAAGGTGGAGTAGTTCATGCCGTAGGGAGCGACGGAAGCGCTGATACGGGTGATCCACAGGCGGCGGTAATCACGCTTCTTCTGCTTGCGGCCAGCGAAAGCGTAGTTGCCGGACTTCATGACCTGCTGCTTGGCCATCTTAAAGTGCTTGGACTTGGAACCCCAGTAGCCCTTAGCCAGCTTCAGGGTAGCGTTTCTTCTCTTGCGCGTCATCATTGCGCCTTTAACTCTTGCCATTTCTCAGTATCCTCCTTCTGCCTTACTTGTAGGGAATCATCTTCTTGATGGCGTCGACATTGGTCATGTCAGCGTAAGCGGTAGCACGCAGATGGCGGGTACGCTTGGTGGTCTTCTTGGTCAGGATGTGGCTCTTGTAAGCGTGGGCTCTCTTCACCTTACCGGACTTGGTCAGGTTGAATCTCTTCTTTGCACCGCTATGGGTCTTCAGCTTGGGCATAGGTGGTTCTCCTTCCGTTTATCTTTTGTAAAAAATACTTACTTGCTATTCTTGGGGGTGAGGAAGATCGCCATAAAGCGGCCTTCCAGCTTGGGATTCTTCTCCATGCTGGCGACCTCAGCACAGCTCTGGGCAAACTCCAGCAGCAGCTTCTCACCCAGGTTGGTATGGGCCATTTCACGACCACGGAAGCGGACACTGACCTTTACCCGGTTGCCGTCGTTGAGGAATTTCAGTGCGGCACGGACCTTGGTTTCAAAGTCGTTGGTGTCGATGCTGGGGCTCATGCGGATCTCCTTGATTTCCACCACACGCTGGTTCTTCCGGGCTTCCTTCTCCCGCTTCTTCTGGTCGAAGCAGAACTTGGAGTAGTCCATGATTTTGCACACAGGCGGGGTGGCGTTGGGGGAAATCTTCACCAGGTCCATACCCTGTTCCTCCGCCATGGCGTTGGCTTGGGCTGCGGACATAATGCCCAGCTGGGCACCGTCTGCGCCGATCAGGCGAATTTCCTTGTCCCGGATTTCCTCATTGAGCTGATGGTCTAACTTTGCGATGGTAAGCACCTCCAAATAAACAACAAAAAGCGGATGCCAGAGCATCCGCACCATAACCCCATATTTCCCCGAAGGGAAGGTGAGTATTGGACCGTTTCGCATTGCTGACGGTGAGGCGGATGTTCAGCCTTCTTGATTACCCGGGTATTTTACCACGCTTCCAAGGAAATGTCAAGGCTTTTTTACCCGGGATTTTGATTTTTCCTGCCCGGTGAATATCCTATGCAGCCTCTGGCTACAATGATTCCAACTCCCCCACCAGGGTCCCCGGTGCGCCGGTGAAGGCCGACAGCACCTCCAGGCAGATCCTGTGCTCCTGGGCAAATTCCACGCTGGGCCGGTGGAGCACCTGCGCGCCCTGGTCGATCAGCGCCAGCATCTGGCTGTAGCCGATCCGGCTCAGCCGCACCGCCGCCGGGTCCTTCCGGGGGTCCCGGTCGTAGACGCCGTCCACATCGGTGAAAATCCGGCACTGGTCCGCATGGAGCCATGCCGCCAGCGCCGCTGCGGTGGTATCGGACCCGCCCCGGCCCAGTGTGGTGATGTCTCCCGCCGGGCCAAGGCCCTGAAAGCCCGCCACCACCACGATTTTGCCAGCGGCCAGCTCCTGGCGGATGCGGCCGGTGTCAATGTCCAGGATGCGGGCATTGCCGTGGCAGCCGTCGGTGCGGATGCCCGCCTGCCAGCCGGTGAGGCTCACCGCAGGCCAGTCCAGCTCCCCAATGGCCATGGCCATCAGCCCTGCCGCCATCTGCTCCCCTGCTGCCAGGTAGGCATCCATCTCCCGGGGACTGGGGCAGGCCGCCGTCTGGGCCGCCTTTTCAATCATCCGGTCGGTGTGGTCCCCCTGGGCAGAGACCACCAGCACCAGCCGGTGGCCCTGTCGGGCCAGCTCCACCGAACGGCGGGCAGCCCGGTCCAGCCGCCGGGCATCGGCCAGGGATGTTCCCCCGTATTTGTGCACGAACAGCATAAGCATTCCTCCCGGGCCATCCTATGTCACAGGCGGCCGAAACGTGTACTTTCCCTAAGGTTTTCGCCAGAACCGCCGCCGAAGCGGCTCTCAAAAAAACTGCCATCCCCAAGGACAGCAGTTCCATGTTCACCGGCTCAGCCCGCCAGGACCTCCGCCTTCACCACACCGGGGTTGCGCTCCAGCTGGTGCAGCAGCTCCTCCAGGGATACCGTCAAGTCCATCGTCTCTGCGGAGATGGTCACCACCGCCGTGCCGTTGGTGGGCACAATGGAGTTGATGGTGATGATATTGGCCTTGGCCTGGGCAAAGACGATCAGCAAATCGCTGAGCAGGCCCGGCTCGTCATGGAGCAGCATCTGGAAGGTAATGATCCGCCCGGTCATCATATTCTGAAAGGGCAGCACCGCATCCCGGTATTTATAGAAAGCGCTGCGGCTGATATCCGTCATGCGAGTTGCCTCGTTGACCGTGGAAGCCTCTCCGGTGGAGAGCAGCCGCTTGGCCTCCGCCACCTTAAGAAATACCTCCGGCAGTGCAGACGCTTCTACGATATAGTATTGTGGTTTTGTGGACATAGATAACCTCCTTATCCCGCATTTCTGTATTCATTGGGACAACATTTGTTTTTCTTCTACGTATTGTAGCATACATTTCAAAAAAAGCAAGTCCCTTGTTAAAATTGTCCCGCACACAGGGACATTTTCTTTCTCTTATTCCGCCGCACTTCAAGAAAGGAGGGCTTTTTCTGCGCCCCGGTTTCAAGTCTATGGTTTCTGTTTTGCTGGTATTTGCCGCTGTGTGGGTCTTTGCCCGGTGGATGCTGCCGCTGTGCGCCCCGTTTCTGCTGGGCCTGGCTCTGGCCGCTGCCGCCGAGCCGATGGTGTCGTTTTTGCAGCGGCGGCTTCGTCTGCCCCGGGGGGCCAGTGCCCTGATTGGCGTGGGCATGGTCTTTTTCCTGGCAGCCATGGTGGTGCTGCTGGTGTGCGCTATTCTGGTGCGGGAGCTTGGCTCTCTGGCTCACGCGCTGCCGGAGCTGGAGCAAGCTGCCCAGTCTGGCGTCCGCATGGCCCAAAGCTGGCTGTTGGCGCGCACCGCTTCCGCCCCGGAGGGGCTGCGCCCGGTGCTTCAGGAGAATATTCAGGCTCTGTTTTCCGACGGAGCCGCCCTGCTGGACCGGCTGGTGCGGTATTTGCTGGCCCTGGCAGGAAATCTGCTCAGCCACATCCCGGACAGCGCCCTGGGACTGGGCACCACCATTCTGGCTGGGATCATGATTTCCGCCAAGCTGCCCCGGATGCGCCGCTGGCTGGCTCAGCGGATCCCCAAACCCCGGCGGCAGGCCCTGTACGATGCCTGGAACCGCCTAAAAAGTGCCCTAGGCGGCTGGCTCAAGGCCCAAGCTGCGCTGATGGGGGTTACCTTCGTCATTCTGGTGCTGGGGTTTGTGCTGCTGCGGATTCCCTACGCCCCGGTGTGGGCAATGGGCATCTGTCTGGTGGACGCCTTCCCCGTGCTGGGCACCGGAACGGTGCTGCTGCCCTGGGCGGCAGTGAGCCTGCTGCAAGGCCGGGGCGCCCAAGCCGTGGGGCTGCTGGGCATCTACCTCACCGCCTCGCTGACCCGCTCCGCTCTGGAACCGAAGCTGCTTGGCCGCCACCTAGGGCTGGACCCGCTAGTGACGCTGATGCTGCTCTATGCCGGCTACAAACTGTGGGGCATTGGCGGGATGCTGCTGTCCCCTCTGCTGGCGGTAGCCGCCATGCAGGTAAGCGCCGGTCCCAGCCAGCCGTCCCAGCCATAACCCTATACTTTTTCCCGTCTGCCTATTGTAAATCCCGCATTTTTTTGCTATAATGATAGGAAAATGTTATTATTGGATGTGTGGCAACGTGAAATATGGAATTTGGAATGTGTGTGACCCCAAGCCCGGGGCCGTGAACGCCCTGGCCGGAGGCGGCTATGCCCCTCTGGCTGCCATGGTTCTGGCCTCCCGGGGCATCCGGGACAGTGCCCAGGCCCGGGCCTACTTAGATTGCAGCGCCCCGCTGCTGGACCCCTTTTTGATGACCGATATGGACCTGGCTGCCGGACGGGTCGGGCTGGCCATGGCTCAGAATGAACGCATCGCCGTATTCGGCGACTATGATGTAGACGGCATTACCGCCACCTGCCTGCTGACGGATTTCCTCCGGCGCAACGGAGCGGACGTGCGCAGCTACATCCCCGGCCGTTTGGAGGAAGGCTACGGCCTGAACCCCATCGCCATTCATCAGCTGCACCAGGAGGGTGTGAAGCTGATCATCACCGTAGACTGCGGCATTACCGCCCTGGCAGAAGCCCAGCTGTGCCAGGAATTGGGCATGGATTTGGTGATTACCGACCACCACGAGTGCAAGGATACCCTGCCCCAGGCAGCCGCCGTGGTAGACCCCCACCGCCCCGACGGCGGCTACCCCCACAAGAATCTATCCGGCGTTGGCGTGGCCTTCAAGCTGGCCTGTGCACTGTCCGGTGACCAGGATGCGGTGCTTTCCGAGTATGCCGACATGGTCTGCCTGGGAACCGTCGCCGATGTGATGCCCCTGCAAGGGGAAAACCGCACCTTTGTAGCCCAGGGCCTGGAATCCCTGCGCCACACCCATCGCCCGGGCATCGCTGCGCTGATTGCAGAAAGCGGCTGTGACCAAGCCAGTCTCAGCTCCACCTCTATTGGCTTTATGCTGGCCCCCCGCATCAACGCCGCCGGGCGCATGGGCCAAATCGACCTGGCGCTGGAGCTGTTCCTCACCCAAGACCCGGAGCGGGCTGCTCAAGTGGCCCACCAGCTGTGCGAGCTGAACCGCCAGCGGCAAAGTGTGGAATCCGAAATTTACCAGCAGGCCGTGTCCATGCTCCCCGCCGGAGCACCCCCGGAGGCCATCGTCCTGGCCGACGAAAGCTGGCATCAGGGCGTGGTTGGCATTGTGGCCAGCCGCATTGCCGAGGAGTACGCCTGCCCCACCTTCCTCATCTGCTTGGACGGTGACCACGGCAAGGCCAGCTCCCGCAGCCACGGCGGCTTCAACCTGTTCGCCTCCCTCACCGCCCTGGCCCCGCTCCTGGAAAGCTACGGCGGGCATGAGCTGGCGGCAGGATTTACCATCCACCGGGAGAACATCCCGGAATTCCGCCGGCAGGTCTGCCAGCTGGCAGCCGGCTTCTTCTGTGACGATGCCCCCAGAACCAGTCTGGATGTGGACTGCGCCGTTCCGGCAGAGCTGCTGACCATTGCCAACATTGAATCTCTGGACGTGCTGGAGCCCTGCGGCAACACCTGTCCCAAGCCGGTGCTGATGATAAAAAACCTCACCATCGAGCGCATCAGCATGGTGGGCGGCGGCCGCCATATGCGTCTGCGGCTGCGCAGCGGCCGCATTGGCATCAACGCCATCTATTTTTCCGCCGATCCCCACAGCGCCTCCATTCAGCCCGGGGATCTGGTGGATGTGGCATTCACCCCCCAAATTAACGACTACCGCGGCGAGCGCACGGTGCAGATGAATGTCCTGGATATTCGTCCCAGCTGTGCCGCTCCCTGTTCGGCCGATGTCTCCGGCTATCGCGCCATGACCGCCGGAACCATGACCCCACAGGAAGCTGCTGCGCTGCTGCCGGACCGGCCCACCTTGGCCATGGTTTGGCGCTATCTCACTGCTGCGGCCAACCCCACCGTGGAGGAATCCCCGGTGTGCCTGTGCCGCAAAATTGTCCGCTGGGCAGGCCGCCCCTTATCTCTGGGGCAGATGCTCACCTGTCTCGACATTTTCCGGGATGTGGGCCTGCTGGAAATTATCCGCCAGCACAAGTACATCGCCATTCGCCTGACTCCCGGGGACAGCAAAGCCGACTTGACCCAAAGCCCCACCATGCAGCGCCTGCTGCAAGCGAAAGAGAGCTGAATGACTTATGGAAACCTTTGAACAGCACTATGCCTCCATGCAAACCGCCATTGCCAAGCACCTGCCTGGCGCAGATATGGCGCTGATTGACCGGGCGGTGGAGTACGCCAACGTCAAGCACCAGTTCCAAAAGCGCAAGGATGGCTCCCCCTACATCATCCACCCCCTGGCCGTGGCCCAGATTGTGGCCGAAATGGGGCTGGATATGGATGCCATTCTGGGTGCGCTGCTCCACGACTGCATCGAGGACACCGATGCCTCCCACGAGGACATCGAAAAAATCTTCGGCCCCACCGTGGCTGAGCTGGTGGAAGGCGTTACCAAACTGACCCGGGCCAACTTCTCTACCTCCGAGCAGGCCCAGATGGAAAACCTGCGCAAAATGTTCATGGCCATGTCCAAGGACATCCGGGTGGTGCTCATCAAGATCGCCGACCGGCTCCACAACATGCGCACCATGCAGTACCAGACTCCGGAAAAGCAAATCAAGAAGTGCAAGGAGACCATGGACATCTACGCTCCCTTGGCCCACCGGCTTGGTATGCAGCGCATCAAATGGGAGCTGGAGGACCTGTCGCTGCGGTATCTGGCCCCGGGAGCCTATGAAGAAATCACCTCCTACCTGCAATCCCACAAGGAGCAGGACGAGACCTTCATGGCCACCATCCAGCGAAAAATCACCGAGCGCTTAAGCTCCATGGGCATTCGCAGCAAGACCTACGGCCGCATCAAGCACGTCTACTCCATCTACCGCAAGATGCAGGCCCAGGGCAAAACCATGGACGAGCTGTACGACATCTATGCCTTCCGGGTGATCGTGGACACCATTCCCGACTGCTACAACGTGCTGGGCCACATCCACGACCTGTTCAACCTGGTGCCCGGCCGGTTCAAAGATTACATCTCCACCCCCAAGCCCAACATGTACCAGTCCCTGCACACCACCGTCATCGGCTCTGAGGGCATCCCCTTCGAGGTGCAGATCCGCACCTGGGAAATGCACGAAACCGCCGAGTACGGCATCGCCGCCCACTGGAAATACAAGCAGGGCAGCGGCGGCGGCACGGAAAAGGACTTCGAGTGGGTCCGCCGCCTGCTGGAAAGCCAGCAGGATTCCGATGCCGAGGAATTTGTCCAGTCCCTGAAAATCGACATGTTCGACGACGAGGTGTTCGTCTACACCCCCAAGGGCCGCATCGTCTCCCTGCCTGCCGGCTCCACCCCCATCGACTTTGCCTACGCCATCCACTCCGGGGTGGGCAACGCCATGATTGGCGCCAAGGTCAACAACCGCATTGCCAACATCGACTCCAAGCTGAAAAACGGCGACATTGTGGAGGTGCTCACCTCCAAATCCGCCAAGGGCCCCAGCCGGGACTGGCTCACCATCTGCAAGAGCAACCAGGCCCGCACCAAGATCAAGCAGTGGTTCAAGAAGGAAAAGCGGGAGGAAAATATCGTCCACGGCCGCGCCTCCTTCGAGTCCGAGATGAAACGGGAGGGTCTGCCCCTGGCAGCCCTGGCCGACCCGGAGCTGGAAAGCCACCTGCTGAAAAAGCTGTCCTTCGAAAACTGGGACGACATGTACGCCGCCATCGGCTACGGCGGCCTCACCGCCACCAAGGCTGTGGGCCGGATTCGGGACGATGTGACCAAGGCCGTAAAGGCGCAGAATGCAGAGCGGCTTCCTCAGAACCCCCTGCGGGTCCGGCCGGACAGCGAGGCCGTCACCCGGAACCGCCATGCGGTGAACGGTGTCATCGTCGAGGACATCGACTCGTGCATGATCAAGTTCGCCAAGTGCTGCACCCCCGTCCCCGGTGACCCCATTGTGGGCTTCATCACCAAGGGCTTCGGTGTCAGCATCCACCGGGCGGACTGCCCCAACGCCGCCAGCCGGGAGGACCCCCGTCAGGCCGCCCGCTGGGTTCGGGTCCGCTGGGCCAACCAGGAGGAGCAGCCCTTCGAGACCACCCTGGAGCTGGACTGCATTACAAGAGACGGCCTGCTGCTGGATGTCGCCACCGCCATGACCACCGCCCGGATCCGGGTGAAGGAGCTGAACGGCAAGGACCTCCCCGGCGGCCGCAGCACCTTCACCGTCCGCTTCGAGGTCAAGAACGTGGCCGAGCTGGAATCCATCCGCAAAAAACTGCTGAACATCCGGGATGTCATCGGCTCCCGGAGAGGACAAAACTAAGGAAGATCAACCTATGCGTGCTGTATTGACAAGAGTTACCTCCGCTTCCGTGACCATCGACGGTCAGGTCGTGGGAAAAATCGGCAAGGGCTTTCTGATCCTGCTGGGTGTCGGTCCCCAGGACACCCCCAAAGAATGCCGGTATCTGGCAGAAAAAGCCCTGGGCCTGCGGATTTTTGAAGACGAAAACGGCAAAATGAACTTAGGGCTGGATGCCGTAGGCGGGGAAGTTCTGGTGGTCAGCCAGTTCACCCTCTACGGCAACTGCCGCAAGGGCCGCCGCCCCAGCTTCACCGATGCCGCAAATCCGGAGCTGGGCAACGCCCTGTATGAGCAGTTCCTGGCCGACTGCGCCGACCTGGGCTATCCGCCCCAGCATGGGCAGTTCGGTGCCGACATGCAGGTCGCCTCCGTCAACGACGGCCCGGTGACCCTGATCCTCGACACCGACCAGCTGATGGACAGCCCCCGGCGGGGCTAAATCGCCCCTAGAACAGGAGGTTTTTATGCGCAACGTCCATATGCTCACTCTGGGCAATTACCAAACCAACTGCTACATCCTCCACGGCGACGGCAGCAAAGCCTGCTGTGTCATCGACCCCGGTTATTCCAGTGACCTGATTTTGGACAAAATCGAGGAATTGGGGCTGACGCTGGAAGCCATTTTGCTCACCCACGGCCACTTTGACCATGTCGGAGCCGTGCGGGACCTGGCAGCGGACACCCAGTGCCGGGTGTACCTGTGCCCGGAGGATTTGACCATGCCCCCGGCCTTCACCGCCGGGCCGCTCTACCACACCCACAGCTACAGCGAGGGTGACCGGCTCCACTTAGCCGGGCTGGACATTCAGGTGCTCCACACCCCGGGGCATACCCCCGGCTCGGTGTGCCTGGCTGTTCAGGACACCCTCTTTTCCGGAGACACTCTGTTCTGCGGAAGCTGCGGCCGCACCGACCTGCCTGGCGGCAGCTGGGAAAATATGGAGCGCTCCCTGCATCGCCTCTCCCAGCTGGATAAAAACTACTGGGTGCTCCCCGGCCACGGGGAATCCACCACGCTGGAGCAGGAAAAGCGGCACAATCCCTATCTTCGCTGAGGACTTACTATGGAATTGACACTCATCGGTCACGACGACCGTTATGCCGTGGAGCAGCTGCAGCTGGCGCTGCTGCCGGAGGATACCCAGGGCAGCGCCGTCTCCACCCTCCGTCGGGAGGCAGGGCTGCTCCTTGCCGAAACCCAAATCACCCTGAACGGGCGCACCGCTACCGCTTCCCGGCAGATGGATACCGCCCAGGAGACCGTCCGTCTGCGGCGGCAGCTGTTACAGCAGAGCTATTATCTTGCCGCCAGACAGCTGTTGCCCGCCGTCCCAGCCTGGGGCGCTCTGGCCGGAGTGCGGCCCACGAAAATCACCACCAAACACCTGCTGGAAGGGGGCACCCCCGACTCCGCCGATGCCCTGCTGCGGGATGTGTACTACGTCACGCCGCCCCGCCGGGCGCTGGCGGTAGCCTGCTCCCAGTCCACGGTGGCCGCTGCCCAGCTGACCCAGCCCCAGGACGTTTCCGTCTATGTGGGCATTCCCTTCTGCCCCACCCGGTGCAGCTATTGCAGCTTCGTCAGCCGCACCATCGGCAAAAAGACTGAGCTGCTGGAACCCTATCTGGAGGCCCTCCACCGGGAGATCTCCTACACCGCTCAGCTGCTGCGCCAGTCCGGTCGGACGGTGCGCACCCTGTACATCGGCGGCGGCACCCCCTCCACCCTGTCCCGGGATCAGCTGGCCCGGCTGATGGATGCCATCAACCAGAGCTTTGACCTGTCCCGGTGCATCGAGTTTACCGTAGAGGGCGGCCGCCCGGATACCCTGGACTTAGAAAAGCTGGAAACCATCCGCCGCCACGGTGCGGACCGGATGAGCATCAACCCCCAGACCATGGAGGACTCCGTTCTCCGAGCCTGCGGTCGGCCCCACACCGGGCAGGACGTGGTGCGTGCCTACCGCCAGGCCCAGCAGGCAGGCTTTTCCGCCATCAACATGGACTTGATCGCCGGACTGCCCTCCGACACAGTGGAAGGCTTCTGCCGCAGCCTGGATGCCGTGGCCCAGCTGGAACCGGCCAACATCACCGTCCACACCCTGGCGCTGAAAAAGGGTGCAGACCTGTTCCAGCGCCGGGAGAACCTGCCGGATATGGCCCAGGTCACCGCCATGGTGGACTATGCCAACCAAACCCTGCCCGCCCTGGGCTACAAGCCCTACTACCTCTACCGCCAGAAGTATATGTCCGGCAGCTTCGAGAACGTAGGCTGGAGCCGGGCGGGTCTGGACTGCCTGTACAACATCTACATGATGGAGGAGGTCCACACCATTCTCTCCCTGGGAGGCGGCGGCATGAACAAGGTCAACCTCCCCGGCGGCCGCCTTCAGCGCTTCCACAATCCCAAATTCCCGGAGCAGTATATTGAAAACATTGACGAGGTACTGCATCAGAAGGACCAGCTGTTCGCTCTGATGCCGCCTATTTTTTGAGAGGACGTGATAAGTTTTGGACACCCTCATTTCCAACGTTACCGCCGTGACCATGAATCCCAACATGGACGTGATTTTCGGCGCTTACATCGGCATCACCGATGGCAAAATCGTCCACCTGTCCAAGCAGCCCCCCAAGGACACCCCCAAGACCATTGTGGAGGGCACCGGCATGGTGGCCATTCCCGGCCTGATCAACTGCCACACCCATCTGGCGACCTCCGTTCTGCGGAGCCTGACCGATGACTTGAGCAGCACGGAAGCCTTGCAGTCCCTGCTGCAAAAGGAGGCCAAGATGGACTCCCGCACCGCCAAGGCGGCGGCACTATTGTCCATTGCCGAATGCCTGCGCTTCGGCGTGACCTCGGTCTCCGACCTGTACTACTATCCCAACGCCACTGCTGAGGCCGTGGCCCAGGCCGGCATCAAGGCCAACCTGGCTCTGTCCAGCTACCGCTTCATCGACCAGAACGAGGACTTCGACTTCGACACCGACGAGCAGTGCCAGGAGCTGAGCCGGGTGGTGGACCGCTGGCACGGCTTCGACAACGGCCGCATCAAAATCGATGCCGGCATCTACGCCGAGTACACCAGCAACTACAAGCTGTGGGAGGCCCTGGTGGGCTTTGCCGCAGAGAAGGGCATCGGCATGCAGCTGCACCTGGCCCAGACCCAGACTGAGGTGGACTCCTGCCTGGACCGCACCGGCATGGGGCCTGGAGAACTGCTCAACTGCCACGGCCTGTTCGCCGTCCCGGCCACTGCCGCCGGCTGTACATATCTGACCCCCGAGGAGCGTAAGCTACTGGGGAAGAAGGGTGTCAGCGCCGTATGCACGCCCGTCACCGCCTACAAAAACGGCCAGCGGAGCACCCCCATTCTGGAATCCGTCCAGGCGGGCATGAACGTGGCCCTGGGCACCGACGGTGCCATCGAGTGCGGCAATCTGGACCTGTTTGAGGTCATCCGTTTTGCCGCCATGTCCGCCCGCCAGGAGGGCCAGGAACCCACCGCCCTGCCCGCTTCCGCCGCCCTGATGATGGCCACCGTCACCGGTGCCCAGGCCCAGGGCCGCAGCAAGGAGTGCGGCATGCTGCAAGTGGGGCTGGATGCGGACATCGCCCTGCTGGATTTCTCCGCCCCCCATCTGATGCCCTGCCACAACGTGCTCAACGGCCTTGTCTGGTCTGCCAAGGGCGGCGACGTGGCCATGACCATGGTCCGGGGCCAGATCCTCTATCAGAACGGCCGTTTCCCCACCATCGACCTGAATGCCGTGGTGCAGGAGCTGACCGACTACGCCATCCCCCAGCTGTTCCGGGAGACGGAAGCTGCCGAATAACGCCGCTGCGCCAATTCGGAAAACAATCTGTTCCATCACCTGTTCAGAAAGGATATCCGCCATGTCTGATGCTCAGAAAAAGCAAAATTTTCTCCAAGGCACCGCCATGCTGGCTATGGCCACCGCCATTGTCAAGCTCATCGGCGCCCTGTATAAAATCCCCCTGAACGCCATCATCGGCGAGCAGGGCTTCGGCTATTTCAACACCGCCTACGACATCTACAACGTGCTGCTGATGGTCTCCACCGCCGGACTGCCGGTGGCCATGAGCCGGATGATCTCCCAGGCCAGCTCCCTGCGCCACTACAACCAGGTCCGCCGCATCTACCGCACCGCCCAGGGTATTTTCCTGGCGCTGGGCATTGCGGGCAGCGTGCCCATGACCCTGTTCTGCCGCCAGCTGGCCCAGTTCCAGAACCAGCCCGATGCCTGGGCCGCCATTGGCGCGCTAGGCCCCAGCGTGCTACTGATTTGTGTCATGAGCACCTACCGGGGCTTCTTCCAGGGCCAGAGCAACATGGTGCCCACCTCCATCTCCCAGGTGCTGGAAGCCGTGGTGAAGCTGCTGGTGGGCATGGTTGCGGCGCTGGTGCTGCTGAAAACCACCTCCAGCGTGCCCCTTGCCGCAGGCGGCGCCATTCTCGGCGTCACCGCCAGCTGCCTGGTGTCGTCGCTGTATCTGTTCAGCCGCTTCCGCAAGAGCTTTGCCCTGCTGCCGCAATCCCAGGAGGAGCCTCGCTCTTACCAGGATACCGCCCGGGGGCTGCTGTTCATCGCCATTCCCATCACCTTCGGCTCGGCGGTTTTGCAGCTGCTGACCATGCTGGAAACCAAGATTTACATGGGCCAGCTGCTGAACCTGGGCTACTCCCAGGCCGCCGCCGACACCATGCGGGGCATCTACGGCATGTGCATCACCATTTTCAACATGCCCTGCGCCTTCATCACCCCCATCACCGTCAGCATCATCCCCGCCATCACCGCCCAGCTGACCCTGTGCAACGACCAGGAGGCCAAGGCCACCGAGGAGTCCGCCGTGCGGATCACGGGCCTGATCTCCATGCCCTGCACCTTCGGCCTGGCATTGCTGGCGGAGCCGGTGACGGCCCTGCTTGGCCGCTACTCCGGGGCCAACCTGCATCTGGCCACCCAGCTGATGACCATTCTCGCCGTGTCCTTGATTTTCAACGCCACGGTGGTGGTGACCACCGCCATTATGCAGGCCCACGGCCACGCCGGCCGACCGGTGCTGAATATGCTCATTGGCGGAATTTTGAATCTGATTGCGGTGTTCATCCTCACCGGCAATCCCCACATCCACATTCTGGGTACGCCCATCGGCATCCTGCTGTGCTACATCTCCATTGCCGGGCTGAACCTGTACTCCCTGCGCTCCCTGCTGGAGCATCCGCCGGCCATTTTGCGGAATCTGGCCCGCTCCTTCCTGGCGGCGCTGATCATGGGCGTGTTTGTCACCGCCGCTTTCCTGGGGCTGAAAGCCCTGGGCATTACCAGCAGCCTGCTGCTGGCCGCTGTGCCCATTCTCGTGGGCGTGGTGGTCTACGGCTTCTGCGCCGTCAAGCTCCGGGCCATCACCCACGAGGACTGCCTGCTGCTGCCCAAGGGTGCCAAAATCGCCAAGCTGCTGAAGCTGTGATTGCCAGTTCCTATGAACCACAAAAAGGGAAACACTATGGGGTGTTTCCCTTTTTGCATCTCTGACACAGCAAAAAACAGATACCCAAACGGGCATCTGCTTTGCAGGAAGGTGCATCGGGATATGGGGGGTGCCCTGGAAGCTGAGGGACTCTCCCATGGACTAAAAAAGTGTCCACCGGACACTTTTTACCCTCACTTCGTTCGGGCCGTCCTTTCGAGTCCTTCCTGCATAAGCAAAAAGAGGAAACACCGAATGGTGCTTCCTCTTTTTGGTACGCCGGAAGGGACTCGAACCCCCAACCCTCGGAACCGGAATCCGATGCTCTATCCATTGAGCCACCGGCGCATAACTTTTGATTTCCCAACTATTATAGCAGGCTTTTCCTCTTTTGTAAAGGGGTTCTTGAAAAAATATTTTCCTTTTTTCCAAAAGTCTCGGCAAAACCAGTTGTTTTCCCAGCATTTGTGTGTTATAATCCAGAAAAGAAGCCGAATTCCCAGTAATAAAGGAGGATTCCCCATGGCCATACCTCAAAATTTCCGCACCGCCTTCAACGGATTCAACCGGGATGACGTGGTGCGTTATCTGGAATATCTCAATACCAAGCACCAGAACCAGCTCAATCAGCTCAACCAGGAGGCCCAGGAACTGCGCAGCCAGCTGGCCCAGCAGCCCCAGGCCCAGCCTGATCCGGAGCTGGAAACCCTGCGCCAGCAGGTTCAGGAGCTGACCCAGCAGTTGGAGCAAGCGCAGCAGCGCTGCCAGGAATTGGAGGAGGCCGCCGCCCAGCAGCCCACGCAGCTGCCGCCGCCCCAGGCCCAGGAGCTGCACACCTATCGCCGTGCAGAACAGATGGAGACCCTGGCCCGGCAGCGTTCGGAGCTGGTTTATCACCAGGCTGCCGGCATTCTCGCCCAGGCCACCGGCCGGGTGGACAACGCCTCGTCCCAGCTGACCCAGGCGGCGGACCAGGTGCTGGGGCAGATTGCCCAGCTTCAGGTGGCCGTCAGCGGCAGCAAGCAGGCCCTCCAGGATGCTGCCGCCCTGATGAAAGCCATCCGCCCCAACCCCTAAGCGCACCGCTTTTCCGTGGCTGTGCCCCACGATTTTACATATTCAGAATCTGCAGCGGGGCCTTGCCCCGCCTTCTTTTTGGGAGGAAGTTGTATGCTGGTTACCAAACCGTCCTATTATCCGGCGTTTTCCTGCCTGGCGGGGGCCTGTCCTGACAGTTGCTGCCAGGATTGGCAGGTACAGGTGGATGCCCGCCACGCCGCCCTCTATTCCCAGCTCCCCGGCCCTCTGGGAGAGCAGCTGCGCAGCGTGCTCCGGCAGGAGGATGAGGACATCTATATGACCATTCAGGACGGCCGCTGTCCCATGTGGCGCCGTGACGGCCTGTGCAGCATCCAGGCCCAGCTGGGGGAGCAGGCGCTATGCGACACCTGCCGGGAATTTCCCCGGCTGACCCACGACTATGGTGATTTTGTGGAGCTGGGGCTGGAACTGAGCTGCCCCGAAGCCGCCCGGCTGATTCTCAACACCCCGGAAGCGCCCCTGCTGACCCAGGACGTTCCCGGCGGCTCTGCCCCAGACTACGACCCCCAGGACATGGCCCTGCTGAAAGAAAGCCGCACTCAGGCTCTAAGCCTGCTGCAAGACGGCCAGTCCCATCCCGGCCAAGCCCTGGCCCAGCTGCTGCTCTACGGCTGCCAGGTGCAAAGCGCCTTGGACGGCGGCCAGCTGGAGCCCTTCTCATCCCAGGAAGCCCCGGAAACCGCCCAGGCCATGGCACAGCCCGGGTCCTTGGATGCCATCATTGGCCTTTTCCAGGAATTGGAAATCCTCACCCCACGGTGGTCTGAACGGCTGGCCCATCCCGCCCCTGGCCCCTGGGACAAGCGCACCCTGGCTCTGGCTCGGTACTTTGTCCAGCGCTACTGGCTCCAGGCAGTGTCGGACTATGACCTGTACAGCCGGGTGAAGTTTGCATGTCTGGCCTGCGTGCTGATCAAGGGCCTGGGCGGCGACTTTCTTTCCACAGCCCAGCTGTTTTCCAAGGAGATCGAAAACGATGCCGACAATCTGGACACCCTGCTGGATGCCGCCTACACCCACCCCGCCTGCACCGATGACAAACTGCTTGGCCTGCTGCTAGGCTAAAAAATACGGCCCTGCTGCTTTTCTTCACAGCAGGGCCGTCAGATTGTCAAAAAAGTGCCTCGCAGAGTTCGCCGCCGTAGCGGCGAATAAAGTCAAATCCATTTTCGACCGGGGCGTGTACCTGGGCGAAAATACTTATCAGGCTGCAAGTGTGGAATTTGTTCGCCAACGGCGGACAAATTATGCACGCAGCAGACTGCAAAAAAACTGTCGAAAAGCCCCGTGGGGGATTTTCGACAGCCTGGGCCCTGCTGCTTTGTTTCGCAGCAGGGCCGTTTGTTGTCTTTACAGGTCCAGCAGTTCCAGGTCTTCCTCCTGAATCTGGCGCAGGGCCTTGCGGTTGAGCAAATCGTAGATGCAGGGCACCACGAACAGGGTCATCAGGGTGGCATAGACCAGGCCGCCGATGCACACCACCGCAATGGGCTTCATCAGCGCCGTTCCTGCGGTCTTGCGCACGGCCATGTCGATCAGGCCCAGCACCGTGGTAATGGTGGTCATCAGGATGGGCCGCATCCGGGTGATGCCAGCCTCCACAATGGCATCCCGTCGCTCCATTCCTTCCAGCCGCAGCTGGTTGATGTAGTCCACCAGCACAATGCCGTTGTTGACGATGATACCCGTGAGCATCACAAAGCCAATAAGGGAAATCACGCTGATTTCCATGCCGCACAGCAGCAGCGCCAGGAAGCCGCCGGTGAACGCCAAGGGAATGGTGAACATCACGATAAACGGAGATTTCAGGCTCTGGAACTGGGCCACCATCACCAGGTACACCAGCAGGACACCCAGAATCAGCATCATCATCAGCTGGCCCATGGCATCCATAATGTTCTCATTCTCGCCGGTGAACTGATAGCTCACCCCCTGGCCCAGATCCAGCTGGGACAGGGCTTTCTTCGCCTGCTCCGTCAGCAGCGTCACGTTGTAGCCCGGCTGAATCTGGGCGTTGACGGTGAGATAGCGCCGCTGGTTCAGACGGTTGATGCTGCTCAGGCTGGCGGTGTTCTCCACCTTGGCGAAGTCCTTCAGGGGCACCTGGGTGATTTCCCCATCCTGCCCGGTAATCTCAAAGACGTAATCCCGCAGCTCCTGGGCATCCAGCACAGCGCCCTCCGGCTTCTGGACGATCACCTCGGTGGTGATGCCGTCCAGCTCCAGCGAAGCCACCACGCCGTCGGCTTTCAGGCCGCTGGCCAGCTCCATGTAAATCTGGGCCACCGTCAGGCCATGGCGCATGGCCTCGTTCCGGTCCACCCGAACATGGAGGGCCGGGGCGGCATCCTCCAGGCCGTTGGACACCTCGCCGATGCCCTCCAGGCCGCCCAGGGTCTCGGCGGTTTTCACCGCCGCCTGCTGCAAGGCATCCATGTCCTCGCTGTACAGGTTCAGGGACACACCGCTGCCGGTGAGCATGCTCATGTCCATCATGGCCGAGCTGGCAGACACCGTGCAGGGCAGGTCCTGGCACAGCTGCTCAATTTCCCGTCCGGCGGCAGCGCCGGAGGCATTTTCGTCGGAGAGGGTAATGTAAATGGTGACGGTGTAGTTGGTTTGGGCCACACCGGCGGTGCTGGACGTGCCCACATCCATCATAGCGCCCACGGTGTCGATGCCCGCCACCTGGTCAATGCGCTGCAAGACCTGGTCCGCCAAGTCGCTGGCCCGGTCCATATCCGCTCCTTCGGGCATGGTGACGGTAACGCTGACATTGGGCATGTCCATCTGGGGCATGAAGATGAAGCCCCGGCTCAAGCTGGCCACTGCCGTGACCACCAGCAGCACCGCTGCTCCCGCCAGCACCACAGCCTTGTGGCCCAGGGTCCAGGTCACTGCCTTGCGATACAGGGGCAGCAGCTTGGTTTCCAGGAAGCCCGGCTTCTGCTCCTTCTGCTTGCGCAGCATTCCGGATGCCATAGCCGGCACCAATGTCAGCGACACAATCAGGCTGGCCAGCAGCGCATAGGTCATGGTCAGTGCCAGGTCCGTAAACAGCTGGCGGGTGATGCCCTCCACAAACACGATGGGGGCAAACACGCACACCGTGGTCAGGGTGGAAGCAGTCACCGCCCCTGCCACCTGTCCGGCGCCGGAGACTGCCGCCTGAATCACGTTGGCACCCTTGGCCCGGAGGCGGTAGATATTCTCAATCACCACCACCGAGTTGTCCACCAGCATACCCACCGCCACAGCCAGGCCCGACAGGGAGATCATGTTGATGGTCACACCGGAGAAGTACATCAGCACAATGGCGAAAATCACGCTCACCGGGATGGAACACAGGGTGATAAAGGTGGGCCGCAGGTCCTTCAGGAAGATATACAGCACCACAATGGCAAACAGCGCACCCAGCAGCAGGCTGCTCAAAATGGAGTCCACAATCAGGTAGATATAGTCACCCTGGTTCATCAGAGAGACGAACCGCAGTCCGGGATACTCCTGTTCCAGCTGACGGAACCGGGCCTGGATGTTGTTGGTGGTTTCGGCGGTGGCATAGGTGCTCTGCTTTTCAAAGCTGAGCATCACGCCGTCCTGGCCGTTGAGCTTGGCATAGGTCTCGTCCCGGTTGTCAGTGCGCATCACCACTGCCACATCCTTGAGGTGCACCGGCTCGATGCCCTCAATGCCCAAGTCGAACAGCAGCAGGTTTTCCAGGGTTTCCAAATCGGTAATTTCGTCGCCCACGGAAACCATGTAGCTCACATCCCCATCCTGGACGTATCCGGCGGGCATGGCAAAATTCTGGGCGGTGAGCACCTTGGTCACCATATCCATGGTGATGATGTTGTTCAAATCCGCCTGGCGCAGGGCATCCTCCCGGCTGTCCTCAAGGGTGTCCAGACCGGTGTCGATCTGCTGCAAGGCCAGGTCGATGGAGGCCGCTCCCGCCGCCAGCTTTCCTGCGGCAGTGCTGAGCTGAAGCATACCCTTCAGCTTCTGCTCTTCCAGGGTGGACTGGGCCTCCTCCACGGTAATCAGGCCGGTTTCCAGATCCTTCTGAGTCTTTTCCAGCTGGGCAATGCCTGCATCCATCTTGTCCAGGCCCGCTTTCAGCTCTGCCACAGCCCCGGCCAGCTCCGACCGGCTGGTGCCCTGAGCTTCCAGGGTCTGGTCGATTTTCACCAGGGCCGCTTCCAGAACCGCCTGCTGCGACACCAGTTTGGCCTTGGCCGATGCCACTTCCGCATCAGTGGTGAAGCCCTGTTCCAGCAGGTGCTGCTGGTGCTGGGCGATTTTTTCTGCCAGCAGAATTTCCAAATCCGTCTGCCCGCCGGCAAGCAGGCTCAGCACCGGCGCTTCCATCCGGGCGGTGAGGGATACGGTCAGGGGCATGGGGCCGTCCAGGGCCAGGCTCTGGACAGCTGCCTCCGTCTCGATGGACGGAGATGCCGGTTCTTCCTGGGAAACCGTCGGCTCGCCGCCGGTTTGGATGTCCGTGTTCCCAGTCCCCTCAGGGGTGGTGGTTCCGGTTTCGCCGCCTTCCGTTACTTCGGGAACCACCTCGCCCTCTGTCTCTTCGGGCACGATTGGCTTGCTTTCTCCGCCTTCCGGAGAAACGGTAGGTTCCGGCTCCCCGCCGCCCTGCTCCAGCTGGGCCTTCAGGTCCTCGATCTCCTGCTGCTCCGCCAACAGGCCGTCCAGCACCCCGATTTGGGCCTGCACATCCTGGGCCTGCCGTTCCAGCTGCACCACCTGGTCATTGAGCAGCCGCAGCGTCTCATAGCTGCCTGCCAGAGCCACCCGCTCTGCACGGAGCTTGGTCAGCTGGGTTTGCAGCTCCTTCTGGGCGGCCAGCAGCTCCTTTTTCTTCTCTTTCAGCTGCTGCTCTCCCTGAATCATGGCATCTGCGCCCTGCTCCAGCTTGGTCTGGGCGCTGGACATTTGGCCCTTGGCCCCCTGCAAGTCCTGCTTCTTATCCGCCAGTTCCTCGGCGGCCTCGTCCAGGTTGCCGTTGATGGTGTCGGCAATTCTCTGGTTCAGGTCATCAATCTTTCCCTGGTCCAGAATCACGTGGAGCTGGCTCTGAATCTTACCGGTGGCAGAAATCCGTGCCACACCCGGAATGCCCTCCAGCTTATTCATCAGGGTATCGTCCACAAATTCCGTCAGGGCGATGGTGTCCATTCCCTCCATAGACAGGGCCGCCACTTCCACCGGCAGCATGGAGGGGTTGATTTTCAGCACGTAGGGGCTGCTCACCGCATCGTCCCAGTTTGCCGACAGCTGGGTGATCTTCTGCTGGATATCCACGCCGATGGTATCCATATTCACCGATTCCTCAAATTCCAGCATCACCATACTGGCGTTTTCACCGGAATTGGAGCTTACGGTTTTGATATGCTCCAGGGTGGACATAGCCTGCTCCATTGGTTTGGTAATTTCCGCCTCCACCTTCTCCGGGCTTGCGCCGGGATAGGGGGTCATGATCATTACATAGGGGAAATCCATATTGGGCAGCAGGTCCGGAGTCATCCGGGTGTAGGCCACCACGCCCAGAACCAGCACCGCAATCACCGCCACAAACACCGTCAGTGGCTTCTTTACCGAAAACTTAGACATCTTTTTTCCACATACCTTCCCGATTATAGCATTATGGTAAAATTTTATCACTTTCCGAAGTCCCTATCAAGCAAGCCGGTGTGAACATTTTGTAAAAAGCCGCCTTCACAAATGCCCAAGCAGCAAAATTCCAGGAAAAAAGCACGGAAGCATTGCAACCTGTCTAAAGATTTGGTAAGATATAGAGACAAGTTGCCAGACCTGCCCGGCTCGGTTCGCCGCCGGGGCTTCTGGAGAAATCCGAAATACAGAAATCGAGGCAGCGTATGAAAACAAAGTATGATTACATCGCCGTGTTCGACTCCGGCGTCGGTGGGCTGAGCGTGCTGCGCCAGCTGCGGCAGACCATGCCCGGAGAGCGGTATGTCTACTACGGCGACAGCGCCAATGCGCCTTATGGCACCCGACCTACGGACCAGGTGCGGCAGCTGACCATGGAGGCCGCCCAGATGCTGAACCAGCGCTATCCCCTGAAAGCCATGGTGGTTGCCTGCAACACCGCCACCGCTGCGGCAGTGGATTTGCTGCGGCAGACCTATCCGGAGCTGATTGTGGTGGGCATTGAACCGGCCATCAAGCTGGCGGCAGGTCGCTTCCCCGGCGGCCGAATCGGCGTCATGGCCACCTGCGTAACCCTGCGTGAGCAAAAATTCAACGACCTGCTTTGCCGGGTAGAGGGCAGCTGCTCCATTGTGAAAATCCCTGCACCGGGACTGGTGGAGCTGGTAGAATCCGGAAAAGCCCACTCCTCGGAAGCCCGAGAGCTGCTGGACGAGCTGCTGGCGCCATACCGCAACCAGCTGGATGCTCTGGTGCTGGGCTGCACCCACTATCCTTTCGCCGCCGACACCATTGCCGAGGCTGTTGGCGATCAGGTGTGCCTGCTGGACGGCAGCTTGGGCACGGCGCAGCAGACACAGCGGTGCCTGCTGGAAGCGGGGCTGCTGGAAAACGGCCCCGGACAGACCATCATTACAAACAGCGCCCAGGACCCGGCGTACATCCGCCTGTCCTGGCAGCTGTTGACCGCCGGGAGGTAACTATGGAACAGAAGATTTTGGTTATTGGCATTGCCGGAGGCACCGGCAGCGGCAAAACCACCCTGATGAAAAATCTCGTGGAAAAGTACGCCGATTCCGTGACGGTGCTCAGCCACGACAACTACTACCGCCGTCACGACGAGCTGAGCTATGAGCAGCGCTGCCAGCTGAACTACGATGAGCCTGCGGCACTGGAAACGGAGCTGATGGCCCAGCATTTGGACCTGCTGCGCCACGGGCAGGCCATCGACTGCCCCATCTATGATTTTACCCTCCACAACCGCTCCGACGAAACGGTCCACGTGGTGCCCAAAAAGGTGATCATTGTCGAAGGCATCCTGATTTTCGAGAACCAGGCCCTGCGGGAGCTGATGGATATTCGGATTTTTGTGGATACCGATGCCGACGTCCGGCTGTGCCGCCGGATCAAGCGGGATGTAAACAAGCGGGGCCGGACCCTGGAAAGCGTGCTGAGCCAGTACTTGCAGACTGTCAAGCCCATGCACGAAAAATACGTCGAACCCAGCAAGAAGTTTGCCGACATTGTGGTGCCCGAAGGTGGCAAGAACCTGGTGGCACTGGATATGATTATGGGCCGCATCCAGCGGCATTTGGAGGAAGCATGACATACGAAAGCTTGATTTTTGACATTGACGGGACCCTGTGGGACTCCCGTGCCCTGGTAGCTGAGGGCTACAACATCCAGCTGCGCCAGGAGGGGCTGGACCACCTGTGTGTGGATGCCGAGACCTTGAAAAGCCTGTTCGGCAAGGTAATGACCCAGATTGCCGACCAAATCTTCGCCTCCATCCCCGTGCCGGAGCGCTACAGCCTGATGGACCGGTGCATGAACCGGGAGAATCAATACCTCCAGGAAAATCCCTGTGAAATTGGCTACCCCAACGTGGCCCAGACCCTGAAGGCCCTCTGCGCCAGCCATCGGCTGTTCATCGTCAGCAACAGCCAGCGGGGCTACCCGGAGCTGTGCATGCAGAAGCTGGGCATCGCCCCCTATATCACCGGCCACCTGTGCTTCGGCGACACTGGCACCAGCAAGGGCCAGACCATCCGGGAGCTGATGAAGCGCCACCGCATTGACAACTGCGCCTACATCGGCGACACCCAGGGCGACTACGAAGCCACCCTGGAGGCCGGGATTCCTTTTATCTGGGCCGCCTACGGCTTCGGCACTCCGGCGGGATACGCCGCCAAAATCGACTGCATCGATCAGCTGCTGGACATGCAGGGAACCGTGGATGCTCCCTACGTGCCGGTGCTGCGATAAACCACCCGAATTCTGAAAGGAGATATTACTTATGATCGTCTGTCCTTATAAGGAACTGGGCCGCTATGCGGCCATCATCCCCGGCCTGCAGGAGGCTATGGATGCCATCGCCGCCATGGAGGGCTGGAACGTGGGCACCATTCCCCTGTCCGACGGAAACCGCATCCTGGTGCAGGAGGGCAGCACCCGCCCCGCCGGAAACCGCAGCGAGGCTCACCGCAACTTCCTGGACATTCAGTACATTGTCGAGGGCGAGGAGACCATGGGCTGGGCGCCTGTGGAAACCCTGACTTCTGACGGAGATTACAACGATGTCAAGGATGTGGCCTTCTACAACGGCGATGTGGACTTTATGCGCATCGGCGCCGGCTACTGCTACGTGGTCTTCCCGGAGGATGCCCACATGCCCGGCGTGCACCTGGATCAGCCCCACGACTATAAGAAGATGGTGCTGAAGCTGAAGGTATGAGCATTCCCTTCGGCCCCCAGTGCCTGCAATGCCACCTGCGGCGAAACCTGGAACTGGCCCAAAGTCTAGGCAGCCAAGCCCAGGCCATGGACTTTGCCAGGGCGCTGATGCAGATGTATCTGGCCGCCCCCAAGGATGTGGCCTCCCCCTGGTTCAATCCCCAGGTCAGCGACCTGCTGCAAGCCCACTATGGCCTGCCCCAGGACCGCTTCCGGGCGGAAAAGGAAGCTTCCAACCGCTTCGTGCTGGAACGGATGGAGGCCCTCGCCCAGCGGGCTGCCGCCGCCCCGGACCCGGTGCTGGCCGGTCTGCGGCTGGCCATTCTGGGAAATTATCTGGACTTTTCCGCCTTGCAGGGCCAGGTCCGCTTTGAGACGCTGGAAACCATGCTGGACGAAGCCATGGACATGCCCCTGGATATGCAGACCTATGAACAGCTGCGCCAGGATCTGGCATCCGGGACCCGGCTGCTGTACCTGACGGACAACGCCGGTGAAATCGGCTTCGACCGCATCTTTGCCCAGGAAATCGCCCGGGCCTATCCTCAGCTGGAAATCACCTTCTGTGTCCGGGGCGGCATCACCCTGAACGATGCCACCCGGGAGGATGCCGCCGCTGTTGGCATTCCCTTCCCGGTAATCGACAACGGAAACCGCATCCCCGGCACCCAGCTGGACCAGCTGGGCAGCGAAGCTGCTGAAGCTGTCCGGCAAGCCGATGTGATCATCGCCAAGGGCATGGCCAACGTGGAAACCATGTACGGCTGCGGCCTGCCGGTTTACTATGCGTTCTTGGTCAAATGCCAGCGCTTCTGCCAGCTGTTTGACAAGCCCATGCTTACCCCCATGCTGGTGCGGGAGCCTGACAGCGGCATTTCATAACGTCTTTTCGGTCTGCTGCACATGGTGCAGCAGACCTCAGACTGTCGAAAATCCCCCATGGGGCTTTTCGACAGTTTTTTGCAGTCTGCTGCATGCACTCCTTGTGCGCCTGCGGCGCACAACTCGTACACTTGCAGCCTGAGAAGTATTTTCGCCCAGGTACACGCCCCGGTCGAAAATGGATTTTACTTTATTCGCCGCTGCGGCGGCGAACTCTGCGAGGCACTTTTTCGACACGCTGCGGTCTGCTGCACATGGTGCAGCAGACCTTTTTAGAAAAATAGAAAATATGCTAAATTCCCCCTTTCTTTTTCGAGCTTTATAGGCTATAATAACCAACGGTACCCATGCGGCACCACCATCACCCCAACAAAGGAGCCGACTATGCGAATCCTGTATGACAGCAAGCTCGCCATCTACAAGACCCCCTTCGGAACCCTGACACCGGGGCAGAGCTGTACCCTCCACATCCACATTCCAGCCCAGGTGGGCTGTACCCATGTCACCTGCATTCTCAGCCACGACGGCGGCAGCCATGCCCAGGACGTACTGCTGAAGCGGCAGCGTCGGAAAGGGCCTTATGAAATTTTCAGCGGGGCGTTTTCCATCCCTGCCGAAGGACTGTACTTTTATTATTTCTACGTCCACACCCAAACCGGCGGCTTCCGCCTGTTTAAGCAGGGGGACGACACCAATATGGAAGCCGGCGACCTGTGGCAGATCAGCTGTGTACCGGCGGATTTCCACACCCCCCAGTGGGCCAAAGGCGCTACCTTCTACCAGATTTTCCCGGACCGCTTCCACAAGTCCGGCAAGTGCGACCTCACCGGCAAGCTGGAGCCCTACACCGTCCACCGCTCCTGGAATGACGAGGTGCAGTGGAAGCCCAATGCCCAGGGCATGGTGCTGAACAACGATTTTTACGGCGGCAATTTCCGTGGCATTGCCGAAAAGCTGCCCTACATCGCCCAGCTGGGCACCACCGCCATCTACCTCAACCCCATCTGCAAAGCATTCTCCTCCCACCGTTATGACACCGCCGATTATAAAACCCCGGACCCCATGCTGGGCACCCAGGAGGACTTTGCCCAGCTGTGCCAGCAGGCTCACGAACTGGGGATGCGGGTGATTCTGGACGGCGTGTTTTCCCATACCGGCTCCAACAGCCTGTATTTTAACCGGGAGGGCAATTTCGACAGCTGCGGCGCTTATCAGTCCCAGCAGTCCCCTTACGCCAGCTGGTACACCTTCTACCAGTGGCCGGACAATTACCACGCCTGGTGGGGATTTGACACCCTGCCCACGGTGAACAAAATGGACCCCAGCTTTTTGGAATATGTCATTACCGGCGAGGACAGTGTTGTGGCCCACTGGCTGAATTTGGGCGCTGACGGATTCCGCCTGGATGTCGCCGACGAGCTGCCGGACGAATTTCTCCAGCTGCTGCGCCAGCGTGTGAAGGCCATCAACCCGGAAGCCCTGGTGCTGGGCGAGGTATGGGAGGATGCCTCCTCCAAAATCGCCTATGACAAGCGCCGGACTTATTTCACCGCCGGCGAGCTGGACAGCGTTATGAATTACCCCTTCCGAAATGCCATCATCCAGTTCGTCCGAGGCCACGATTCCGGCCCGGGACTGAAGGAAACCGTCATGTCCATTGCCGAGAATTACCCCCCGGAAGTGGTTCTCAGCAACATGAACCTGCTGGGCACCCACGATACCCCCCGGATCCTCACCGCCCTGGTGGATGACTTTGACGGCAGCCGGGAGGAAAAGGCCCGGCGGCATCTGTCCCGGAATCAGCTGGACGTGGCCTACGACCGGCTGCGCACAGCCTCCCTGCTGCAATACACCCTGCCGGGAAGCCCCAGCCTGTACTACGGCGACGAGGCCGGGATGGAGGGCTATCGAGACCCCTTCAACCGCCGCCCCTACCCCTGGGGGCGGGAAGACCCCGAGCTGCTGAGCCACTACCAGCGGCTGGGACGGCTACGCCGGGAGCACGAAGCCTTCCGCCTGGGTGATATCCAGTTCTTCGCCGCTCAGGACAAGCACATCGGCTTTACCCGCAGTTACGAAGGAAAAACCCTCCGGGTCTACTGCAACCGCAGCGGCGACAGCTGGGAGGTCCCCCCCGGGCAGCCCATCATGGGCTACAACATCCAGGTGCTGGCCCCGGACTGCCTGATTATCGGCCCCAGAGGCTACTGTGTCACGGAGGATTAAATGGAACAAGAAGCGTTTTACACCGGCTACTGCCGCCAGCTGGATGCCAGCCGGATGGTGGAGGTGGAATACAAGGACGGTCAGCCCCCTCAGGCCGACTGCGGCTATGGCAGCTGCCCCTACGAAAGTCAGTGCACCATCGCCCAGCAGATTGCTGCCCATTCCTGATTTTTCCGCTGGGTGACATTGTCACGGAAGACTGCTTTTCTGCCGGGTATAATAAGACCATAAATCAGAACAAGGAGGACAATACAATGTCTGTTATCAATGTTACGAAGGATAATTTCCGCCAGGAGGTTCTGGAATCCGATAAGCCCGTGCTGGTGGACTTCTGGGCCAGCTGGTGCGGCCCTTGCCGGATGGTCAGCCCCATTGTGGACGAGATCGCCGAGGAGCGCACGGACATCAAGGTTTGCAAGGTGAACGTTGACGAGCAGTCCGAGCTGGCTGCCCAGTTCCGGGTAATGAGCATCCCCACCCTGCTGGTCATCAAAAACGGCCAGGTGGTGAACCAGGCTGTCGGCGCCCGCTCCAAGCAGGCCATTTTGTCCATGCTGTAATCCCACCCCATCCTTCAATTTCCCCCTCTCTCAACCATTTCCAAATAAAACCGGGGCCGCTGCAAAAACACAGCGGCCCCGGTTCTTATTTCATTCGTCTGCCATGCGGTAGCCCACGCCCAGCTCGTTGATCACATAGCGGTTATCCCCCGGGCGGCAGCCCAGCTTTTTGCGGATGTTGGCCATGTTCACCTGGAGCTTTTTCACACTGCTGTCATCCATGCCGCCCCACACCGCCCGGATGATGGCAGCATAGGTCATCACCTTGCCGGTGTGCTGGCTCAGCAGGGCCAGGATGTTGTATTCCGTCTGGGTCAGGTGGACATTCTGTCCCGCAACGCTGACCTGCCGCCGGTCATAATCAATCAGCAAATCCGCCACGCAGAAGGTTCCAGCCAGCGCCGCCTCGGCCTGGCGGGTATTGCGCAGCGCCGCCCGCACCCGGGCCAGCAGCTCCCCAGTGCCAAAGGGCTTGGTGATGTAATCGTTGGCCCCCAAATCCAGGGCAGAGACCTTGTCCTGCTCCTCCGTCCGGGCCGAAAGCACCAGAATGGGGGTCAGGCTGGTTTTGCGCACCGAGCGCAGAAATTCCTCTCCATCCAAATCCGGCAGCCCCAAATCCAGCACCACCAAATCCGGCCGGTGGGACGAAAACATCAGCATTCCCTGGCGGCACCGCTGGGCGGAAAGCACCTGGTAGCCATTGGCTTCCAGCATGGTTTGGATAAAGCTGGAAATATTGGGATCATCCTCCACAATGAGAATTTTGTACTTGTTATTGGACATGCTGCTCCTCCAATTCCAGGCTGAAGCGGAAGCAAGCTCCGCCCTCCGGCCGATTTTTTGCATAAATTTGCGAGCCATGGGCCTTGATAATGGTGTTGCACACGCTCAGGCCAATGCCCATGCTGTTGCGGCTGCCGTCTGCGGGGGCTTCCAGTGGGCCTTTGAACAGCCCCTCCATCCGGGATTTGGGAATGCCGCAGCCGTCGTCCTCCACCCGGAACACTGCCTGCCCCCCCCTTATCTCCACCCGCAGCCACAGATTCTCCATGCCCTGGGCGTGGAGCACCGCATTTTCCAGCAGATTCACCAGCACCTGCTGAATCAGCATGGCATCCATGGGAATCACGGTAAATTCCTCCGGCAGCTCCACCTGCACCTGCTGCTGGGGATAGTACTTGTGGAATTTCACCAGCACCGCATCCACCAGCTCCTCCAGCACCGTCTCCTGCTTATTCAGCCGGAACTGCCCTGCATCCACCCGGGTGACGGACAGCAGATTCTCCACCATCCGCACCAGCCACTGGGCATCAGCGCAGACATCCGTCAGCATTTTCAGATGCTTTTCCCGGGACAACTCATCATAGTTGTCCCGCATGGCGCTGCAAGCACCATAAATGGCCGTCAGGGGGGTGCGCAAATCGTGGGACACCGCCCGCAGGAGATTGCCCCGCATCCGCTCCGTTTCCGCCTCTGCCTTCAGCTTTTCCTGCTGCTTCAGCCGGGTAGTCAGTGCCCCAGTCATCACCGCCACAATCAGCATCACCACCGCCGAAGAAATGCACTCCGTGGAGATCAAATCAAAGGCCCAGTAGGGATAGGTAAACGCATAGTTCACCGCCAGAACACTGACCAGCGATGCTGCCACGCCCCAGAAATACCCCTGCGTCCGCCAGGACACCAGGAATACTCCCAGCACGAACAGCATAGGAATCAGCGTCTGGGTATCCAGAAGATTTTGCAGACTCAAATTAACGCCAAACGTAACCGCCAACGTCAGCAGGGTAAATACCCCGTCCGGCAATGCGGTTGTATGATTGCGCATAAACCTCACCTCTTCTCCATTATAGCAGATTCTTCCTCCTTATGCACTAGATTTTTTCCACTGCCACAGCCAGTATCCCCCCGGCAGAATGACCGATACAGGAATCCAGAAAATTTCTTCCGTTTTCTCCGAAAATTTTCCACAAATCCCGGAAGTTTCAGGCAGCAAAAATAGGGCAAATCCTGAAAAGCAAGGTGCGTTTTTGCAAAGAGCCCTCCCTGCTTTTCATGGTTATATAACCATATTCCATAATTTTATAACCTCATTTTCCGCACTGCCGAAAAATTTTTCCATTTTAGAAAAAGCCGTGGACATTTTAGCCCATTTTCTCCATTTATTCCATATTTTCTTGTTAGATTCCCGCAGTTTTCGCCGGATTTTGATAGATTTGTCAATTGACCGTCGGAATATTTTTTGCTATGATAATGCCATCCAAAGCGAAAGGAGGTAACCATATGAATTGGGCTGCAATCTTAACTTGGCTGGCGCTGCTGGCAATCTTTTTAGCCCTGGAGGCATCCACTGTAACCATGGTTTCCCTGTGGTTTGCAGCAGGCTCTCTGGCGGCGCTCGTGGTGACACTGCTCCACGGACCAATCTGGCTGCAAATCTTGGTGTTCATTCTGGTCTCTGCCGTGCTGCTGTTGCTGCTGCGGCCCCTGGTCCGCAGGTATGTCACCCCCAAGCTCACAGCCACCAACACAGATGCCTTGATTGGCTCCAGCGGACTTGTCAGTGTTGCCATCGACAACCTTTCCGGTACCGGCCAGGTGAAGCTTGGCGGCATGGTCTGGACCGCCAGAAGCACCAGCGGCGCTCCCATCGCCCAAGGCACACAGGTGGTGGTGGACCGCATCGAAGGTGTAAAAGCCTTCGTCTCCCCCGCTTCCAGCAAACCCTAACACCCGTTTTTGAAAGAACTGGGGCAGTTTCCCTGCCCCGCCCATTGAGGAGGTAACATTATGTGGATCGTATTTCTCATTTTGGCCGTTTTGCTCTTTGTAATCATCATCACCAACATTTCCGTGGTGCAGCAGTCCCGGGCCTACGTCATTGAGCGGCTGGGCGGCTTCCACACAGTTTGGGGTGTCGGCCTGCACTTCAAGGTTCCCTTCATCGACCGCATCGCCCGGAAGGTCAGCCTGAAAGAGCAGGTGCTGGACTACCCTCCCCAGCCCGTTATCACCAAGGACAACGTAACCATGCAGATCGATACCGTGGTCTACTTCCAGATCACCGACCCCAAGCTGTATGCCTACGGCGTGGAGCAGCCCATGGCGGCCATGGAGACGCTCACCGCCACCACCCTGCGTAACATCATCGGCGACCTGGAGCTGGACCAGACCCTCACCAGCCGGGACGTGGTGAACACCAAGATGCGCTCCATCCTGGACGAAGCCACCGACCCCTGGGGCATCAAGGTCAACCGGGTAGAGCTGAAAAACATCTTGCCTCCCCAGGACATCCAGAACTCCATGGAAAAGCAGATGAAGGCTGAGCGGGACCGCCGCCAGGCCATCCTTCAGGCCGAAGGCCAGAAGAAGTCCGCCATCCTCATCGCCGAGGGCGAAAAGGAATCTGCCATCCTGCGGGCCAGCGCCGAGAAGGAAGCTGCCATTTTGAAGGCCGAGGCCGAGAAGCAGGCCGCCATCCTCCGGGCTGACGGCGAAGCCCAGGCCATCCTGGCCGTCCAGAAGGCCACCGCCGATGCCCTGGAACTGCTGAACCAGAAGGCCCCCAACAACCAGGTCATCAAGCTCAAGTCCATCGAAGCCATGCAGAAGATCGCCGACGGCAACGCCACCAAGATCATCATCCCCAGCGAAATGCAAGGCTTTGTGGGCCTGGCCAACGGCCTGGTGGAAGGTGTCAAGGACGCAAAATAATCCCCTGCAAACCCTATAAAAAAGCGGACAGCTGTAGTAGCTGTCCGCTTTTCTGCGCTTTTATAGATACCGCTGCTGAGCCAAATCGTAGGTCTGGTCGGCAATGCGGTTTGCCAGGTTGCGGTTGTGGGTCACGGCGATAATGCCCATGTTCCGGCTCCGGGCCTCCCGAAGCACCACGTCCCAAATTTGAGCCTGGGTAATCACGTCCAGCATGGTGCTGATTTCGTCGCAGATGAGAAAATCCGCTCCGCTCATCAGCGCCCGGGCCACGCAGAAGCGCTGCAATTCTCCGCCGGAAAGCTCCCGGGGGAATCGATCCAGCCAGGCCTGCTCAATGCCGAAGGCATCCAGCACCTCCCGGCGCAGCTGGCCGCTTTCTTCCAGCACCCGCCGCAGCCGCCAGCGGGGATTGATGGCTTTTTCCGGGTGCTGATAAATCAGCTGCACCGGGCAGATGCCCTTCTTCGGCAGCGGCTTGCCATCCAGGAGAATCTCGCCCTGGGTGGGCTGGAGATATCCTGACAGCAGCATGGCCAGAGTGGACTTGCCGTATCCGCTGGGGGCAAACAGGGCCAGGTGCTGCCCCTGTTCCACGCTGATAGAGCAGTTTTCCAGCACCCAAGGCTGCCGCTGCTCATAGCGGAAGCTGACATTTTTCGCTTCAAGTCGCATGGAAGCACCTCACTTCTCCGCCCCGCACTTCCCGGCTTTCCGGAATACGGGTGCGGCATTCTTCCGTGGCATAGGGGCACCGGGGGTGGAACAGGCAACCCTGGGGCAGATTCCCCGCATAGGGCTGGAAGCCTTCTATGGGCTGGAAGCCGTTCTGAGGCAGCGCCCGCCACAGGGCCTGGCTGTAAGGATGCCTCAGGGCCTCCGGTCCGGCCAGGAAGTCCGCCACCGGGGCCGTCTCCACCGTAGTTCCGGCGTAAAACACCGCCACCCGGTCGGCAAACTGGAAGGCCAGGTCAATATCGTGGGTAATGAGAATCACTGCTTTGCCATCCTGGGCCAATTCCCGGAACATTTGCAGGGCTTCCAGGGCCTGCTCCAGGCTCATGCCGGGGGTCGGCTCGTCGGCGATGATCAGCTGCGCATCGGCAATCAGCGCCGTGGACACCAGCACCCGCCGGGCCATGCCGCCGGACAGCTGGAACGGATACAGCTTTTCCGTCTTCTCCGGCAGGCCGAACCGCCGGAACAGCTCCCGGCGCTTTTCCACAGGATAGGGCTTCCGGTGGCCGTCCACCTGGCGGCCCACCTTCATCAGCGGGTCCAGAAAGGCCACGCTCTGGGGCACCAGGGCAATTTCCGTGCCCCGGAGCTTCGCCTGCATCTGGGGCGTCAGCTCCTGGCCCTTGTAGTGCAGGTGGCCCCGGACGGTGGCATTGCCTGGGAGAATGCCCAAAATGGCGCTGGCCAGCAGGCTTTTGCCGGAGCCGGAGGAACCGGCCACGGCGACGATTTCTCCCGGCCGCACCGTCAAATGCAGGTCCGAAATCACTTGCAGCTGCCGCTGCTCCAAGGCGCTGTCATACATCCGAAAGGACACCGACAGGTCGTGAATTTCCAACAAAGTCTCTTTTTTCTGTTCCATAGTCTCACTCCTGTGCGCTGTAAGGGTCCAGAATCTTCTTCAGATTGTCCCCCAGCCGGTCCACCAGCAGCACAATCAGCACCAGCATCAGGCCGGGGAACACGGCGCTCCACCACATGCCGGAGCTGATGTACTTCATGCTCTCCGCCAAAATAATGCCGATGGCGGGCTGCTCCGGGGGCAGGCCGTAGCCCAGGAAGGACACGGATGCCTCATGCAAAATGGCATGGGGGAACAGCAAAATCAGTCCCACAAAAAACTGGGGAATCAGATGGGGCAGCAGATGATGCACCAGAATCCAGCCGCTGGACTTGCCCAGCCGGCGGGACACCGCCACATACTGCTGGCTGCGCAGCTGCAAAACCTCCCCACGAATCAATCGGGCCAGGCTGCACCAGTGGGTGGCCGCAATGCCGATGAGCAGCCCTTTCAGCCCCCGCCCCATGGCGAAGGAAATGAGGATCACCAAAATGGTGTGAGGTACGCCCATCACCAGGTCGATCACCCAGTTGATAAATCCATCCACATGTTTCGAGCCGGTGGCCGCCGCAATGCCCACCAGCACCGCAATCACAGCGCTGATGACGGAGGCCACCAGGCCCACCGTCATGCTCACGGACAGGCCCTTCAAGGTCCGCATGAGCAAATCCCGGCCCAAACTATCCGTTCCGAAAGGATGGGCAAGGCTGGGGGCCTGGCGGGCATTGAGGAAGCTGGAAGCATAACTCTGCTCCGGCAGAAATACACCCAAAGCGTACACCGCCGCCAGAACCAGGGCGATCAGGCAGGTCAGCACCAGCACTTTGGTGCGGCGATTCAGTTTTCCCATTCTTCCACCTCCCGAATTTGGGGATCTACCACGCCGTAAAGCAGGTTGGCAATCAGATTTCCCACGCAAACAAACAGCGCCGAGAACAGCGTGACTCCCAGAAGCAGGGGCACGTCCGAGCTTAGGCCCGCCGCCGAAACCGCACTGCCGAGGCCCGGGTAGCTGAACACATTCTCTGCCAGCACCGAACCGCCGAACAGCTCCGCAAAGGAGGCAAATTGCAGCGTCAGCGCCGGCAGCAGAATGTTGCGCAGGCCATGGCGGTGCAGGATGGTCCACATGCCTTCTCCTCTGGCCCGGGCAAACAGGACGTACTCCGAGTTCAGCACATCCACCAGCTTCTGCCGGGTGTGCAGGGCGATGTTGGCAAAGGACATCAGGCTCAGGGTAAAGGCCGGCAAAATCAGATGGTGCAGCCGCTGCCAAATGGTCACGTCCTCCGCCGCCACACCGATGGGGGCAGAGAAGCCGATGGGGAACCACTTCAGCCCCACGGAAAACACCAGCAAAAACACCAGTCCCAGCCAGAAGGTGGGCACGCTGGACAGCAGATAGCAGATTTTCTTCAGCAGCTTATCCGGCCAGCGATCCCGATACATGCCCATGAGACAGCCCAGGGTAAAGCCCAGAATGCCGGACAGCACCCAGGCGCACAGCATCAGCGCCAGGGAGTTGAGGAACCGTTCCCCGATGATGTCCAGCACCGGCCGCCGGTACAGGGCTGACTCTCCCCAGTTGCCCCGCAGCAGCTCCCCCAGCCAGGTGAAGTACCGCTCCACCGGCGGCTCGTTAACACCCCAGTAGGCTTCGATTTCCGCCCGCTGTTCCGGGGACACCGCCGTGCCCAGGCCCAGGATGTACTGCTGCACCGGGTCAATGGGCGAAGCGCTGACCAGCACAAAGGCGATGATGCTCACCGCCAGCAGCAGCGATAAAATTTTCAGGCCGTTGCCAATCAGGGACCGGCCCAGCCGCTTCATTGCAGGTTTCATAAGAATCCTCTCTCTCTTGCTTTCTGCGGGGTTTCCCAAAAATTCCGGCTGTTCTTGGGAAGCACCGCAGAAACCGTTTTCAGACACGCTGCCGGCGGGGGCATGGCCCCCGCCGGAATTTCCGCTTCTAACTGTTAATTTTCCCAGGCCCAGTGGTTCAGGTTCTGAATCAGAGGCAAGCCGTGGCCGTGGCCGTGGATGGGCTGGTCGCCGATGGACAGTCCCTCTCGCACATAGGTCACATGGTCCAGGTTCACGATCCACACCCAGGGGCACTGACCCTGCATGGCAGTGCCAGTGGTTCCGTCCCACTGCACCTTGCGCCAGTTCTCGTTGGCCTCCTCCGGAGTCAGAGCCTCCATAGCGGCCTGGAGATAGCCATCCGTCACCTCGCTCTGGTAACCCTCAGGATTGTAGTAGTCATCCAGCAGAGCACCTTCGCTGCGGTAGAGGTAGTATGTTTCGTTGGGGATGGCGCTGCCCCAGCCCATCATCACGGCATCGCAGAACATCCGCTTGGCCAAATCGTCCCAGCTGGTGCCCTCCACGTTGATTTGGATGCCTACCGCCTTCACCTGCTCTGCCGCAGCCATAGCCACCGCCTGACGGACGGAGTCGCCGGATGGATAGAGGCAGGTGAACTCTGCCTTCAGGCCATCCTTTTCCACAATGCCGTCGCCGTCGGTATCGGCCCAGCCGGCATCGGCCAGCAGCTTCTTGGCATGCTCCACGTCGGTTTCGATTTTCACTTCGGGGTTGTTCCAGGGCATGCCGTCATTTTCGGAATAAGCGGGACGGCCAAAGCCGTTCAGGGCCACATCCGCCACCTGCTGGCGGTCAATGGCGTAGGCGATGGCCTGACGGATTTCCAGGTTGCAGGTCACATCATTGCCATAGGGGAAGCCGGAAGGCGTGGTCTTTCCTTCGTTGGGGGACATAGGCAGGGTGAAGCCCCGGTTATCAGCAGAGGTAACGGCCTCCACACGGTAGCCCGGCACCTGGGTGGTGCCCAGGGTGGCAGAGGTATAGGCCACATCCACCTGGCCTGCCTGGACGGCTGCCAGAGCGGCATCTTCCGACATGAACACGATGGTCACGTGCTTAATCGCAGGCGCACCGCCGTAGTAATCCTCATTGGCAACGAACAGCAGCTGCTCCTGAGGCCGCCACTCCACGAACTTGTAGGGGCCAGAACCAATGGGATTCGTGCCATAGCTGTCGGAATACGCATGCTCCGGCACAATGCCCACAGAGGCCAGGGTGTTCAGGAAGATGGAGGTGGGCTTTTCCAGGGTGACCACCAGGGTAGTGTCGTCCTTGGCCTCGGCGCTGACCATGTAGGTCAGGTCCACGCTGCCCTGGGCGGCCTTCGCCGTCTCCAGAGTGAAGGCCACGTCCGAAGCCTTCACCGGCTCGCCGTCGGTGAACTTGGCATCGGAGCGGATGGTGAAGGTCCACACCAGACCGTCCTCGGACAGGACATAGTCGGTAGCCAGGTCATTTTCAAAGTTCAAATCTGCATTGTACTTGACCAGCGTGCTCTGGACAATGGGGGCATTGCCGTGGCCCCAGCCCTTGGTGGGGTCCAGCGTCTCCGGCTCAGAGCCGATGGCGATGACCACGCTGTCCTTTGCGGGCGCTGCGGTGGGCTGCTGCGCCGCCTGGGTCGTTTGTGCTGCTTGGGCCACCGGTGCCGTGGTGGCAGCAGGGGCTTCCTTGCTGCCGCAGGCTGCCAGGCTAGCGCCCAGGGCCAGGGTCAGCAGGGCCGCAAGAATTTTTTTCTGCTTCATACAAAATATTCCTTTCCTTTTTCGGCAGGACCGTGTATACTGGGGGTGACTGCCTTTCTTTCGCCGAAGGGGCGGTCTTTGCCCCGGTATCGTGACGGCTATGCCGGGGCATCGTTCTTGCGTATTATACCGATATATTTGTATCGACACAAGCCCCCCGGGGGGATGAAATTTCGCCGGGCCACCGCCTAGAAAGATTAACTATTAAAAGTCAACCCCTAAAATGAGCGGAGGTGGTTTTCACC
>CAUWNA010000042.1:0-71399 GCA_963560135.1 uncultured Oscillospiraceae bacterium | reverse complement strand
AACATAACCGAATATTTTGTTTTTTCTACTGTCTACTTGACAGGGGGCACTTCAATATTTTGGCGCTGGCGGGATTTTGTTGGTGGGGTGTCGAGCGTGCTTATTTTGCAAGCTTGTCAGTGGTGTCCTCCCGGATGGATTGCCGCAAATCGGTTAGGTACTTGGAAAAGAGCACCCTGTCATCGGCATAGGTCAAATTCAATGTAAATTCATTGGCAGACCATGTGGATAGGTCGGAGAAATTGTGCTGAATCAATGCCTCCAAACTGTCAATGGCCTTATAGATTTTTGCTTCGATTGTCTGCCTTTGTGCCATTTCCTGGTACAGTTCGTTCATTTCTGTCCTTGTGGGTTCCGGCAGAGCGTCCACCCACTCGCTTAGCAGCATTTCTTCTGTGCATTCATCTGCTTCTGTTTTCTGGAAAGTGGGGATGTCACCCGTAAAGCTTTCTCCAAGGTCGTGGATGATACACATTTGAATGACCTTATTCATGTCCGCATCAGGAAACTCGTGTTTCATAAAGAAAGCCATAAGAGTCATCATCCAGCTGTGTTCTGCGACACTTTCGTGCCTGCCTTTTGTGGTATAGCAATGCCGGGTGGTGTCTTTCAACCGTTCGGCGACAGTCAAGGCGTTTAACAGGTCTCTTGGTTCCATAAGTACCCTCCTTTATCCGTTCCGATTTTCAATCTTCTAAAAATGGGCAATCCCAAAGCGGGACTGCCCATTTTGTATATCCTTAGTACAGCTTGGCGCCTGCGGGGATGTGGTTGTCCACCATCAGCAGGTTCAGGCCCTCGTGGCCGTCCACCTCGTGCACAGCGGAGATCAGCATACCCTCGGAATCAATGCCCATCATCTTTCTGGGGGGCAGGTTCACGATGGCGATGCAGGTCTTGCCCACCAGCTGCTCCGGCTCGTAATACTCGTGGATGCCGCTGAGGATCACCCGGTCCTGGCGCTCGCCGTCGTCCAGGGTGAACTTCAGAAGCTTCTTGGACTTCTTCACCGCTTCGCAGGCCAGAATTTTGACAGCCCGGAAGTCGGACTTGGCAAAGGTGTCAAAATCCACCAGTTCCTGGAAAATCGGCTCGATCTTCACGTTGGAGAAGTCGATTTTCTCCTCCACCGGGGCTTCCGCCGGGGCGGTTTCAGCAGTCTCCTGGGGCTTTTCGGCCTTGGGGGCATCGGTGGGCTTCATGGTGGGGAACAGCAGCACGTCCCGGATGCTGGCGGAATCGGTCAGCAGCATGACCAGCCGGTCCACGCCGAAGCCCAGACCGCCCGTGGGGGGCAGGCCGTATTCCAGAGCGGTGATGTAGTCGTAGTCCACCTGGGCCTTGGAGTTGGGCTCCAGCTGCTTGCGCTCGGCCACCTGCCGCTCGAACCGGCCCTTCTGGTCGATGGGGTCGTTCAGCTCGGAGAAGGCGTTGCCGAATTCGGTGGCGTTGATGAAATATTCGAACCGCTCGGTGAAAGCGGGGTCGTTGGGCTTGCGCTTGGCCAGAGGAGAGTTCTCCACCGGGTAGTCGTAGATGAAGGTGGGCTGGATCAGGTTCTCCTCCACGAAGGCGTCGAAGAACTCTGCCAGGATGGCGCCCTTGGAGGGGATCTCCGGCAGGGCCACGTTCTTCTCCTTGGCGATGGCGATGGCCTGCTCGTCAGTTTCGATGGCGGCAAAGTCCACGCCAGAGTACTTCTTGACGGCCTCCACCATGGTCATCCGCTCCCAGTGGCTCAGGTCGATCATGTGACCCTGATAGGGGATGGTGAGGCCGCCGCAGACTTCCATGGCCACGGTCTTCATCATCTCTTCCACCAGATCCATCATGCCCAGATAGTCGGTGTAAGCCTGGTACAGCTCGATGGTGGTAAACTCCGGGTTGTGCTTGGGGTCCATGCCCTCGTTGCGGAAGATGCGGCCCACTTCGTAAACCCGCTCCATGCCGCCAACCACCAGCCGCTTCAGGTACAGCTCGGTTTCGATGCGCAGCACCATGTCCATATCCAGGGTGTTGTGGTGGGTGTAGAAGGGACGGGCGGAAGCGCCGATTTCAAAGGGGGTCAGGATGGGGGTGTCCACTTCCAGGAAGCCCTTGCTGTCCAGGAAATGGCGCAGAGAGGTCATAATGCGGCTGCGTTTGACGAAGGTATCCTTGACGTTGGGGTTGACGATCAAATCCACATAGCGCTGGCGGTAGCGGGTCTCCACATCGGTCAGGCCGTGGAACTTCTCCGGCAGGGGCAGCAGAGCCTTGCTCAGCAGGGTGGCCTCGTGGACCCGGACGGAAATCTCGCCCCGCTCGGTTTTGAACACGTCGCCCTGAATGCCCACAATGTCGCCGATGTCATTTTTCTTGAAGCGCTGGAAGGCGCTTTCTTCCATCTCGTCAAACTTGACGTACAGCTGGATGCGGCCGGTGCTGTCCTGCAAGTCGCAGAAGGACACCTTGCCCATGCCCCGCTTGCTCATGAGACGGCCGGCCAGACGGACGGTCTGGCCCTCCATGGCACAGAAGCCGGCCTTGATGGCGGCGGAGTCGGAGGTGACGTCGAACTTGGTCTGCACAAAGGGGTCCAGACCCTGGGCACGGAGGGCTTCCAGCTTCTCGTGCCGGACCTTCACCTGGTCGGACAGAGGCATTTCAGACTGGGGTACAAACTTTGCCATGGCTTAACCCTCACGAGACACCCGGATGACCTTCATGGTGAAGGAACCAGCAGGGGCGTTGACGGTGAAGCTTTCCCCGGCAGCTTTGCCCACGATGGCACGGCCGAAGGGAGAGTCATCGGACAGCTTGAACTCCATGGGGTTGGCCTCCTGAGAACCGGTGATGCGGTACTCAGTGCGCTTGCCCTGGGCATCCTCCACCAGCACGGTGCAGCCCAGGCCCACCCGGCCGCTGGCTTCGTTTTCGTCCTCGATGATGACGGCGTGGCTCAGCACGTCCTCGATTTCGGCAATCCGGCCGTAGAGCTTGGCCTGCTCGTTCTTGGCGGCATCGTACTCGGAGTTTTCCGACAAGTCACCGTAGGACCGGGCCTCGGCGATCATGGCGGCGACCTCCCGCTCCCGAGTGGTCTTCAGGTAGTTCAGTTCCTTTTCCAGGTCTGCCAGACGCAGGCTTGTGATTTTGTATTCCTTAGCCATATTCAAAAATCCTTTCTTGAGATAAAAATATCCATAGCTTTGAATATTATAGAGGAATTTTCCTTGGTAGTCAAGGGATTTTTCCGGGAAAAACCGGAAAAGGCAGAACCTGTCAGTGCGTTTTTTCCAGCAGCTGGCGATATAGCTGCTGGGTTTCGGCATCGTCCCGGCCGCTGAGCACCAGGGGCTTGCCGTTTACATAGAGCAGCACGCAGCTTTCGGGGTCATAGTAGGTGTAGCGGGTGTAGGGGCCAAGCTCCTGGTTTTCAAACTGCCCCAGCAGCAGCCGCAGGCTCCCCACGCCGAAGGTGCGTGTGCCGGGGATATTCCCTTCGTGGTAGCTGACGGACTCCACCCGGTCGTAATACACCACAAGGTCATCGTAAAAGCTGGCATCGACGGTAAAATAGTCCTGGGAAAAGCTTACCTCCACATGGCCGGTAAACAGCACCACCCACAGGAAAATCAACAGCAGGGGCACGAAAATCAGGGTGCCGATGGAGAAGGCCTTGGCGAATTTCTTCTCCTGCTCGCTCTGGGCCATGGGGGTGAAGGTGTCGCCCTGGCGGACCTGGCGGCGGTAGTACAGATAGGAGTAGACCGTGGGAATCAGGGCCAGGGCAAAAAATGGAGACAACCATCACGCCAACGCTCCACCCGCCGGGGAGCAGAGCGCTGAACAGAATGACTACGCCGCCGATGACCCATACCCGGCCGCCAAAGCGGTGGGTGGCGTTCCAGTTTTCCGCACTGCGGAAGGTCCAGGGCAGCTTGATGCCCATGGTGCGGTTCTGGCTGCACTTGGGCAGATAGTTTCCGATGGCGATGAACAGAATGCCCAGAAAGCCGTTCATGAAAATCGCCGGGGACACCGGCAGACCCAGCGCCAGGGTGTACATCATGCCGCAGCACAGGTTGCTGGTGATGGGGATGACCCACAGCAGCACCCGGAAGGGCTTGGGATTGCGCTGGGCGTTTTTGTGATCCAGAGTCGTCAGGCTGATGCACAGCCAGTGGGCCGCCAGCATAATCAGCGGCAGCGCAAACACCCCAAAGGCCCGGCTGGAAACCCCGTCGGGCTGGCCGTCGAAGCCCCAGTGGGTGATCATGGCTTCTCCCAGACGGTTCCACAGCAGCAGACCGGCGAGCATGGGCAGCAGGGTCACAAGGGAGGTCAAAATCAGGGGGCGCTTGTATTGTTTCAACATAGGCGTTCTCCTTCGGATGCCCAGCGGCGGTGAATGGTGCGAATGATCCATAGCGACAGCAGGGCCATGATGGTGAGCAGGGTGTAAATGATGACCATAGCTGTGGTCTGGGGCAGCACCAGGCTCAGTCCGGAGGCGCAGTCCACCAGGGTGTGCAGGCCCAGGCAGATCAGCAGTCCCGGCAGCAGCCGGTGGCGGGCCACGCTGTAACACACCAGCAGGCTCATGGCGGTGTGGAAGACCATGGTCAGCAGCCGCTCGATGCCTGCCAGCAGGAAGATGCCGCTGCTGGCGGTGAGGAAGGTCTGGCGGATGGATTCCATGGCGGCAGGGTCTGCCCCCATGGCAGTGGCCTGAGCCAGGAGGGCATCAAAGCCGCCGGATTGGATCTGGAAAATGTAAATCAGGTTGTTGACATAGGTCATGCCCACCAGCATCATGGCCTCGATACCGCCGTGGCCCAGGCCGGCGGCGATGCACCGCTGGTAGGTTAGCTGCTTGCGCAGCACCAGGGCCACGGCGTACCGTCCTGCCAGCTCAAACAGGCCGGCGGTGAAGGCCAAGCCAAAGGCATAGACCAGGGGGTGGCTCTGAGCAAAGGCCACGAAGCCGGGGTTGGTTCCCAACAGGTTCAAAATGGGCAGGCGAATCAGCATCTGGGGAACGGCGAAGCCGACGGCTCCCAGCAGCCATGCCCAGCCGATGCCCTGACCCCGGTGGCGCAGGCTGTAGGCGACGGCAAACAGGGGCGGCAGAATCAGGCTGATGAACAGGGTGATGATGCAAAAACAAATGGTGGCGGGACTAATCATGGGTATCTTCTCCTCTCAAATCCGTGAGCCAAAGCATGATTTCTTCCAAAACAGAGGCGTTCAGCTCGTAAATGATGTACTTTCCCTCCCGGGTGTCCCGGATGAGGTCGGCATCCTTCAGCACGGAAAGATGCCGGGATACGGCGGCGGCACTGATGGAAAACTGGTCGGCGATGTCCCCGGCAGGCCGTGGCCCGGCTTTCAGCAGGTTCAGGATCTCCCGCCGGGTAGGGTCTGCCAGCGCCTTGAGGGTAGACTGCAAAGACAAGGCAGCATCTCCTTTTGTGATTATTTAACAATTAGCTTAATTGTTAAATGTATTGTAGCACACCGCCCGCTTCCTGTCAAGAGAAGCGGGCGGTGGCGAAACATTATTTTTTTGGAACATCAATACAGCTGACCAGCTGGGTCAGGTCCTTGCGCTTTTTCTCCCGGAGGGTGTCGCCCTCTTTGGCGTAGCCCAGGGTGATGACCAGGCGCACCGGGGAATCCAGACCGCAGATGGTGCGGATCTTGCTGTCGTCCAGCCAGCCCAAAATGCAGCTGGAAAGGCCCTGGGCGGTGGCTTCGGCGGTGAGGTAGGCGGCGGCAATGCCGATGTCGATGGAGCGGTAGTCGTTGCCCTTGACCTTGGCCCCCATGGCGGCGGACTTGACATAGGGCTGCTCCGACAGCACCACCGTCACCGGGGCCTGGATGGCGAACTTGTTCAGCCCCATGCCCCGGCAGGCCAGGGCCACCTCCTGGGCGGCCTGTCCCCGGCACACCGTCAGGTGGTAGGGCTGCCCATTGCAGGCAGAGGGGGCCAGCCGCACCGCTTCCAGGACGGCATCCAGCTTTTCCTGCTCCACCGGGCGGCTTTCGTCATAGCTGCGGCAGGACTGCCGGGTTTGGGCGATTTCCAGAAAATTCATAGGGCGTTCCTCCTGTGCTTTTTCTGGCAGTATAGCAGATTTTTTCCCGGATGTAAATGGGTTTACAGCTCTCTTTTCTGATAAAACCGGATGGACAGCCCCCAGGAGAGCAGGTACAGCACCACGGCTGCCAGCGCCACAAGAGGGATGGCACGGGGCATCTGCCAGCCGCCGGCATAGGCACTGCCGTTGCTGACGATGCCAATGGCGGCAGTCAGGCCACACACCAGACCGATCATGGCCAGATACATCATCCGGGCCTTTTCAATGCCGAAACGGAACACCAGCGGCAGGATAATGGTGCAGCTGCCGAAGAAGCACAGGGCCATCAGCACGCTCTGACTCCACAGCATGGCCGGGGAGAAGCTGCCCGCAATGACCATGGCAAGGCTCATCACCGCCAGAGAAAGCACCAGAAGGATGCCGAAGAACATCAGGCCGATGAGATACTTGGCGCTGACCAGCTGGGCCCGGGTGTAGGGCAGGGTCCCGGCGAACTGTTCCCATTTGCACTGGCTTTCATAGGCGATGAGATTCACCGGCACCATCCCCGCCAGCACTGTGGGGTACAGCAGGAAAAACAGATTCTCGTTGCCGTTCATGGTGGTGACGGCGTGGAGCACCAGAAATGTGGCCGCAATCAGCACGTATACCCGGCAGTAGCTTTTGGACATATACAGGTCCTTTACAAGCAGTCCTTTCATATTCAGTTGGCCTCCTTTACCATAAAAATAAACAGTTCTTCAATGGTCACCGGGCGGGTGTGGATGCCCTCCGGCACAAACTGGCGCAGCACCAGCGCTTCCACGCCGTAGGGCGAGCGCTTGCAGCTTTTCACCGCCTCCTCCGGCAGCTGATCCAGCTCCTCCTGGGAGCACAGGGCCAGGGCGTATTCCTCCAGAAGGCGGTCCTTTTCCTCCATCAGCAGCAGCTTTCCCTTGTGGAGGAAGGCGATGTAGTCGCAGAGCTTTTCCAAATCGCTGACAATGTGGGACGAAATCAGCACCGAATGGTTTTCGTCCTGGGTAAACTGGCGGAACATCTCCACCACCTCGTCCCGCACCACCGGATCCAGCCCGGAGGTGGCTTCGTCCAGAATCAGCAGCTTGGCATCGTGGCTCAGGGCGATGGCGATGCCCAGCTTCATCTGCATCCCCCGGGAGAAGTCCTTGAAGGCCTTGTTCTCCGGGATGGCCAGCTGGTGCAGGTAGCCTTCGTACTGGGCCTGGTCCCAGCGGGCATAGGTCCCGGCCATGACCTTGCCCACCTGCCGGGCATTCAGGCAGCTGGGAATGCCCACGTTGTCCAGCACCACGCCGATGTCCTCCTTGGTCAGCCGCAGGTCGTCGTCAATGTCCCGACCCAGCAGAGTGATGGAGCCGCTGTCCGGCCGGGCCAGGCCCAGCATCAGACGGATGGTGGTGCTCTTTCCCGCTCCGTTTTCCCCAATCAGACCCAGAATACAGCCGCCGGGCAGGGCGAGGGTCAGGTTTTCCAGGCGGAAGCCGGAGTAGCGCTTGCTTACCTGGTTCAATTCCAATGCGTTCATATCTGTTCCTCCAAACTAAAGCGTACCATGTCCAGCAGCTGAGCGTGGGAAATGTTGCACGAGGCGGCCAGCTGGATCATTTGGTCAATGAGCTGTTCGATTTTCTTGAGATGTTCCTCCTGGAGAAGTTCCACATTTTTCGGGGCCACAAAGGAGCCTTTTCCCTGAATGGAGTAGAGAAAACCCTCTTTTTCCAGTTCGTCGTAGGCTCGCTTGGTGGTGATGAAGCTGATGCGCAGATCCTTCGCCAGACCCCGGATGGAGGGCAGCTGGTCGTTTTCCTGCAAGGCTCCGCTGATGATCTGGGCCTTGATTTGGGAGTAGATCTGGTCGTAGATGGGGGCGCCGCTTTTGTTATCTATCAGAATTTGCATGTCATCACCTCTGTATAAACTGTATATGCTGATTATATACACTAGATACACAATTGTCAAGAGGGGACTGCAAAAATAACGCTTGACTTCATTAAGCTAAAGTGATAAAGTAATAAAGCAACATACGAAAGGAAAAAGATCCATGGAAAAAATGCGACACGAAGGTGAAGACGAATTTTATCAGGCGGTACTGTCCCTGCGGACGGTGGAGGACTGCCGGCTGTTTTTTGAAGATATCAGCACCATTAAGGAATTGCAGGCCATGGCCCAGCGGTTCCGGGTGGCCTGCCTGCTGGATGCGGGGAAAAATTACCTGGAAGTTTCGGAGGAAACCGGGGCCAGCTCGGCCACCATCAGCCGGGTCAGCCGGTGCTTGAATTACGGCGGCGGCTACCGCCTGGCGCTGGACTACCTCAAGGAAGAAGGGAAGACGGAACATGGAGCAGAGGACGTATAAAACGGCAGAACAGGCGGCGGCCCAGCTGGGCCAGCTCTACCGCCGCTATGGCTACACCCCTTACAAAATGAACCAGTTCGAGGAATACGAGCTGTATGTAGGCAACAAGGACTTCCTGCTGTCGGACAAAATCATCACCTTTTCCGACGACACCGGCCGTCTGCTGGCGCTGAAGCCGGACGTGACCTTGTCCATTGTGAAAAACGCCCCCCAGGAGCCGGGGGTGGTGCAGAAGGTCTATTATAAAGAGAGCGTCTTCCGGGACTACCGGGAGCTGCTCCAAACCGGGCTGGAATGCGTGGGGGATTTGGCAGAGTATGAGATTGCTGAGGTGGTGCTGCTGGCGGCCAAGAGCTTGCAGCTGCTGGGGGGACGCTATGTGCTGAACCTGTCCCACATGGGCCTGGTGGCCCAGATTTTGAAAGGCAGCGGCCTTACCGGGGCGCAGCAGCGCCAGGCGGCGGACTGCCTGCGGCAGAAAAATCGCCACGACCTGGCAAGCCTGTGCGCCGACAGCTCTCAGGCATTGGAAAAACTGGATGCCCTGCTGGCGTGCCCCAGCCGTGGGCCGGAGGCGCTGGCGGCCATTGCCCCGGTGCTCACCACCCCAGAGGAAAGGCAGGCGCTGGAGCAGCTACAGAACCTGTGGAGCGTGCTGGCGGCAGGGGGCTGCCAGGATGCGGTGCGGCTAGACTTCTCCGTGGGCAGCGACCTGGGCTATTACAGCGGCGTGGTGTTCCGGGGTTATTTGGAGGGCATTCCCCAAAGCGTGCTCTCCGGCGGACAATACGACAAGCTGCCCCAGAAGATGGGCCGCCGCAGCCGGGCCATTGGCTTCGGTGTTTACCTGGATCTGCTGGAGAGCAGCTGGGACCAGGAGGGCATCTGGGACGTGGACACCCTGATCCTCCACGACGGCACAGTGCCCTTGTGCCAGGTCACGGCTGCGGCGGAGGAAGCCACCCGCCAGGGCCGGGTGCTGGTGAGCACCACCGAGCCAAAGAACCGGCGGTGGAAAACCATCGTCCGCCTAAGCGGAAAGGAGGCCCAGCCATGAAGCAGTGGATCAACATCGCCCTGCCCAAGGGGCGCTTGGGGGAAAAAGCCTACGCCATGCTGAAAGCCAGCGGCTATGGCTGCCCCAGTCTGGAAGTGCCCAGCCGGAAGCTGATTTTTGAAAACCCGGATACGGCGGTGCGCTATTTCTGGGTAAAGCCCTCGGATGTGGCCATTTACGTGGAGCGGGGTGCGGCGGATCTGGGCATTGTGGGCAAGGACATTCTGCTGGAATACCAGCCCCAGGTCTATGAGCTGCTGGATCTGCACATGGGCTGCTGCCACATGGCCGTGGCGGGGCAGCGGGACTTCCGGGACCCGGTGGGCCAGACCCTGAAAGTCGCCACCAAGTTTCCCAACATCGCCCGCAGCTATTACAGCAGCCAGGGCCGGGATATCGACATCATCCACCTCAACGGCTCCATCGAGCTGGCGCCCATTCTGAACCTGAGCCACGTGATCGTGGACATCGTGGAGACGGGAACCACCCTGCGGGAGAACGATTTGCAGGTTTTTGAGAAGATCGTACCCATCAGCGCTCGGCTGATTGCCAATATTGCAAGCTATTCCTTCCGGGAGGCGGATATCTGCGCCATTGGGGAGAGCCTGCGCAAACAAGTGGAGGAGAGACTATGATTCAGATTCTGCGATGGGGGCAGGTGCCCAATTCGGAAATTTTTGCCCGGATCGTGCCCATGGCCAATGTGGAGCAGGCGGTGGCGGATATTCTCGCCGATGTCAAAAGTCGGGGCGACGAGGCGGTGCTGGACTACACCCGGCGGTTTGATGGGGTGTCCCTGGAAACCATGGCGGTGAGCCGCCAGGAGATGGAGGAGGCCATGGCCTCTGTAGAGCCGGAATTTTTGCAGGTGCTGAACCAGGCGGCCCAAAACATCCGGGCCTTCCACAGCCGCCAGGTGCGAAACAGCTTCGTCCTGGCAGACCAGCCCGGCGTGGTGCTGGGGCAGAAGGTGACCCCCATTGAAAAGGTGGGCATCTATGTCCCTGGGGGCACGGCGGCCTATCCCTCCACCGTGCTGATGGATGCCATCCCGGCCAAGATTGCCGGATGTCCCCAAATCGTGATGGTCACGCCGCCGGGAAGAGACGGCATGGTACCGGCCCCCATTCTGGCAGCGGCGCAGATTGCCGGGGTGGATGGGGTGTACAAGGTAGGCGGCGCCCAGGCAGTGGCGGCCCTGGCCTACGGCACCCAGAGCATCCCTAAGGTGGATAAAATCGTAGGCCCGGGCAACGCCTATGTAGCCGAAGCCAAGAAGCAGGTCTTTGGCCGGGTGTCCATTGACATGATTGCAGGCCCCAGTGAGATTCTCATTGTGGCGGATGAAAAGAGCAGCCCCATCCACGTGGCGGCGGATATGCTCAGCCAGGCTGAGCACGACCGGCTGGCCAGCGCCGTGCTGGTAACTCCCAGCGAACGGCTTGCCCAGCAGGTGGCCCAGGAGCTGGAGCGGCAGATCCCGCTGCTGCCCCGGCAGGAGATCGCCCGGGCTTCCATAGACAACTGTGGCAAGATCATCGTGTCCCAAAGCCTGGAGCAGGGCATTGATATTGCCAACGAGCTGGCCCCGGAGCACCTGGAGCTGATGGTGGACGATCCCTTCGCCTACCTGGATGCGGTGAAGCACGCCGGCTCTGTTTTCCTGGGCCGCAGCTGCCCGGAGGCCCTGGGGGACTACTTCGCCGGGCCAAACCACACCCTGCCTACCGCCGGCACGGCTCGTTTTTCCAGTCCCCTGAGCGTGGACGACTTCGTGAAGAAAACCCAGTTCACCTATTACACGGCCCAGGCCCTGAACCAGGCGGCGGACAGCATCGCCCGCTTTGCCAACCAGGAGGGCTTACAGGCCCACGCCAAAAGTGCGCTGATTCGCAGGGAGGGCCTATGAGTCGGTATTTGAAAGAAGAATTGCAGGTCTTGCGGGCCTACACCCCTGGGGAGCAGCCCCAGAATCAGGCGTATATCAAGCTCAATACCAACGAATCCCCGTATCCGCCGGCCCCGTCCGTGGCGGCGGCCATCACCCGGCAGGAGGTGGAGCAGCTGCGGCTGTACAGCGACCCCACCGGGGCGGAGCTGAAAGAAAAGCTGGCTGGGCTGTACGGCGTGGAGCCGGAAAACGTGTTTTTGTCCAACGGGTCCGACGAGGTGCTGAACTTTGCCTTCCTGGCCTTCGGGGCGGAGGGCGTGGCCTACCCGGACATCAGCTACGGCTTTTACCCGGTGTTTGCCCAGCTATACCAGCTGGATGCTGTGGAAATTCCCCTGAAAGAGGACTTTACCGTAGATTACCGGGACTACTGCGGCATTGGGCGCATGGTGGTCCTGGCGAACCCCAACGCTCCCACCGGGCGAAGCATCCCGGTGGCGGAAATCCGGCAGATTTGCCAAACCAACCCGGACCATGTGGTGCTGATTGACGAAGCGTATGTGGATTTTGGCGGGGAGACGGCGCTGCCCCTGGTGCAAGAATTTGAGAATCTGCTGGTGACCCGGACCTTCTCCAAGTCCCGGTGTCTGGCAGGCGGGCGGCTTGGCTATGCCTTTGGCAGCCGGGCTTTGATAGAGGATTTGGAAAAAATCAAGTATTCCACCAATCCCTACAACTTAGACCGGCTGACCCTGCGCCTGGGGGTGGCGACTGTGGAGGCGGAGGACTACTACCGGGAAAAATGTGCCGCCATTTGCCGCACCCGCCAGTGGACAGCCGGACAGCTGGAAGCTATGGGCTTTCAGGTGCTGCCCAGCCTGACCAACTTCCTCTTTGCCAAAACCGAAGCCATGGACGGCGAGGTTCTGTATCAGGTGCTGAAAGCAAGGGGCATTCTGGTGCGCCACTTCTCCAATCCCAGAATCTGCCAGTATAACCGCATCACCATCGGCACCCAGGCTCAGATGGAGCAGCTGGTGCAGACGCTGAAAGAGGTGCTTTATGAGAACCAGTGAAATTACCCGCAAAACGGCGGAAACCGACATTCGCCTGGGGCTGAATTTGGACGGCGCCGGCAAAAGCCGGGTGGACACCGGCTGCGGCTTTCTTGACCACATGCTCACCCTGTTCGCCGCCCATGGCCGCTTTGATTTGGATGTCTGCTGCCACGGGGACACCCAGGTGGACGACCACCACAGCGTGGAGGACATCGGCATTTGCCTGGGCCAGGCGTTTCAGGCGTGTCTGGGGGAGAAGCGGGGCATTGGCCGCTATGGCAGCTTCCTGCTGCCTATGGACGAAGCGCTGATCCTGTGCGCCGCAGACCTGTCCGGCCGCAGCTGCCTGTGCTTCGATCTTCCGATCCCCACGGAGAAAATCGGCAGCTTTGATACGGAGCTGGTGGAGGAATTTTTCCTGGCCTTCACCCGCAACTGCCCCATGAGCCTGCACCTGAAAATGCTGGCGGGGAAAAATGCCCACCACATTGTGGAGGGGGCGTTCAAGGCCTTTGGCCGGGCCATGCGCCAGGCGGCGGCCCTGGATGGCAGCGATGCCATTCCCTCCACCAAGGGGGTGCTGTGATGGTTGGCATCATCGACTATGGCGTGGGGAATCTGTTCTCCCTGTGCTCGTCCTTCCGGGCCATCGGCCAGGAGGCGGTGGTCAGTGGGGACCCGGACGTTCTTCGCAGGGCGGACCGGCTGGTGCTGCCCGGGGTGGGCGCCTTTGCCGATGCGGCGGAAAAGCTCCGCAAAAGCGGCCTGGATGGTTTCGTCAAGGACCAGGCAGCCGCCAGCGTGCCCCTGCTGGGCATCTGTCTTGGTATGCAGCTGCTGTTTGAAAAAAGCCTGGAATATGGCGAGCACCCCGGCCTGGGGCTGCTGGCAGGGCAGGTGGTGCCCATGGAGGGACGGCTCCCCAAGGGGCTGAAAATTCCCCACATGGGCTGGAACCGGCTCGCTGTTCAGCAGGGCAGGCTGCTGGAGGGCATGACGGGGCGGTATGTCTATTTTGTCCATTCCTACTTCGCCGCCGACTGTCCCGGCAGCGTGTCGGCGGTGACGGACTACGGCATTCCCATCACCGCTGCCGTGGAGCAGGGCAATGTGATGGGCTGCCAATTCCACCCGGAAAAAAGCGGCCCGGTGGGATTGGAGATCCTCACACGATTCTGTAAGATGTAAGGGGAGAACGGTATGGAACTGTATCCTGCGATTGATTTGTACCAAGGAAAAGCGGTGCGGCTTTTTCGGGGGGACTATGACAACATGATGGTCTATTCCCACTGCCCGGAGGAGATTGCCCGGGATTTTGCCGCTGCCGGGGCCGGGCGCATTCACCTGGTGGATTTGGAGGGGGCCAAAAGCGGCAGGCCGGAGAACCTGGCGGCCATTTCCAAAATTTTGGCGGCCACTTCTGCAAAGGCCCAGGTAGGCGGCGGCATCCGGGATTTGGACACCGTGGCAAGGTATCTGGACAGCGGCATCAGCCGGGTGATCCTGGGCACGGCGGCGGTGACGGACCCCGGCTTTTTGGAAGCGGCCCTGAGCCGCTACGGCGAGGCCATTGCCGTAGGCGTGGACATCAAGGACGGCTTTGTGGCCATCAAAGGCTGGACGGAAACAAGCACCCAAAGTGCCGAAGGCTTTTTCGGAAAAATGGAGGCCATGGGGGTCAAAACCGTGATTTGCACCGATATCTCCCGGGATGGGGCCATGGCGGGCACCAACCGGGAGCTGTACCGACAGCTGGCCCAGCGATACCGGCTGGATCTCATCGCCTCCGGCGGCGTGTCCAGCTTGGAGGACGTGGCGGCCCTTAAGGAAATGGGACTTCATGGGGCCATCATCGGAAAAGCCTATTACATTGGGGCGCTTGACTTGAAGCAGGCAGTGGAGGTGGCACGATGATTACCAAGCGGATCATTCCCTGCCTGGATGTGCGGGACGGCCGGGTGGTGAAGGGGACCAAGTTTACCGACCTGCGGGACGTATCCTCCCCGGTGGAGCTGGGAAAATATTACAGCGACCACGGGGCAGACGAGCTGGTGTTTTACGACATCACCGCCTCGGCAGAGGGGCGGCGGCTGTTTACCGACATTTTGACCCAGGTGGCCCAGTGCATCTTCATTCCCCTCACCGTAGGCGGGGGCATCAACACCCTGGAAGATTTTGACCGGGTGCTGAAATGCGGCGCAGACAAGGTCAGCGTTAACTCCGGGGCCATTCGCAACCCGGATCTGGTGCGCCAGGCGGCGCTGCGTTACGGCGACCAGTGCGTGGTGCTGTCGGCGGATGTGAAGCGGGCAGGGGGAGAATTTCGGGTCTTCGCCAAGGGCGGCCGGGAGGACACCGGCCTGGAAGCCATCTCCTGGATCCGCCGGTGTGTGGACAACGGAGCAGGCGAAGTGGTGCTCAACTCCATCGACACCGACGGCGTTCGGGGCGGCTTCGATTTGGAGATGCTGGAACAGGTGAGCAATGCGGTGGACGTGCCGGTGATTGCCTCCGGCGGCGCCGGCTGCGAGCAGGACTTTGTGGAGCTGTTTCAGAAGCTGCCCCGGGTGGATGCCGGACTGGCGGCCTCCATTTTCCACTTCGGTCAGGTGCAGATCCCGGCGCTGAAAAAGACCCTGCATGAAAATAACATTTTGGTGAGGTTATAAGCTATGACAGTGGAAGAACTGAAATTTGATGCCCACGGCCTGATTCCCGCCATTGTGGTGGACGATGAAACCGGCCGGGTACTGACCCTGGCCTATATGAACCGGGAGAGCCTGGCCATCTCCCTGGAAAAGGGGCTGACCTGCTTCTGGAGCCGCTCCCGGCAGGAACTGTGGCTCAAGGGAGAAACCAGCGGCAATTACCAGCACATCGTCTCCATCACCGCCGACTGCGACGGCGATGCTTTGGAGGTGCGGGTGAAAAAGGACGGCCCGGCCTGCCATCTGGGCACGGATTCCTGCTTTGAAAATCCCATTTTCGGGCAGCGGCAGGAAAAATTCTCCTTGGAGGGACTGTATCAGCTGCTGGCCCAGCGGAAGAAGGAGCTGCCGGAGGGTTCGTACACCACCTACCTGTTCCAGAAGGGCCTGGACAAGATTCTGAAAAAGGTGGGCGAGGAATCCACCGAGGTGATTATCGCCGGAAAGGCCCAGGACAAGGCGGAGACGATTTACGAAATTGCGGACCTTGCCTACCATGTGCTGGTGCTGATGAACCAGCTGGGCATCTCCGTGGAGGAAGTTCGCCAGGAGCTGGCAAGCCGCCATGTGATTGACCACAAGGTTAAGCAGGAGAAGATGACCAAATAAAAAAGGGAGCCGCTGTTTTTGTGCAGCGGCTCCTAGGCTGTCGAAAATCCCCCACGGGGCTTTTCGACAGGTTTTTGCAGTCTGCTGCGTGCATAATTTGTCCGCCCATGGCGAACAAATTCCACACTTGCAGCCTGATAAGTATTTTCGCCCAGGTACACGCCCCGGTCGAAAATGGATTTGACTTTATTCGCCGCTATGGCGGCGAACTCTGCGAGGCACTTTTTTGACAAGCTGGGAGCCGCTGTTTTTGTGCAGCGGCTCCGTTTTTTAAGTGGGACAGGCGATTTCCAGCACTTGCTCAATGATTTGGTGCAGCAGCTGGCTCTGGGGGGTTTTTGCGGCCTGGTAGTAGACTTCTTTCCCCTCCCGGCGGCTGACAATCAAGCCGCTGCTGCGCAGCAGGCGCAGATGGTGGGAGACGGCAGGGCTGGACATGTTCAGCATGGCGGAGATGTTGATGACGCACTCCTCGCAGTGACACAGCAGCCAAAACAGGCGAATCCGGGTGGTATCTCCCAGCTGTTTGAAGATGTCAGCAGCCAGCTGGAATTTTTCGATGTTATCCAGCTCGTTGGTTAAATCTGGGGCGATATTCTGGGTTCCATGGGTATGGGGCAGGGTGATGGGTTCCATAGGCGGCTCCTTTTCTCCCGAAAAACTTGCACGGCTTCCGGATTTTCGGGCTTGACTTTTTTGTGTAACTGTATTATACTACAAGTACGATGATTAAGCAAGTACTTAATTGTTGAATTTTGAAAAAATGTTTTAGGAGGACCCAGCATATGAAAAAGACTTATAAAATCGAAGTGGACTGCGCCAACTGCGCCAATCTGATGGAGGAAGCTGCTCGCAAGACCGAGGGCGTTGCCAACGTCACGGTGAACTTCATGACTCAGAAGATGGTGGTGGAGTTTGTCGAGGGCCAGGAGCCGAAGGCTGTGATGGACCGTGTGCTGGCTGCCTGCAAGAAGGTGGAGCCGGACTGCGAAATCTTCCTGTAAATTGTGTAAGCCCTGTGGCTGGAAGAGGGGAGGACCTGAAATGCAAGAATGGATTGTCAACGGGCTGCTGCTGGTGCTGGTAGGAACCGCAGGTGGTTTTCTGCTGTCGGCCAATCGGCATCCCGGAAATATGACAAAAAAGCAAAATACCATGCTCCGGCGGATTTTCCTGGCATCAGCGCTGCTGCTGGTGTTGCAGCTGCTCCCTGGCGGGGTATTTGCCTGGATGGATGCCGTGTTGATTTCCGGAACAGGGCGCTGGATTCGCTTTGCCCTGTATTTCGGGGTGTATCTGCTCATCGGCCACGACATCCTTAGAAAAGCCGGCAAGGGCATCTGCAACCGCCGGGTGTTTGACGAAAACTTCCTGATGGCAGTGGCCACCGTGGGTGCGATGGTCCTGGCGGTGAGTTCCAACGGAGATTATTTCGAGGCCATCGCCGTGATGCTGTTTTACCAGGTAGGCGAGTGGTTCCAGAGCTACGCTGTGGGCAAGAGCCGGCGCAACATCAGCCAGCTGATGGATATTCGCCCGGACTATGCCAACGTAGAGCAAGATGGCCAGCTGGTGCAGGTGGACCCGGACGAGGTGGGGATTGGAACGATCATTGTGGTGCAGCCGGGAGAAAAAGTGCCCATTGACGGCATTATTCTCGAGGGCAGCTCCAGCCTGAACACCAGCGCCCTCACCGGCGAGAGCCTGCCCCGGGATGCAGGCCCGGGGGACGAGATCATCAGCGGCTGCATCAACATGGCGGGCCTGCTGAAAATTCGGACCACCAAGGAATTTGGCGAGTCCACTGTGTCTAAGATTCTGGACCTGGTGGAAAATGCCAGCTCCAAAAAATCCAAGTCGGAGAACTTCATCTCCCGCTTTGCCAAGGTTTATACGCCCTTTGTTTGTTACAGTGCCCTGGCGCTGGCAGTTTTGCCGCCCCTGGTGCGGATACTGGCAATGGGCATGAGCGGTGACTGGGGTACTTGGATTTACCGTGCATTGACATTCCTGATCATCAGCTGCCCCTGTGCACTGGTCATCAGCATTCCTCTGAGCTTCTTCGCCGGAATTGGCGGCGCCAGCCAGGCGGGCGTATTGGTGAAGGGCTCTAACTACCTGGAAACCCTGTCCAAGGTGAAAACCGTGGTATTTGACAAAACCGGTACCCTGACTCAGGGCGTGTTTGCCGTCAACGACATTCACCACAACGAGATGGAACGGGAAAAGCTCATTGAGCTGGCGGCTTTGGCGGAGAGTGCTTCCTCCCACCCCATCAGCAAGAGCTTGCAGCGGGCCTACGGCATGGAGCTGGACCGCAGCCGGGTCAGTGATATTCAGGAAATCAGCGGCAACGGCGTGATTGCCAAGGTGGATGGCCTGGAAGTGGCAGCAGGCAACGACAAGCTCATGCGTTCGCTGGGAATCTCTTACGTGGACTGCCACAGCACAGGCACCATTATCCACATGGCCATAGACGGCGCGTATGCCGGACACATTGTCATTTCTGACGTGGTAAAGCCCACGGCGAAGCAGGCAATTTCTGCCTTGAAGAAGGCCGGGGTGGAGCAGACGGTGATGCTTACCGGCGATGCCAAGAAGGTGGCAGACCAGGTGGCGGCCTCCCTGGGCATTGACCAGGTTTACAGCGAGCTGCTGCCCGGGGACAAGGTGGAGCAGGTGGAGCGGTTGCTGAAAGAAAAGAGCGGCAAGGCCCAGCTGGCCTTTGTGGGCGATGGCATCAACGATGCGCCGGTGCTGTCCCGGGCGGATATTGGCATCGCCATGGGCGCCATGGGCTCGGATGCGGCCATTGAGGCAGCAGACGTTGTGCTCATGGACGACGATCCTATGAAAATCGCCAAGGCCATCCGCATTTCCAGAAAGTGCCTGGGCATTGTTTACCAGAACATCGTGCTGGCACTGGGCATTAAATTCCTGTGCCTGATTCTGGGCGCTTTCGGCGAGGTCAATATGTATATGGCCATTTTCGCCGACGTAGGCGTGATGATTCTGGCAGTGCTGAATGCCATCCGCTGCCTGTTTGTGAAAAAACTGTAAAATAAAAAAGCGGGAGAAATCACAAGGTTTCGTGATTTCTCCCGCTTTTTACTGTTTGTATTATTGGAGTGTCAGCTCCCGGCTGTGGCGGCGGAAGACGACCTCGAAGGCGATGAATTGGAAGATGAAGGTTACTGCCCAGGATACCACATAGGAAAAATACAGACACTGGGGGGTGTGGTACTGGGGGATCTGGAAAATGGTGTAAACCCAGCCAATGCGCAGGCCGCACACACCCAGCACGGAGATGACCATGGGCGCCATGGAAGCACCCAAGCCCCGCAGAGCGCCGGTGGTGACATCCATCAGACCGCAGATGAAGTAGGGCAGGCAGATGTAGCCCAGCCGCACCATGCCGTAGGCGATGGCCTCCGGGGAGTCGGTGATGTAAATGGACAGCAGGGTGGGGCCGAGGGCGTAAGCCAGCAGGCCCATGCCAAGCCCCACCACGGTGACGCTGCCCAGGCAGATGAGCAGGGTCTTGTACACCCGCTTGTACTGCCGTGCGCCGGCGTTCTGGCCGATGAAGTTCACCGCCGTCTGGTGGAAGGCGTTCAGGCACACATAGACAAAGCCCTCAATGTTGGCCGCTGCTGCATTGCCAGACATGAGCACATCGCCGAAAGAGTTCACCGACGACTGGATCAGTACATTGGAGATGGAGAACAGGGAGCTTTGAATGCCTGCGGGAAGGCCGATACGCAGCATCTTTTGCAGCTGGGGCTTGTAGATGTGCATTTTCTTCCAGATAAACTGGCAGGCATCGGTGCGGCGCATCAGCGCCCGGGTCACCAGCACGGCAGAAATGGCCTGGGAAATGGTGGTGGCCAGGGCCACACCGGCCACGTTCATGTGGAGCGAACGGACGAAGAACACATTCAGCACCACATTCACCACACCGGCAAAGGTGAGGTAAATCAGCGGGCTTTTGGTATCGCCTGCGGCCCGCAAAATGGCGGCGCAGAAGTTGTAGACCATGGTGAAGGTGATGCCGGCAAAGTAAATCTTCATGTACACGGCCGACAGGGGAAGCACCGTCTCCGGGGTGCCCATCATCCGCAGGAAGGTTTCGGAAAAGGTGATGCCGAATACCGTGAGCACCACACCGCTGAACAGAGCCGTGGGAATGGCGGTGTGGACGGTGCAGTGGACCACCCGGTCCTCCCGGCTGCCCAGGCCGTGGGCTACGCCAACACCGGCACCTACGGAAAGGCCGATGAAGAAGTTAATCATCAGGTTGGTAATGGCGCCGGTGGCACCCACTGCGGCCACGCTGACACTGCCGCAGAACCGCCCCACCACGATCAGGTCTGCCGCATTAAACAGCAACTGAAGCAGGCTGGTGAGAATGATGGGAATGGTGTAGCTGACGATGCTGCCAAACAGAGGCCCCTGGAGCATACGCTTGTTGGATTGATTCAAAAAAATTCCCTCTCTTTCCTGAAAAAAAGTAATTTCTACGACCATTATAGTCCAAAATTACAAAAGCGCAAGGGGGATTATTGACAGTTTTTGAAGGAAAATTTACACAAAGTGTATGCTGGTTTGCTTGGGTAGAAGCGATGGAAGATTAGAAAATAGCATCCCCCCGGCCAAACTTGGTCGGGGGGATAGAAAGTTGATTAGCCCAGGTATACCATATCCCGGTTGATATCGGAAAGGCTGGCTGCGCCGCACATGCGCATGGTATCTGACAGCTCAGCGCCCAGCTTTTCCACCAGCAGCTGCACGCCTTCCTCGGCGCCGCCGTACACAGCCGGAACAAAGGGACGGCAGATGAGCACGGCATCAGCCCCCAGAGCCAGGGCTTTGAAAATATCCACGCCGGTGCGAATGCCGCCATCCACCAGTACCTTCACGCCGCTGCCCCGCAGAGCATCCACAATGTCTGCCAGAACCTCAGCCGTGGCGGGACACTGGTCCAGCACCCGGCCGCCGTGGTTGCTGACCACAATGGCGCTGGCCCCGGCCTGCTGGGCCTTCAAAGCCCCGGCCACGGTCATAACGCCCTTGACGATGAAGGGAAGTTGGGCTTCCTGGGCGATCTGGCGCAGCTGCTCCACGGTTTTGCTGCCCGCCGGCGGAATCCGGTTTTTCAGGAAGGGCAGTCCGGCGGCATCAATATCCATGGCAATGGCGAAGCACCCAGCCTGGCGGCACAGGGCCAGCTTGCTGCGCACCGTCTCCAAATCCCAGGGCTTGACGGTGGGGATGCCCATGCCGCCGGCGGCAGCGATGGCCTGACAGGCAGCCTGCATCACCACCGGGTTGACTCCGTCGCCGGTAAAGGCGGCAATGCCACTGTCGGCGCAGGCACGCACCAGAATGTCATTGTAGGCGGTGTCGTCATATTTGTCGCTGTAGTGCATGGTGACAGCACCCACAGGACCGGCGAAGAAGGGATAGCGGAAGGTTTTGCCGAACAGGTTCAGGGTGGTATCCGGCTCCCCGCCGGGGCAGATGGTGTCCATATTCACCCGGATTTGCTGCCATTTTTCGTAGTTGCGAATGGCGGTGTCACCCACACCCTTGGCCCCGGGGCCGGGGATATGGTTGCCGCAGGCACGGCCATTGCAGACAGGACAGGCCCGGCAGTTGGGGCTGAGACATTCTCTGGCGCTGGCCAGAACTTCGGGATATGTCATACGTAGATTCCTCCTGTAATGTATGTTCGGGAACTAGTTTCCATTATACCACACATTGCCCGGAGTGTCACCCCAATTTCCAAACAGAAAGAACTTTTTTCGCTGCAAAAAGAGGCAGGCAGCCGTTTGGCCGCCTGCCCCAGTGGGTTACTGCATGCTCTGCTCGTAAGCTTCAATCATCTTCTTGACCATCTGGCCGCCCACAGAGCCGGCCTCTCGGCTGGTCAGGTGGCCGTTGTAGCCGTTGGTCAGGTTAACGCCGACCTCAGAAGCGGCCTGCATCTTGAACTTGTCCATAGCCTCCTTGGCCTGGGGAACATTGATCTGATTGTTGTTGCTCTTCATAGTAAACTCTCTCCTTTGTCGTTATCCCGGAAAGGCCAGACGCTTTCCGGGGGAAAACGACTTTTCTTTCCGTAACCATAGCTTTACCCGGAATGAAAAAGCAATCCCTGTGAAAGTTCGGAAAGATTGGAAGAAGGTGGGAAAATGAATACCGCTGCTACTTTGCCAGGAAGCTTGTAAACACAATAACGCTTATCGTTCCCACCGCCAGCCAGGGGTATCGGTTCGAACTGAAACGTCCCGCACGCCGGATGTACCTTCTCTTGCCGGGGATGTTCTGGTATAGGTGCGTTTTACGCCGTTAGAAGACCCCACAAGAAGATTTCCGTCCAGGACCATTCCGCAGTTGATGCTTTTACCGTTGTATTCTGCTACCATTCTACAGTTGCGGAAGTCACATACGCCGATCCAATCTGATGTACATGCAGTCAGCAGGCCAGATACTTCATCAACCCAAGAAACGTAAGGCAAATGAACCCCGGCCCCCACTGGCCCTGGTGTCTTAAAATATGGAATTGGCAAGGATTGCGCATTGCTCCATTTCCATCGTTGATGTTGTGCAGAAAACGTCAACTCACACATCCACAACTGTGCTTCTCGACCACGGTTGTTATTTAGAAACAGATGCTTCCCAGAATACGCATTTACCCGTTGACTGCATTCCCATTCGCACAGTGTGGACAATGCGCCTGAATCTCCTAGTTTGATGATGTTATATGCCAAATTTCCATTTTCTTTTGCCTCATAGGATAGGAGCGTCACACCAAGTGTCTGCTCCCAAGTGACGGATGCCACAACACGGTGGCAATTGGGGATTGGTTGAAGGGAGCAGGTTCGATTCTTATAGTCCACCAACAAAAGGAAATGTTCATTGATCCCTTGTTTGCCTTCCGCAATACAGACAATTTGATCGGTGCCAGGTATTGGGCAGCATTTCATATCCCCCAACGATGCAAGCTGCTGAGGGCGAGGACACTCCCATAAGAGCTTCTTTTCAGAAATCTGGAAAAAGTACAGCCGTTGCTCCCCAGTGAATATTGCCAACACATCGTCACCCAAGAAAAAGCCCCCATGGATATGGCGTATTCCGGCAAACTGATGGACAAGTTCACAGGTATTTCTCTTCAAAATAGTGATACCATTGCCAATTGCTGCAATATATTCCATATTGGAAGTGATTTTAAAGGTGTTCCCCTTATGGCATATAACCTTCATTCGTCGTCACCATGCTTTCAAAACGCCTAATATAATTATAATGTTCAGTGGGGACGACAGTATCCATCCCCAATTCTGCCATGTCCATCTAAATGCTTTGCTCATTACCTGTTTCCTGTTGGCTATTCGATAGCTGGCGAAGCAGTTCCTCCATGTCTTCCGCTTTATCGGCATCAGAATACAGGGATACTTTTGTCTGGAAGAAATTCCTGTCTATTGAGGATACCATCCATTCCGTGGATAATGTATAATAATCCGCTTCACCATCCGTGCTTTTTACATGTACCACTTTGCCGTCTCTCTGAACTTCGCAGCATACATAACACGCATAACCAATGCGAAACGGCAAGCGGTGGTCATAGCCCTTCCTGGTAGAAAAATCCACCCAATAAAGACTAACTTCAAGAGAACAGCCGTATTGCGCAAACAAGGGTGAATAGTGGTCAACAGCTTTGGCGTATGCTTCCAGCATCATACCTTCATGCGTTATGATACGCTGTTCCTCTTTTTTATCATACACAAATTTATCCACAAATGTTGACTTCATCAAAATCCCCTTCTGCGTTTTCTGCTGCCAATGCCATTGCTGGTAAAAAGCAGATTGGTGTCTATGGCATTTGAACGATACGCCGTCCGTGCAGCGTGTTTCCCTTACCGTAAGATGCGTGGCCTATTTAATTCTTCATTTCCGCCAGGAACGGATAGATTTCGTCCATGCTGACACCATAGTTGTTCTTTATCGTGGGGTCTGCGCCGTGTTGCATCAGCAGGGAATAGATGCCCATTGGCGTTGCCCCATCTCCCATACTCAATGGGACGTTTCCCCACTGGTTTTGCGCATTCACATCAGCGCCTGCCTCTATCAGCAGAGCGACGATTTCTTCATTGCCGCACTGGACGGCAAAGTGAAGCGCCGTAAAGCCGCACTCGTCGGTAGTACGTACATCCGCACCTCGTTTCAGCAGGTACTTCACCGCCTCCACCCGGCCGTAGCAAGCTGCATTACTCAGCAGCGTTCGGCCGTCCCGGTCTTTTTCTTCCAGGTCCTGGATCTCTTCCATCGCCGCAAGAATTTGGCTGTCCGGCACAACATCCTCCGGCCCCGGCATCAGCTCCGCTGTGCACTGCATGTCCAGCGCAATGTCCTCAATTTTTGTTCTCTTTCTTGCCCGCCTCATAATCTTTCCTCCTGTATGTAACTTATTTTTGGGAAAAATCTCTATTTTTGTAATTGTAGTGCTTTCGGTTCTGGATAGACACGCTGGGGATGGACAAGCACAGGCTCAGGTCCCCATCCAGTACGTTCATTTTGCACACGAAAGACTGCAAATTTGGCATACTTTTCAAAAAATCCAGATTGGGCAGGGCATTGCTACCTTCCAGGCTGGGACATTGGCGCAAAAATCCAATGTCCTCTGCCACCACCAATGCATTTGTCAGTTTCTGGCTCTGAATCAGGTGGATATGCTCCTCCAAAGTTTTCCGGGAGTGAAGCACCGTGGGTGCTCTGCAAAATGCTTCCATTGGATTGCAGATCACCAGCGCATCCTCTTCATCGTCCGTCAGCAGTGGATGGAAATAAAATTCGTCTGTCTGGGGCAGCAGCTGATGCAGAGTGAAAAACTCCATGGCAATTTCTCCTTTGAAAATCAGAGTTACCGAATGGGGCAAGCGCCGCTGGCGCAGTCGGATAGGCCCAGGTCCAGTTCGCTTTCGTCCTGCTCGTAGCGTGACAGAAGGGAGGGGTTGAAAGGCCGCATGGCGGCTTTTCGGCGTTCATACTCGGCTTCGTCAATGGCCTCGTAGGGAAGAAGCTCGTAGAAGCTGTCGTCAAAACTCAGGAAGGACAGCGCCACAACATCGTCCCAGTTGTCCCAGACCCACTGCTCCACTTCCTCCCATTCGTTGTCACGGACGTGGACGGTGATGGAGCAGTTGTGGTCCACATAGTGGGTCATGAACAGCTTGTAGTTTTCCAGCTGTTCAATGGCAGAGACGTCGGCCTTGACACGCCTGTCGGGGGCCTTTACCGGGAACTCGATGACCTTGGTGGTGGGGTCGTCCGGGTCCTGCCCCACCTCGGGAAGCACCGGATATCCCAGCTCCTCGCACACACGGCACAGCGGATCGCTGGCGCTGATGCGCACCCGGCGGATGTAGTAAGGTGCATGGGAATAGTGGACACCGCTGGACACGGTAGGAAGCAGGGACAAGGTGCCCTCGGGCTTGAGGGTGGTGGCCAGCAGCGGCTCCCCGCTGCCCAAACGGGCGGCAATTTCCTGAGCAGCCTGGTGAACGGTCTGGCGCATTTCGTCGAGAAGTGCTGCCTGGTCCTCCCGGCTCATATTGGTGGCGTTGACCATATCCTGCCAGCCGGTGAGGGAGCAGCCAATCAGCCGATCCCGCTGCTGCACCAGATTCCAGCGGTGCAGCTCCAGCTTGCGGCAGGTCATGCGGTAGCCGGCCCGGGCGGAAAGCCGCTGGGCTTCCAGCAGGCCCTCCTTATCCAGCGCCCCGTCGTGGACAAAGGCCATGACGTTGACGGTGGTCAGATTGCACAGGCCGTGGCTGTCCAGAAGAATCTCTCCGCAGGGGTTGCAGCCGTTGAAATTCGGGCGGCGTTTTCTGCCGGCTTCCTCGTTGATCCAGCCCGGCTCGCCGGAGTAGCGCATTTGCTGCATATGCCAGTGGAGCTTTTCCCGGGTGGGCTTTTCCCGATAGTAGATGGAATTGTTGCTCATTTGCCGGTGGGCAATGGACTTGTCGATTTCCCAGCGGCCGCCGTGGTTGCGGTAGAGCTGGCTCTTGGCCTGAATGCAGGTCTCATCATCGGCATCGATAAGGCCGATTTCCGAGGTTCGCCGGACACCGCCGGAAACCACATTTTCGCCGATGATGTTGGCAATGTCCAGCAGGTCGATGGGCTTGAGCTGGGTCCATACCTGCTTGCTCCGCTGGCCAGCGGACTGGATTACCTTGTGAATCTTATCCAGCATAGCCATCATGGAGCCGTAGCCGCTGGCGGTGCCGCCGAAATTCTTCAGCCGCTCCCCCTTGGGACGGATGGAGTCATAGACCACAATGATCTTCTTTAAGGCGGAATACTCCCGGTTGGTGAGAATGTCAAAATAGTGCTGCAAGGCCTGTGCCCAGCCTTCTTTGGAATCGCCGATGGCCATGGTGACGGTATCCCGGGTGAAGGTCAGGTCGGTATATTCCAGCCGTTCCGCCGGGGGTTTGGCATCATAGGACTTGTGGAGAATTTCCAAATCGCTGCGCACCTCAGGCAGCTGGTCGGCATCGCTTTGGAGCACCCGGACACCCACGCCGCTGCCCACCATCAGCAGGTAGAACAGATCGTGGTAAGCAGAGAAGTCGTCAATAACGGTAAAGGCGCAGTTGTAATTGGCCATGGGATATTTTTCGGCCACCGGCGTGCCGCCTACCCACAGAGTCCGGCCGGACAGGAACTGGCGCAGGTGATAGATGTTATCATAAAGCTTTTCTGCTTCCTCCCGGGAGGTAGGGGCCAGAGAGCAATTATATTCCACAGCCCGGCGCACCGTCTCCCACCAGAATTCCCGGCGGCCCAGCCGGGGCAGGAACCGGGAATAGGTCCGGGTGTACACAAAGGCTCCCAGCTGGCCCATGGGGTTCGGTTGGTGCTTATAGGCACTTAAAAACTCCCGGCTCAGCAGGCCCTCCTGCCAAGTGCCGCTGGTGCGTTCCTTTTCCTTCTCCATGCGGTAGAGAATATAGGCCTTGGCGGTTTGGTAGTGCATTTGCTGGAAGAGGGTTTCTTCCACGGTATCTTGAATGGTTTCTATATCCAGGATTTCCAGGCCCATAGCCTTCAGCTTGTCGGTGACGGCGTTGGTCATGGAATCAACAGCAGCCTCATCCTGCTCCCCGGCAGCTGCCGAGGCCAAAGTAATGGCACGGTGGATAAAGCCGGCATCAAAGGGCACCACCTTGCCACTGCGCTTGCGTACATTCATGGTATAACCTCCTATGGGGTGATTTTGGTTGAAACACTACATATAGTATATTAAGATGGATGAAATGTCAATATGTAGGATGCACAAACTATAAAACTCTGCAAAACGCATGTCTTGGCAGATGCAATGGTATGATTTACGTTGCCAATGCTGACGTTTGCCATTCAGAGCAGGTAGAATGGCCTACACAGCTTGGACATAGGAGAAGAATGGGCGATACTTTTTGCGCTGCATTACGTAGGAGCAATGGCGCTGCCATCTTTCACTTTGATTGCTTCCAGAGAATATTCATGGCATCGTGGATGACTGTGTTTGTAGAATAATAGAGTTCTTTCTCAAGTGCAATCAACTGGGAACACGTGTTGATGCAAACGATCTCCTAGGCTGGTTCAAGTGTAGCAATTAGAAACGGTCGCGATTATGTAGAAAGTACACAATTATTTTTGATAATACATTCCCATATTGTATTTGCTGAATGAATATGGTAGACTGAATCAAGAGTGATGCGAGAAATTAGCAAAAATGAAAGAACTTGAATGCAATGAGGTGGCTACCATGGATTTAGAGAAAATTTGGGCCAAAACGGAGCCGTTTCAGTCGGTTCGGACCCATGGCATTGTGACGGGGATTTTGGCGCAGATCATCTATCGGGAAATCCTCGCTCCGGGAAATCGGGAGCTGCTGGGGGAGACCATGCAGCTGGACGAAGACGGGATGGTTTCCCTGATTGGATATTGGGTCTCCCTCCATGATATCGGGAAAATCGAATTTATGTTTCAGTGCAAGGATGAGCAGACAAAGGCGTACTTGCTGCAAGAGGGGTATCAGGACGGGAACTTCCTGACGGATTCCGTCCGGCATGAGGGCACCAGTGTGGAAGCCTTGAAGCGGATTTGGAAGCAAATGGGTGTCCAGCGGGGCGCTCGTAACTTTTATGCAGGCGTGATTGGACTGCATCACCAGGGAAAAGCCGGGGACAAGGTATCCAAGCAGGGGGCGCTTTGGCAGAATTTGCAGCTGGAATTTGAGGAAAAAATGCGGCAGATTTTTTGCGCAGGAAAGCTGCTTCTGCCAGACTGCACCAAGGAGAAGAAGTACGCAGTCACGCCGCTGCTGCTGGGAATTTTGATTCTGGCAGACTGGATCGCCTCTGGCGAGGATTTTCAGGATGCCCAGGATACCATGGCCGAAGAAAACGGCATGGAGCGGATTCGCAAACGTGGCGAGCAGTTCTTTGCGGATAACGAATTTGAGACGGCAGAAAGCCCCTGGGCAGAGACGTTCTGCGGAGTTTGGCCCAATATCCCCCAGGATGGCCGCAGACCGCTGCAAACGGAGACGGAAGCTTTGTTTCATGATTCCAATGAGCGTGTGCGGCTGCTGCTTTTGGAAGCGCCTATGGGAGAGGGGAAGACTGAAGCGGGAATGTATGCGGCCTTGCAGATGCAGCGGCAGTGGGGAAAGAATGGGTTTTATGTGGCACTTCCTACCGCTGCAACCTCCAATCAAATGGTTGGCAGAATGCGAAAGCTGATGCAGCTGCACGGCATTGAGGACACGGTGCGGCTGCTGCATGCCATGGCTTGGCTGATGGATGCACATACACCGGAAACCGACTTTAACCAGGAGGATGCCCAGGAGATCCGCAGCTGGCTGTCGCCACTTCGTAGAGGAATGTTGGCACCTTACGCCGTGGGGACGGTGGATCAGGCAATGCTGGCGGCAACCAAGGTCCGCTACGGCGTTCTGCGGCTGCTGGGACTTGCCAATAAAGTCCTGGTGATCGATGAAATCCACAGCTATGATGTGTACATGGATGAAATCATCCTTCGCCTGCTGGAATGGTGCCTGGCGCTGGATATCCCGGTGGTGATGCTGTCGGCAACTCTGCCGACAGACAAAAAGGAAAAACTGCTGAGGGCCTATGGCGGAACATTGCCGGAGAGCACGTATCCGTCCATAACAGCGGTGCTGGAAAGCGGGAAGGCGGTTTGCCGAAATGTTCCGCCGTCGGGTCGAAGGTTGGAGGTGGCTTTGCAGCTTGCGCCGCTGCTAAATGAACCGGCGCAGATTGCGCAGCTGGCCGTCAAGCAGGTGGAGCATGGGGGCTGCCTGTGCGTGCTGATGAACACAGTGGCGGAGGCCCAGAAGGTGTATTCTGCAATAAAGCAGCACGATTCCGGAAAAATACTGCTGTTTCATGCCCAGTTTTCAGCGGAACGCCGGGAGGAAATAGAAAAAGAGTGCCTGAATCTCTTTGGCAAGGATAAGTCCTACAGGCCGCAGAAGGCGATTCTGGTGGCCACCCAGGTGGTAGAACAGTCCTTGGACGTGGATTTTGACAGGATGATTACTGCGGCGGCGCCGATGGACCTGCTGCTGCAACGATTGGGACGTGTCCACAGGCATGGCAATACCCCACGGCCGGATGGCTTTTCGGCGGCAAAAGCGTGGATATTGGTTCCTGAGAAGGATGGGGGCTTTGGGCCAAGCGGCCGTGTATACCCGGAGTGCCTGATATCCCAGGCCATAGAGCTGCTGACGGATCGCAGGTGCATTGTGCTGCCGGATGATATTCAGCCATTGGTTCAGGATGGGTACGACAGCAGCAAGGTACCGCCGGAGCGGATGATAAGCTGGTTTGAAAAGCTGGCCCAGGAGGCATTGGATGCAGCCAAAAGTGAACTGTATCTGCTGAATCATCCCTGGAAAGAGTTTTTCCTGCTGGGCAGCGATATGGTGTTTGCGGATGAGGAAAGCGACCGCTTTTTGGCGGTCAAGACCCGCTTGGGGGAGCCAAGTGTGCGGATCGCTCTGGTGGAGGAGTCGTGCTACCAGCGGATTTTGCAGAGCGCCGTACAGAAAAATGGGAGACGAGTTGCCCCAATTGGGGATTTGCAGACAGCGCAGGAAGTTTTGCGAAACAGCGTTTCCGTGAGAGAAAGCAAAATAAAGGGGATTCTGTCCGATTTATTGGATATATTAGGTGATAAACTATTGTATGGAATCCATATCCTGCCTGCAAAGAATGGGGTATACCAAGATCCCGGCGGGGCTGAGATTCGGATGGATTCGGAGTTGGGTTTAATCATCACAGAGGAGGGACAAGCATGAGAGAAACGTTTCAGGTTCTGACGGATGGCTGGATTCCCGTAGCGGATTTGGACGGAAATCAGCGGAAGCTTGGCATTTTGGAGACGCTGGAAAAGGCCCATACCCTTCGGGAAATTTCGGATGCGTCCGCCATGGTGGAGTACAGCCTGTATCGGTTCTTAAGTGTATTCCTGATGGATGCGCTGAGGCCGGAAGAAATAGGCGATTTGGAGGACCTTCTGGAAGAAGGGGAATTTCCAAAGGACGTCCTGGAAGGGTATGTGCAGCTATGCCGGGAAGAAGGGGTAAGCTTCGACCTATTCGACCCCCAGCGGCCGTTTTTGCAGACACCTTATTGTGAGAAGTGGGACAAACAGGAAAAGCCGGTGGGGGCGCTGAATTACACCCTGCCCAGCGGCAACAACCATGTTCACTTTGACCACCGCAATCCCCAGGCTGTTGCAATGGAATATGATGAAGCAGCCAGATATTTGCTTTGTGCGCAGCTGTTTTGTACATCCGGGGCCCAGGGCTATCCGTCCAATGTGTATGCTTCGCCGCCATATTTCACGGTGGTTAAGGGGAGAAATCTTTTCGAGACACTGGTATATTCCCTGTTCCCTATAAATCGGATAGATGCTTTTGATGAGCAGCCGGTTGTATGGAGAAACAAAACCCCTGTGGAACCCAAAAAAGAGGTAGTGCGGACTTCCTGGCTGTATGGAATGCTGTTCCCGACAAGACGGATTCTTTTGATTCCCAATGATGGCAAGGTTTCCCGTGTGTATTATAGCCAAGGACTAAACTATACGGCAAAGGAAAACTGGGTCGATCCTTTTGCTACCTATTTGCAAGGGAAAACTGGAATCAGCCCATGGCGGCCAAAAATGGAGAAGGCAGTCTGGCGGAATTTGAGCGACTTGGTGGATGTGCGGGGGAAGTCGGCGCCCCAGGTTCTGCGGCAGTATTTTGAAATGGAAAAAGAGTCGGAGGAGGTATCGATTTCCCTGTACGGTGTTCAGACCAGCCAGGCAAGCTACTTGAATATGGTTCACTATGACCTGAAAATACCGGCATATTTGACGAAAGACGAAGAGTATATTCGGTACATGAGGGACTGCGTTTCGGCAGCGGAGATATGCGCCAGCGGGCTGCGAAAGAGCTTTGCGGATAACCCGGATATTACGGAGACGATGGTTTCGCAGGCTGTTCAGGAATATTATGACCTTTGCGAGGGCGTATTCTGGCGGTTTTGCAGAAACGATGTGCAAGCATACCCGGACCTCAATGCAGTGTATGAGAGTTGGTGCCAGGAACTGATTCGGATGATGAAATCCGTTCGGGAGAGGGTTTTGGCCAGCGTTCGCTTAAATGGTCATGCTTTGGCGAAGGCGGCGGAAATGGAAAAGGAAATCGCATTTGCAGCTAAGAAAATTAAAAGGGGGAGTTTGAATGGATAATCAATCGTGGTATCAGACATTTTGCCAACGGATCGACCAGCTGGATAAGGGGAGCCGGGTGGCATTGAAGCGTTCTGCGGGCGTGATGCTGTCACAGGCGGATGGTAAAGCCATTGCTGCGTTCTATCGGTGCATGCTGCCATCCGTTCCGCCGACGCAGGAGGACAAGTGGTTTGCAGTTGCCTGCATGAAATGTTTGTGGGACCCGGAGGAAGCACCGGGACTTCCGGCTGAGCAAGTGATTGCCCAGCTGGTGCGGGAGGAGACTTTGTCGGAGAGCATGCAGCACCGGGTGGAGTGGTTGCTGGATACACCCTGGGATCAGGACGGCTTCCTGCTGGTCAAGCTCTGCCGGTTTATGAAGCTCCTGCGGCAAAAAACTACAATGACAGTGGACTTTTCGCTGCTTTTAGATGATTTGCTTCGTTGGAACAGCGATAATCAAAGTGTCCAGAGAAAATGGGCACGGTGCATTTTTCGAGTGGACTGAAATTTGAAAGGAGAAAGAAAATATGTTGTACGAAATCCACATGCTGAAGAATTATCCACCTACCAATCTGAACCGGGACGAAAATGGTGCGCCCAAAACCTGCACCTTTGGTGGAGTCAATCGTGGCCGCATTTCCAGCCAGTGCCTGAAACGAACCTGGCGGACATCTGCTGTATTCCAGCAGGAGATTGGTGCAGAGAATCTGGGCATCAGAACCAGAAAGCTGCCGGAGCTGGTGGGGGAGAAGCTGATTGAGATGGGGGTAGACCCGCAAATCGTGGAACTGGTGGTTCCGAAAATCAGTGGTTTTGGAACCAAGGAGGGGACGGAGAACAAAAAGAGCAATATGACGGCTCAGGTGATTTTCTTTGGCCCCCAGGATATCCAGGCAGCCGCCGAAGCGGTAAAAGCAAAGCTGGATGGGTGCAAATCCGAAAAGGACATAAAGGCACTGAAAGGAAAAGATTTGCAGGCCGCTGTGGAGGGGGCCAAAGACCGGGCTGTGACGCTGGACATTGCCCTGTTCGGCAGAATGGTGACTTCCGATGCCTTCCGGGATGTGGAGGCCAGTATGCAGGTGGCCCACGCCATTTCCACCAACAAGGTGGCTATGGAGTCTGACTATTTTACCGCTATGGATGATCTGCTGAACGGCGAAACGGCGGATGAAAGCGGTGCGGCTATGATTGGAGATATTGACTACAATTCTTCCTGCTACTACCTGTATGCCGCTCTGGACACGGACATTCTGCGGGAGAACCTGCGGGATGCGGACAATGCAGAGGAGATCATTGCCAAGGCCATTCCGGCATTGATTCGCACCATGGCCTTTACGAATCCCTCCGGCAAGCAGAATTCCTTTGCAGGCCATGTGCTGCCCGGAGCGATCCTGGTGGAGTGCAAGCAGACGAAGATTCCCACCAGTATGGTCAATGCGTTCGTAGAGCCGGTTCGTGGCGGCGGAGCGGATCTGCTGGGCAACAGCATTGAAAGGCTAGCCCAGGAGGTGGATGTCACCGCCCGGAATTATGGCCTGCCGGTAGAGAAGCGCCTGTGGTTCTGCGTGGACAAGTATGCCATTGCGCCGCAGTGCGATGCCCTGTGCTGCAAGACGCTGCCGGAATTGGTGGAGGCCGTGGCCCAGACCCTGGGCTGAGGTGGCGGTTATGACACAGAACACATCTTTGCTGGTTCTGCGGCTGGAAGGGGCGTTGCAGTCCTGGGGCGAACAGGCAAAGTGGGATGACCGGGACAGTGCATCCATGCCTACAAAATCCGGTGTCGTTGGCCTGCTGGCCTGTGCAATGGGATTGGAACGGGAAAGCCCTGAGATAGCGGCCCTGTCGGAGAACATTCAAATTGCGGTGCGGGCAGACCGTCCGGGCCGCAAGGCGGTGGATTATCAGACCATTACGGGAAATCACCTGCTGAATGCGGAGGGGAAAAAGCGCTCTTTGGGCGACACCTTTATTTCCCGGCGCACCTATCTGGAAGATGCCAGCTTTTTGGTGGTGATTGCCGCAGCCCAGCCGTGGGCGGAGAAAATTGCTGATGCGCTAAAGAATCCCGTGTGGTGTCCCTATCTTGGCCGGAAGAACTGCATCCCGTCCTGCCCGATTTTGCTGGAAGAACATCCGAAAGAGACGGATATTCTGACACTGCTGAAAACCTACCCACCAGCGGCCCGGGCCGTGTATCCCATGACATTTGAAACGGAGATTCCCCTGCCGGGGTGTGCCTGTTATACAAGACCAGACCAGCGGCGAGCCGGCTATCGCAGATTTGACCGCAGAATGGTCTGGCGGGGAATCCTAGAGGAGGAGCGCTATGTATCTGACGAAGATTGATCTGGAGCTGAGCAACCGAACGGTTTGTGCAGCCCTGGGGGACTGCCAGAAGATGCACCGCCTGCTCAACGGCCTGTTTGACAGCAGCCGGCAGGATGTCCAGCTGCTGTACCGGGTAAGGGGCAGGGGCCGGGATTGCAGTGTATATCTTTACAGCAGCTGCCCGATCCGCCCGGAAAAGCTGCTCCCCTTTATGACCCTGGAGGGCCAGCGGGATCTTTCTGGCTGGCTGGATACCATGAAGCCCGGCAGACGGCTCCGATTTGACCTTCTGACCATGCCCAGCAAAAAAGAACCCCAGGAAACTGGGAAAAACAGCCGCCGCAGAATCCTGAAAACGGAGGAAGAACGCCTGGCCTGGATGGAGCGGAAAGCGGCTCAAAATGGCTTTGCGCTGGTACAGATGCAGGAGCTGGAAACCGTCGGCTTTTCCGGGAAGCATTCCCAAGAGCAGGGCGGCCGTATGAGCTGGAATGCGTATCACTATACAGGAATCCTGGAAATTCGTGATGCAGAAGCGTTCCGCAAGGCAATGGAGCAGGGAATCGGCCCCGAAAAGGCTTACGGACTTGGCATGATACTTCTTGCATAGAATGGAAGTTTTCTTGGTGAAAAAGTGCAGATTTTTCCTGGATTTTCTGGAAAATCTGCACCGCCGTTAAGTATTAACCCCACGCATGTGGGGATGAACCGGACATACCGAGCAACATAGGCGCACGTCTTATATTAACCCCACGCATGTGGGGATGAACCGCATGACATGGGTGTTTGCACCTATGTCCAAACCATTAACCCCACGCATGTGGGGATGAACCGGCCGTCCAGCCGTCCCCGGCTGGGTGTCGTTCATTAACCCCACGCATGTGGGGATGAACCGCACTTTCCTTGCCGTTGTGGGTAAACAGAGGGATTAACCCCACGCATGTGGGGATGAACCGACACCACCGGACAGCCCATCTTCAAGACCGATATTAACCCCACGCATGTGGGGATGAACCGTGGGAATATGGGGCGTTGGTTGCCCTGGCTACATTAACCCCACGCATGTGGGGATGAACCGTAAGCTGGGGGAATGGAGGTAATTATGAAACTATTAACCCCACGCATGTGGGGATGAACCGCCTCCTCCTCATTGATGGTCATGACACAGTCCATTAACCCCACGCATGTGGGGATGAACCGCCGATTAAGCGTGCTTTTTAGACTTAGTGCTCCATTAACCCCACGCATGTGGGGATGAACCGGGCTGCTCGCCCTGCTTGTCCATCTCCATGGAATTAACCCCACGCATGTGGGGATGAACCGTCCTGGAATCCGTTCCAGAGGAATTGGCGCAGATTAACCCCACGCATGTGGGGATGAACCGTCCGCTTTTCTCCGGCAGCTCCTCGCTGGCTTATTAACCCCACGCATGTGGGGATGAACCGGCCGATATATTGGAACTGATCAGGGGGAATTGATTAACCCCACGCATGTGGGGATGAACCGGAATCTTAGGAATCCTGAGAAAAGCCGTTTCGATTAACCCCACGCATGTGGGGATGAACCGTCTCTTGTTGGTGCGGCTGATGTATCTGGTAAATTAACCCCACGCATGTGGGGATGAACCGGGCGATTTACCGCCGACTGCCTCTGGCGTTACCATTAACCCCACGCATGTGGGGATGAACCGGAGTTTACGGACTACTACAAGCCCAAATTCGCATTAACCCCACACCCGTGGGAGAGCTGTGCAATGTAGAGTTGATTCAGGAGGTAGTATGAATTATCAGGAATTACCCAAATTAAAGGACAGTATTTCTTATCTTTACCTGGAACATGCCATCCTTGAGCGGGATGAAAATGCCATTGTGGCGATTTCCAAAGAGGGGCGCATACCGATTCCGATTTCTTGCGTGACCTGCCTGCTGCTGGGGCCGGGGACGACGGTTACCCATGCGGCCATTCGTGTTATGGCGGAATTTGGCTGTATGGTGATTTGGTGCGGGGAAGGTGTGGGGCGGTTTTATGCCTCCGGGCTGGGGGAGACGAGAAGTGCGGCCAATGTTCTGGCCCAGGCAAAAGCCTGTATGAATGAGACGGCCCATATGGCGGTGGTGCGGGAGATGTATGCCATCCGCTTCCCGGGGGTGAACACAAAGAATATGACCTTGCAGCAAATCCGGGGATTGGAGGGCATCCGGGTGAAAAAAGCCTATGCTCAGGCGGCGCAAGCGGTGGGAATCACCTGGAAAAAACGTACATACAAAAAGGAGGATTGGGATGACGCAGACCCCATCAACCGGGCGCTGTCCATTGGCAATTCTCTTTTGTATGGCGTGTGCCATGCGGCAATCGTGTCCTTGGGATTTTCTCCGGCGCTGGGATTTGTGCATACGGGAAAACAGCTGTCCTTTGTCTATGATATTGCGGATTTGTATAAGACGGAAACCACGATTCCGGCGGCCTTTGAAGTGGTCAGCCAAAAGTCCGACATCGAGAGCTTTGACCGGGATGTTCGTATGACCTGCCGGAAGTATTTTCACCAAACACGGATATTGAGCCGAATTTCGGAAGATATTTTCCGCCTGCTGAAGGCGGTCCCTGACCAAAATCTCAACGATGTTGGGGCAGGAAAGCTATGGAACGGGGCGGAAGAAACGGTGGAGGGCGGTTACAGCTTTTCTGGTGACATAGGAGGGGCGCAGTGACTGTATTTGTTTTTGACAACGCAAAACTCGCCTTGCGGGGGGAATTGAATCGATGGTTTTTAGAACTGAAACCAGGTGTTTTTGTTGGAAATGTAAACACGCGTATTCGAGAACTTCTATGGGAGAGAATCCAAGAAAAGCAGATGGCGGAGGGCGCTGTTATGGTATATCCAGCTGCCAATGAACAAGGATTCGAGATGAAGCTGTGGGGACAGCCCCATAGAGAACTGGTAGAATTAGAAGGAATTCAGTTGATACGGATAGCAGATTCCGCCCACACGGATAAGATTCCTGTGTAGCGGGCAGAAATTTGCGCCGCAAAAAAGGATATATTATGCCTGTGGCCGTTCCTGACAAAACGGAAATTACCATTATATCTGTATAGCAAATGCTTCTGACTTTTTTGGACGATTATCCTGATTTGATAGAGAAAATATCTGCCCAAACGAACAGAACTTGAGATCAATTCCGTGGCTGTAGTTACACATCTGGTTTTCCCCCTGGACTTCTGCATGGGAATGCTTTCTGGATGGAAAAGCGTTCCGAAACTTGCTGTCGGTTCTATTGCAATGACCATAAGATGGACGATGATTTTGATGACCTGGTTTTCAATGTGGAGATGGAGGGGATTCTGCCGCTGTCCCGGAAGTCGCCAAAGGGTTGACAAGTACCGGCTGCTTGTGCGATAATCGAAGGGAAACCGATATCAAAATGCCCGGCAGGGCGTTTGCAAAATAGGGAGGATGCTATGAACATCTTAGTTACCGGCGCTAAGGGAATGGTGGGAACCGCCCTGGTGGCCAATCTCAAGAACATCCGGGACGGCAAGAATCGGACCCGGCCCAACCTGCACATTGGGGAGATCTACGAATACGATTTGAACTCCACCGCCCGAGAATTGGACGAGTACTGCCGCAAGGCGGACTTCGTCTTCAACCTGGCAGGGGTGAACCGCCCGGAAAATCCCGAGGATTTTATGGCGGGAAACTTTGGCTTTGCCTCGGATTTGCTGAACAATCTGAAAAAATACGGCAATAAGGCCCCCATCATGCTTTCCTCCTCCGTCCAGGCCACCCTGGCGGGGCGGTTTGGCAATTCGGAGTACGGCCGCAGCAAGAAGGCCGGGGAGGAGCTGTTCTTTGCCTACGCCCAGGAGACGGGGGCCAAGGTGGCGGTTTACCGCTTTGTCAACCTCATGGGCCACAGCCGCCCCAAGTACAACAGCGCCATTTCCACCTTCTGCTGGGCAGTGGCCAACGACGAGCCGTTCACCGTCAACGACCGCTCCACTGAGCTGGAAGTGCTCTACATTGACGACCTGGTGGAGGGCATGTTCGACCTGCTGGAGGGCAAGGAGCAGCACTGCGAATTTGTCGGCGTGGAGACGGTGCTCACCGAGGGCGGCCGCTACTGCTGCGTGCCCGTCAGCCACAAGGTCACCCTGGGGGAGATCGTGGACCTGCTGGCGGCGTTTAAGGACCAGCCTGCCAGCCTGCTGATGCCCCAAATGCCGGAGGGCAGCTTCGCCAAGAAGCTGTTCAGCCTGTATCTGACCTACCTGCCCAAGGAAAAATTCAAGTACGCCATGAAGATGAACTGCGACAACCGGGGCAGCTTCACCGAGCTGGTGCACACCGCCGACTGCGGCCAGGTGAGCATCAACATCTCCAAGCCCGGCATCACCAAGGGCCAGCACTGGCACAACAGCAAGTGGGAGCAGTTCATCGTGGTTCACGGCCACGGCCTGATCCAGGAGCGGAACATTCACACCGGGGAAATAGTGGAATTTGAAGTTTCCGGGGATAAAATCGAGGCGGTTTACATGATTCCCGGCTGGACCCACAACATCATCAACCTGTCCGATACCGAAGACCTGGTGACGGTGATGACCTGCAACGAAATCTTTAACCCCAACCGCCCCGACACCTTTGGAGAGCCGGTATGACGGAGAAAACGCTGGTGATTTTAGGCGCCGGAGGCTACGGCCAAACCGTGGCGGATGTGGCGGAGCAGCTGGGCTATCGGGTGCAGTTCCTGGATGATGCCGCAGAACAGGCTGTCGGAAAATGCGACGAATTTTTGGCCTTTATCGGGGAGAACACAGAGTTTTACCCGGCCTTTGGCAATAACGCCCTGCGGCTTTCCTGGGTGAACCGGCTGGAAGCGGCGGGCTGTGCCCTGCCGGTGCTGGTGCACCCCCGGGCCTATGTCAGCCCCAAGGCAACCTTGGCCCCGGGAACGGTGATTCTGCCGGGGGCCATTGTCAACACGCTCTGCGTGGTCAAGAAAGGCTGCATCGTCAACTGCAATGCCATTGTGGATCATGGCTGCACCCTGGAGGAAGGGGTCCATGTCTGTCCCGGTGCCGTTGTCAAAGCAGAAAACCACCTGCCTGCCGGCAGGAAGGTGGAATCTGGGGAGGTCATTCCCAACAGGACTTATCAATAGTGGAAATATAACTGAAAAAACGCATCCTGGAGAAGCGCTGCCTTCCGGGATGCGTTTTTGTTCAGTTATTTCGCTGCTCCCAAGCAATTTGCGCAGCGCCCCACAGGGCATCGTGGGCCGGGGCAATGACGGTGCCGAAGGAATCCAGCGCCGCAGCGACTTGGCGGCGGTAGGAATTGTCCTGCTGAATCAGCCCGCCCAGCAGGGCAATGGGGCAGTGGGCCATTTGGAGCTTGCCCTGGACTGCGCAGACCAGCTGCGCCAGCTCCGAAGCGCCCCTGGACAAAATCGCCAGGGCTTCCGGATTTCCTGCCTGAGCCAAATCCAGGGCAATGGAGGAAAAGGCGGCAACCGTGGATTTGTCAGATTGGGGGCCGTATACCAGCTGCACCAGCGCCTGGGGCGAACTGCTGCCGATTTTGTCGCACACAGCTTGTGCAATGGCATCGCTGCCGGGGCGGCCATCCAGGGTGCGTATGGCGGTGCGCAGCACATCCCGGCCCAGGGCGTAGCCGCTGCCCTCGTCGTCAATCAAATGGCCGTAGCCGCCGCTGCGGGCGGTTTGGCCCTGGGAGTTCTGCCCAAAGCAGATGGAGCCGGTACCCGAAATCAAAGCAATTCCCGGGGTGTCCATGGCTCCACGCAGGGCAATCTGCTGATCTCCCATTAGGACCCATCTTCCACGGTAGGAGCGTTCCGCCAACGCCTGCTGAATCAGCATCTTGACCTGAGGATTGGAGACGCCGGCAGCGCCGAAGCAGATGCTTTGGCACTGATGCATGTCACCGAAAGCGGAAAAAAGTTCCTCCAGAAGCTGGATAAAACCCGCTTCTCCGATGGAGTTGAGATTAAAGGGGCCAAATTCCATCCGGCTCAGCAGCTGATTGTGCTCGTCCCGAAGTTCCAGGCGGGTGTGGGTGCCGCCGCCGTCAATTCCTGCAACAAACATAGCCACACCTCACCCAAGGGTCACCGGGGCCGTGCCGGTGACAGCGCCGCCCCGGAAGATTTCTTCCAGAGCCTGGAAGCTGTAGGTGCTGTAATCATAGGCGGCCAGTCGGCAGGCGCACGCAGGCAGCAACGGGATGTCATAGGGATTGCGCAGGGCTACCACGGTCAGAGACTTGCCGCTCTCCGCCAAAGCCTGAGCCAGGGCGATCTGTCCCCGGAACAGGTGGCCGTTGCAGGTGCACAGAATCACCTGGTCCCAAGGCTGGGCCTGGGCCACTGCCTGGCGAATTTCGGCAGGGGTGGGGTCCTTTGCCGTAACCAGGCCGGGGGCGGAGAAGGCCTTGCTCATGTAATCCACAAAGGTCCCGGCGCTGCCGTCCTCGTTGCCAACGCCGGAAGCACGGTAATCGGCGCAGCCGCAGAAGAAGGTGCGGCTGTCCGCCAGCGGAGGCTGTCCGCCGCAGTTAGTGATAGCCTGGCGGGTCATGGCCTGGGCCAGCGCCCGGTCCTGGGGCAGATTACACAGACTGGGGTCCGGCTGCTGGAACAGCTGCTGCTTATAGCGCAGGATTTTTTCCACCGAGGAGCGGATTTCGTCCATATCAAATTCCCCATGCTGGGCGGCTTCGTTGACGGCCTTGGCAGCGCCCCACAGCAGGTGGATGCTGGAAGAAATCTCCGCCAGGTCCACACCGGCCTTGATGGCGGCCACAGTCCCCTCCGGGGTGCCGTAGTGCTCCTGGATGGCCAGCATTTCCATGCAGTCGGTGAGCACCAGCCCCTGGAAGCCCAGCTGCTTTTTCAGAAGCTCGGTGATGAAGTAGCGGGACATGGTGCACGGAACCTGCTCCGTGCCGATGTTGGGGAACAGCACATGGCTGATCATAATGGCGGGGATTCCGGCGGCAACGGCCCGGCGGAAGGGCACCAGCTCCACCTGTTCCAGCTCCTGCTGGGTTTTGTCGATCCGGGGAATGCCCAAGTGGCTGTCCACGGCGGTGTCGCCGTGGCCGGGGAAGTGCTTGCCGCAGCACAGCATGCCGCTTCCTAAGTATGGCGCAATGGCGGCTTCGCCAAAGGCGGCGACCTTGTCGCAGCTGTCACCGAAGCTGCGCACGCCGATCACTGGGTTTTGGGGATTGTTGTTCACATCCAGCACCGGAGCCATGTTGAAGTTGGGGCCAAGGCCCTTCAGCTGGCGGATGGTGATTTCCGAGGCCAGCCGGGCGTTGTCCGGGTTTCCCGTGGCGGCCAAGGCCATAGCCCCGGGGACATTCACCGCATCCTGGGGCAGCCGGGTCACCATGCCGCCCTCCTGGTCGATGACGATGAAGGCGGGGTAGCCGGTTTCTTCCAGAATCAGCTGCTGGATCTCGCCGCAGAGCCGGCGCAGCTGCTGGGCGCTTTTTACATTACGCAGGAAGAGAATTACGTTGCCGATTTTGTATTCTTTTACCAGGGAGATAAATTCCGGGGACATGCGTTCCCCATGGAAGCCGAAAATCAGCTTCTGCCCCAGCATTTGTTTCACAGTCAAATCCATAGCGGTCACTCCTTTGGATACAGGTGATAGCCTTCCTTGCGCATGCGGAAGGCTTGGCTCTCCTGATGATAGCGGTGCAAAATGGCATCGGCATCCCAGTCCGGCGCTTCAAAATCCCGGTGGCCTGCCAGCAGGGAGATGAAGGGCTTGCCGCCCTCCCGCACCGGGGGCAGGAAGGAAAAGTCCTTGGGATACATCTGCCGCAGCAGCGCCAGCAGCCGCACCCCCAGCTCCACAGGCCGCAGCTGCTGATCGCCGGTGATGTGCAGGTGGATACCGCCGCACAGCGTGCCCTGGTGCTTGGAGGTGGTGGGGGTAAAGTACACCGGGGTGGCGGCCACGCCGGGCAAATGAAGGTTTTGGAAGGCTTGGGTCAAGGCTTCCGCTTCGATAAAGGGGGCACCGAGAATAGCGAAGGGGTCAGCCGTGCCCCGGCCTTCCGACAGGCAGGTGCCCTCGATCAGGCAGGTGCCGGGGTAGAGCAAGGCGGTTTCGTACCGGGGGATCCCCAGGCTGGGCATCACCCAGTAGTGGCCCCAGTCCCGGAAGGTCATATCCCGGGTCAGGCCGATGCAGGGGACGATTTTTAAGTCGCATCCGGCCCCCAGCTCCCGGTTCATCATCCCGGCCAGCTCGCCGCAGGTCAGCCCATAGCAAACGGGGAGGGGATAGCTGCCCACAAAGCTGGCGCAGGATTCCTGAAGCAGGCCGCCCTCCACCCGATCTCCCAGGGGATTGGGCCGGTCCAGCACCACCAGCCGTTTCCCGGCGGCAGCGCAGTCCTCGATGCAGTAGCGCAGGGTGGACAGGAACGTGTAGTACCGGCAGCCCACGTCCGCCAGGTCGTACACCAGGGTGTCGAACAGGTTCAAGGTTTCCTGAGATAGCCGCTTGGACTGAGGCGTGTACAGGCTTCGCACAGGTAGGCCGCTCAGAGGGTCGATTTCGTTGGAAAACAGCGCCCCGGCGGGCTTGTCCCCCCGAACGCCGTGCTCCGGGGCCAGCAGCAGCTCCAGCTGGCAGCAGTCTTTCAAGACCTGGATGGTGGAGCGGTTGCCGCTGGTGCGGCCGGAAGGCCCGGTGAGCAGGGCCACCCGTCCGGCAAAGTAGGATTTGTATTGCTCGGCGCAGTCAATGCCGAATTGAACCATGGGGATTCCCTCCTTGACAGTGTGAAGAAAAACGGGTAAACTAGAGAAAAAAGGGGGTATGTTCTTTGGTACATCCGTTTGTATCTGCATGGGAAAAGCCGGCGCGCCTGGTGGTGGGGCTGATGAGCGGCACCTCCGCCGACGGGGTGGATGCGGCGCTTACCAGAATCACCGGCAGCGGCCTTGCCACGAAAGTGGAGCAGTTGGGCTTCGTCTTTCAGCCCTTTGACCAGTCCACCCGCCAGGCCATTCTGGCGATGTGCACCGGGGAAACCGGGGGCAGCCGGGAGGTGTGCCTGCTGAGCACCCACCTGGGAATGCTGTACGCCCAGGCGGTGGAGGCCCTGCTGGAGCAGACCGGCACGGCTCAGGTGGACTTGATTGGCTGCCACGGCCAGACTGTCTACCACATCCCGGAGCCAGCGGCCTATCTGGGCAGCCGCATCCGGGGAACGCTGCAAATCGGGGACCCGTCCTATCTGGCGGAGCAGTTCCGCTGCCCGGTGGTCAGTGACTTCCGCATTCGGGACATGGCCGCCGGCGGTTTGGGTGCGCCGCTGGTTCCCTACACGGAGTTTTTGCTCTACCGCAGTGAGCAGGAGGATGTGGCCCTGCAAAACATCGGCGGCATCGGCAACATCACCCTGCTTCCGGCGGGCTGCACCTTAGACCAGGTGGTGGCCTTTGACACCGGGCCGGGGAACATGGTGATGGATGCCCTGGTCAGCCGCATGACCCAGGGAAAACAGACCTATGATGATGGCGGCGCTCTGGCGGCTGGGGGCCGGGTGCAGCCGAAGCTGCTGGCGAAAATGATGGAAGACCCCTATCTGAATCGGCAGCCCCCCAAGACCACCGGCCGGGAGTATTACGGCGAAGCTTATGTCCAGGCGCTGCTGGACAGTACGGATGCACCATTGGTGGATGTGCTGGCCACAGCCACGGCCTTCACCGCTGAGAGCATTGCCCACAGCCTGCGGCGGTTTGCTCCCAGAATGCCGGCACGCCTGGTGGTGGGTGGCGGCGGCAGCCGCAATCCCACGCTGCTGCGCTTTTTGCAGGCGGCGCTGCCCCAGGTACGGGTGCAGACCCAGGAGGACCTGGGCCTGGACAGCGATGCCAAGGAGGCCGTGGCCTTTGCCATTCTGGCGAACGAGGCCCTGTTTGGTATCTGCAACAATGCCCCCGCAGCCACCGGGGCCAGCCACGGCGTGGTGATGGGCCGAATCAATCTGTAACAATCTGCAAACACCCTGCTGCCTTTGCTGGCAGCAGGGAATTTTTGCGCATTAAGAAAGCAGCCAGGAAAGGCATTCTTCCAGGGATCTGTCCCAGAAATCCCAGCTGTGGCCTCCGGGGCTGTGGCGGTAGACATGGTGGATAGAGTGGCGGTCCAGATGCTGGGAAAAGGCGGTGTTCATGGCGTAGTGCCTGTCCTGCTCGCCGCAGGATAAGTAGATGGGGGGCACATTTTTGGCCGCTGCCGCCAGGGCAAACAGATCGTTTTCCGGCCCCAGGCGGTGCTCCGGCCCCAGCAGGGCGGTAAACTCCCAGCTATGCAGGGGAATGGCCGGGGTGTCCATAAAGGCGGCCAAATCCGTCACGCCGGAAAAACTGCCGCACCCGGCGTACCGCTCCGGATAGGTCAGGGCGCATTTCAGCGCCCCGTAGCCGCCCATGGAAAGCCCCATCACGTAGCTGTGCTCCCGGCTAAGGCTCAGGCCGAACATGCGGTGACAGGCCTGGGGCAGCTCCTGGGTGACATAGGTGAAGTAGGCAGGGCTGTACACCCCGTCGATGTAAAAGCCTCGCTGCACCTCGGGAATTACCAGCGCCACCGACCGCTCCCGGGCGTAGCGCTCGCAGCTGGAATAGCGGGTCCAGCCGGTGCAGTTGTCGGTAAGGCCGTGGAGCAGATAGACCACCTTGGTATCGGCAAGGTCTCCCTCATCCGGGAGGAAAACCTGGAAGGAGGTGTTCATCTCCAGAGCTTTGGAGGCGTATTCCACACGCAGCAGCGCCATACTCAGCCTCCCAGCACCTGGGCGATGCGCCCGTTGGCATCATCCAGCAGCTGCTCGGCCTGGCAGGCGTCCACTTTGCGAAGAACCATGATGATGGCTACCTTCGGCCGATAGTCGCAGCGTTCCAGTGCAGCTTCCGCTTCCGCTTCCGTGCAGCCGGTGGCGGTGCAGACGATGGTGATGCACCGGCGGATGAGCTTTTCGTTAGAGGGCTTAACATCTACCATAAGGTTGCCGTAGACCTTGCCCAGCTTAATCATGGCCCCGGTGGAGAGCATGTTCAGCACCATTTTTTGTGCTGTGCCGGACTTCATCCGGGTAGAGCCGGTGATCACCTCCGGGCCGGGGGTGGGGGCAATGCCGATGTCGGCATAGCGGTCCAGCTGGGAGCCGGGGCAGCAGGTGACGGCAATCACCGGTGCTTGCAAGCTCCGGGCGTATTCCATGCACCCCAGCACATAGGGGGTCCGGCCGGAGGCAGCGATGCCCACCAGCACGTCCTTGCCGCTGAAGGCAATCTGCTGCATGTCCGCAACGCCCAGCTCTTTGCTGTCCTCGGCACCTTCCACGGCCTTGAAAATGGCGCCGTAGCCGCCGGCCATCAGGGCCTGAACCATCTCCGGCTCGGTGGAATAGGTGGGAGGGCACTCCACGGCATCCAGAATCCCCAGTCGCCCGGAGGTTCCGGCACCGCAGTAAATCAGCCGGCCGCCTCGGGCGAGCCTGTCTGCGATCACGTCCACCGCCTGGGCGATTTGGCACGTAACTTGGCTGACGGCTTCGGCCACCCGGTGGTCCTCCCGGTTGATGAGCTTGACCATATCCAGGGTGGAGAGGGTGTCAATGTTCATGGTGCCGGGATTTCGCTGTTCGGTGGCGATTTTGTTCAGTTCAACCATGCTTACATCTCCTCCAATGTGCGCACCAGCCGGTGCTGCTCCGGTGGGATCATAAAGGCTTCGCAGTAGCCCTTCCGGCCCTGGATGCCCCGCAGCCGTTTCAGATGGGCGTAGTACTCCTTGTAGGGGAAGCTGGTGGAGTGCACTGCAAACCAGTGGTGGTCAATGGCCTTTTCCCACAGGGGATAGCCGTCGGACACGTCCAAATAGACATACGGCTCAAAACCGGGGGCATCCTCCCAGTTTTCGGCAAAGTACAGGTAAGGGGCGAAGTGCTTCGGCTCCTCCCGCTGGAATCCGGCAATGGCGGCATAGAACCAGGCATCCACCACAATGCGGTGGCAGGCGGCGTGGTCTTTGTGCATGCTGTTGGCATGGTGGGTGACGATGATGTCGGGCTTGACCTTGCGGATAACGTCGCAGACGGCGAAGCGGACCTGGTCGTCATCCGGCAGCAGCCCGTCCTCGTAATCCAGCACATAGGCCTGGCCGCCCAGGTCGGCGGCGAAGGCTTCCGCTTCTGCAATTTTGCTGCGGCGGTACTGGGCAATGTCAGCTCCGGCAGGAGCACCCTTTTCTCCGGCGGTGAGGGCCAGGGTGACGGCCTTTCCGCCGTGGACGGCGCAAGTGGCCAGCAGAGCACCGGCGGTCAGCTCAGCGTCACCGATGTGAGCGCCAATGGCGAGAACGGTGTGTTTCTTGTGTTCCATAGGTTACAGCTCCTTGAGCATGACGCCGAAGGTCCGAACCTCTCGGAATCCGGCGCCGGAATAGATTTGTTTGGCGGGGTTGGTTTGCCCGGTGAACAGGGACATGTACTTGGCTCCGGCGGCCTGCTCCCGTTCCAGCAGCCGGTAAAACAGCAGGGTGCCCAGGCCGTGGCGGCCGTACTGGGGAGCAACGCCGATGCCGGCAAAGTATCCCCGGCCAGTTTCCTCAGGGTAGATGGGGCCGGTGAATCCGGCACAGGTGCGGCCGGAAAGACCCACCAGCACCTGCTGGCCGGCTTGGGCAGCGGAGGAGATCTCCTGCTGCCACAGGCGATTTTCCAGGGCCAGCAGCATATTTTCCAGCCCGGTGTGCAGCTTCGGGTCATAGGGGCAGACGGTGTAGCCCTGGGCGGCCATGGCGGCGGCTTTTTCCTCCACCCAAGCAGGGGTCCGGTATTGGCTGAGGTCCAGATACATGGCGCACTCAACGGCGGCCTGCTGGTATCCTAGAGCCAGCATTCTGCTGTGCAGAGGCAGGTCTGTGGCGATGCCGGGGGCGTTGTTGTGCTGATGGCCCGGCGTACCGGGAATCAGCCAGGGCAGGCGAATGGGGTTGAAGAAGGTGACGGCGCAGAAACTGCGTCCGGCCCGGCGGAAGGCATCTTCCAGAGGGCTAAGCAGCGCTTGGGTGTTGGCATCGGTGTCGACCCTCTCGTCCAGCAGCAGGCAGCTGAGATATCCCCGCACATCCCCCTTGGGGATGTGGCTGCCGGTGCAGCCGTTGACGAAGCCCAGAAGCTGCCCGTTATCTTCCAGCACGAAGGTGTATTCCGGGGAAAAATCCGGGTGCTGCAAAAGAAGTACATCCAGTTGCCGGGCATCCAGGGGTGCGTAACCGGCCCGGACACCGGCGCTGTTCCAAAGCGCCAGCAGAGCAGGGGCATCGGAAGTGTGATACTGTCGAATCATAGCAACCTCTTATCCCTTCACGGCGCCGATGGTCACGCCTTCCATGAAGTATTTCTGCAAGGCAAAGAACATGATGAACATGGGCAGGGCAGAAATGGTGGCACCGGCCATCATGGGGGCGAACAGGGTTTCATTGGCGAACTTGAACTGCTTTAGACCCACCTGAATGGTGTACATGGCGGGATCGTTGGTCACCAGGAAGGGCCAGAAGAAGTTGTTCCAGCTGGACATGAAGGTGTTGATGGCCATAACCGCCAGTACGGTTTTTGCCAGGGGCAGAATCACCAGCACGAAAATCTGCATCTGGTTGCAGCCCTCAATTTTGGCGCTTTCAATCAGCGGGGTGGGCAGGCCGGTGAAGAACTGCTTGCACAGGAAAATGTTGTAGGCGGTGCACAGGCTGGGCAGAATCATGGCGGCATAGGTGTTGGTCATGGAGAATTTCTGCACCATCAGGATGTACAGGGGCACCTGGGTGACCTGGTAGGGAATCATCATAGCCACCAGGATCAGGCTGAACAGCCAGGAGCTGCCCTTGAAGCGGATCTTGGCAAAGGCGTAGCCTGCCATGGAAGCAAAGACCACGTTGCCCACCACCGTACCGGCGGCAACCACCACGCTGTTCCAAATCCAGCGCAGGGAGTACTGGTTGAAGTCAAAGAATGCCTGGAAGGATTCCAGCGTGAAGCGGCTGGGGAAAATGGTGCGCATATTGCCGGCAGTGGCCACATTGGGGCCGAAGGCGGACATAATCATGTAGAAGATGGGGAACAGCGTGGCGGCGGCGAGTACCAGCAGGACCACGGTGATCACCGTATTGCGAAGATACAGCACCTTTTTGTTGTGCAGATGCTGAGAATATAAACCGGTTGCCACTTGCGATACCTCCTTAATACTCGACGTCGGTGCCCATCATCTTGAACTGGAACAAGGACATGATGGCAATGACAATGGCCAGCAGAATGGCCTGGGCGCAGGCGAGGCCGTACTTGCCATACTCAAATGCGTTGTTGTAAATCAGCAGGCCGATCATGGTGGTGGAATTGTCCGGGCCGCCGCCGGTCATCATGTAGGCGTTCATAAACACCTGGAACGAGCCGATGACACCGGTGACCAGCAAAAACAGGGTGGTGGGCTTCACCAGGGGCCAGACGATGTAGCGCACCTTCTGCATGAAGTTGGCTCCGTCCAGCTCGGCTGCTTCAAAGTAGCTGTTGTCAATGCCCATCAGGGCGGCGATGTAGGTGATGATCTGGGTGCCGTGGCTGGACAGCAGAGCCATGATGATCAGCGACAGCATGGAGGTCTTGGTGGAAGACAGCCAGTTCTGAGCGGGAATGCCGAAGAAGCCCAGCAGCTGATTGAACAGTCCGTCAGGAGAGGAATCGTACAGCCACAGCCACACCACGGACAGCGCCACACCAGAGGCTACGCCGGGCAGGTAGTACATGGCTTTGAAAACGGACTGGGTCTTTTTCTTAAAGGGCAGAATCATGACCGCTACGCTGAAGGAAATCAGCAGCGACAGGGGTACCACAATGGCGGTGTACACCAGGGTGTTCCAGGCGGCCTTATAGAACAGGTTGAACTTGGAATATTTCAGGGTGTCGATGTAGTTTTGGAAACCGACAAATTCAGAGCCAAAGGGCTTGTACTCAAAGAAGCTGGTATAGATTGCGTTGAAAACAGGATACAGAGTGAACACGCCGAAAATAATCATTGCGGCGGCGATGAAGAGATAGCCCCACATATCATCGTTGGTGAAGCGGAATTTTCGGTGGGTCGAGAGCCGCTGTTGCTTTGTGCCGTTCATGACATACCTCCCAAGGATAAAAGTTCCCACCCCACCAAGGTGGGGTGGGAAAGAGCTTTAATTAACCAATCTTTCCGGAAACGCAGTTTTCCTCGCCGAAGGCATCGAAGGCGGCCTCACAGATGTGGTCGTAGACCTCCTGTGCGGTGGCCTCGCCGGCCAGCAGCAGCTGGAACTTGGGCACGATCTGCTCGTCCATCAGCTTCTTGGCGGTGGCGGTCATCTCAGCGGTGACACCGGCGGGGGGAGCTTCCACCATGCCGATGCAGCGGGCAGCGGTATCCAGGTTGTCCTGGTCACGGCCTTCCTGGAGAACCAGGGCATCCCGGCCGGACTGGCAGACGGGATCGAGGTACAGCTCGTTCATGCAGGAGGCGATCCGCTCGCCGGAGCAGATGTAGTCCATGAACAGCAGCACGTTCTGCAGGTGCTCGTCGGTGGTGTTCTTGTTGCGCATGGCAATCAGGCCGTCCACGGTGCCGTAGCAGGACTCAGCACAGCCCATCATGGTGGGCACAGGCAGGAAGGCGTATTCCATGGGCAGGGAGTTTTCCACGGCGGTGCCGTCGTTGGCTTCCAGAGCAGCGTTGTTCTTGTTGAAGTTGGACTCAAACAGAGGCATGGCCTTGCCGAAAATCATGGCGTTGCCGGTCTGGCACATGACCATCCGCTGGCCAGCTTCCACACCGTAGTTGGGCATATAGCCGGACTTGGTCATCTCCTCGATGGCGCTCAGCAGGGTCAGCATATTTTCGGAGGTGAAGGTGTACTTCAGGTCGGGGGTGAAGTTGTTGCTCAGGCCGGCACCGGCGCCGAAGATGTTCAGCATGTCGGTGGCGGTGACACCGGCGTTGGCGAAGACGAAACCGAAGCGGTTGCCCTCAGTGCCGGTCTTGATGACTTCCAGGAACTCCTCGTAGGTCCAGCCTTCCTTCTGGATCTTGGCAACGTCAATGCCCAGCTCCTCCATCAGGGTCTTGTTGGCACCAATGGACTGAATGGTCAGGTACAGGGGCAGGCCGTAAACGGTGCCTTCCAGGGACATGTACTCCAGGGCGTTGGCATCATAGTCGGCCAGACGCTCGGCGGACAGATACTTGGCAATGTCGATGGCCACACCCATCTCCACGTAAGTACCCAGAGAACCAGAGGAAATTTCCGCAATGTCAGGAGCCTCTCCGGCCTGGGCCATGGTGGACAGCTTGTCGGAGTGGTCACCCCAGGAGGTTTCGATGATCTGGACCGTCAGGTGGGGGTAGAGGGCGTTGAAATCCGCAGCCCAGGTTTTCAGGTTGTTCAGGTACTCGCCGGTGACCGGGGGTGCCATCACCACGATGGTGTCAGGCTTGGCTTCCTGCGGGGCCTGGGTGCCCTGGGGAGCTTCGGTTTTGCTGCCTTCGGTGGGAGCGGGCTTATCGCCGCCGCCGCAGGCAGTCAGCATGCCCAGAACCATCATGCAGGCCAGTGCTAAGGCAATGATCTTCTTCATTCTTGTGTTCCTCCTAAATTAGTGGTATGCTGATCGGCTTGTGCCGTTCAAGCTGAACAAAATGGAAGCCGGAAACCATGGTGGTTTTGTACAGGCTTCACAGATATCTTAAACCATAAAAAACTTTGTGTCAAGGATTTTGGAAATATTTGAAATAAAGTTTCAAACCTTGGTTCAAATAAGGAAAACTTGGGACTTTTGCTGAAACATTTTTGGGCGGGGGAATGGGTGTGTGTGCATCATGCACAAAAGTGATCAAGATAATTTAGGCACTAAGCGAATGGTCACCGGGGGAAAAACAAGTTAAAATGTAGCACATGCCGAAGCCCAAAAGGCCCGGCATTCTGTTTGAAAGGATGGGAAATTGCCGATGACCAATGCACTGCTGGCACTGAGAGAGCGATCAGAGAGTTTTTCCAATGCAGAACGGGGAGTTGCTCAGCGGATTTTGGAGAATCCCCAGCTGGTGGTGGATCTGAGCGTCCACGAGCTGGCCCGGGAGACCTTTTCTTCCCCCTCCACCATCGTGCGGCTGTGCAATCACACAGGCTTTGGCGGATACAAGGAGTTCCGCAAGGCGGTGAGCTACGAAATGGCCCTGCGGGAGCAGCGCCAGCACAGTGAGCACAAGGAGATTGCCAGGTCGGACTCTTTGGAGGAGATCATTGAGAAAATTACCTATCTCAACATTCTTTCTCTGGAAGAAACCAAGCAGATGCTGGATGTGCAGGTGCTCCGCAGCTGCCTGGAGCAGCTGCGCCGGGCCAAGACCATCTATCTGTTCGGCTTGGGAGCCTCCCTCTGTGCGGCCAAGGATGCGTACCTGAAATTTCTGCGGCTGAACAAGCTGTGCATCATCAACGAGGATTGGCATTCCCAGCTGCTTCAGGCCCGCAACGCCACGCCAGAGGATGTGGCGCTGGTGATTTCCTATTCCGGTGCTACGGTGGAAATCATCGAGTGCATGCAGACCCTGAAAGAGAACAAAACCCCCATCATTGCCATTACCCGGTGCGTGGAATCGCCGGTGTCCCAGCTGGCGGACTATAAGTTGTACACCTCGGCGGCGGAGTCGATTTTTCGCAGCGGCGCCATGTCCTCCCGGATGTCCCAGCTGAATGTGGTGGATATTCTCTACACGGCCTTTGCCAACGACCGGTATGAGGAATCGCTGAACCAGCTGTCCAAAACCCACATCCATAAGCCGGACAGCCCCATTGGCCGCAATGGCAAGTGAGCAAATACAAAGATAGGGAGAATCGGAATGAAAATAACCCCTGAGTCGAAATTTATGATTTTTTGCGGACGGCTGGTGGAGCTGACGGTGATCAATCTGCTGTGGCTGGTGTCCAGTCTGCCGCTTGTGACCATCGGTGCATCCACCACCGCCATGCTCAGCTGCCTGTATGCGTTCCGAGCTGGGGAGCCTTGCGGGGCGAAGGTATTCTGGAATGCCTTCCGTCGGTCTTTCGGCCGGGCCACGGTGCTGTGGTTGGTGATGGTGTTTCTGGCGGCCATGCTGTGGCTGGACTACCGGCTGCTGGCAGGACTGACTTTCCCGGGACGGATGCTGGTGATTGCGCTGGTATTTTTTGCTGCCTTTGCCCTGGTGTTTTTCGCCGGCATCATTTTTCCTCTGCTGTCTCAGTTTCCTGGCAGCATCCGGGATATGGTGATCAATGGAGTTCTGCTGAGCCTGGCCCGGCTGCCAACCATGCTGCTGGTGACGGGCATGAATCTGCTGCCCCTGCTGGTGGCGGTGCTGCTGCCGAGGGTGTTTGTGTTCACCGGCTTTTTGTGGGTGATTTGCGGCTGCGCCCTGGTGGGGCTGTATGACATTACGGTGATGGAGAAAATTTTTGCCCCCTTCCGGGAGCAGGAGGAGCTTTGTGATGGAACAGCTGTGCCGTGAAATTCAGATGCCCCAGGAGGTAACGGTGCAGGTGCTGCAATGGCACCGGCGGCCGGATTTTTCTCCGGATCTTTCGGAACTGACCTGCGAGGATACTTGGCAGCAGGGAATCGAAGCGCTGCGAAGTCGGCTGGCCCCGGATCCTGGGGGCATCAAAATGCTGTGCTGTATGCTCCGCTGCGCCCTGGATGCCTGGCCGAAGTATCAGCAGCTGGGCCTGTCCCGTCAGATATATGTGGATACCATGGGCTGCTTGTCCCGCTTTGTGTGCGAGCACCATGAGAGCTATGGCATCTATGGCTTTGACCGGGATTTCTGGACGGTGCGCCAGATTTCCTGCCGGTTGTTTCGGATTGGCCAGCTGGAATATGAGCTTCGGGCCGATGGCAGAATCAGCCTGCACATTCCCACGGACGTGCGCCTGGAGCTGCCCCTGCTGAAGGAATCCTACCACCAGGCCCGGGCGGTGATTGACCGGGTGTTTCCGGCGTATGCCGGGGCGGAGATGTTCTGCTGCTCCTGGCTGCTGTCGCCCCAGCTGAGAGAGCTGCTGCCGGAGCAGTCTCGGATTTTGGCCTTTCAGCGCTCTTTTTCCATTGCGCAGGTGGCGGCGCCCAGCCAAGGCGTTGTGCAGTGGGTGTTCAAAAATCCCAGCCTTCCGGTGGAAGATTATCCGGAGGATACCAGCTTGCAGCGGCGGCTGAAAGCATACCTTCTGGCAGGTGGAATTTTCCACGATGGAAAGGGAAGTCTGGCAGCAAATCCATTTCAGTAAAATACAAAAAATCTGCGTACCGAATAAAATGGTACGCAGATTTTATTTACATCAGCGGGGCGAAGATTCGCAGGCACTCCTGGAAAAATTTGGCGATCGGATGGCGGAAGGTGTCCGCCTCGGTGATCTGCTGGCAGGAGGGGAGGGTGTCCAGGAAGTCCCGCTTCACGTCCAGCACCGAGGCTGTGCCATACATCCACACACCGCACTCGAAGTGAAGGTAGAGACTGCGGAAGTCCAGATTGGTGGTGCCCACGGTGGCAATGCGGTCGTCGCAGACGAAGGATTTGGCGTGGAGGAAGCCCTGGGAAAATTCGTAGATTTTCACACCCTCTTGAATCAGCTCTCGGTAGTAGGAGCGGGTGGTCATATGCACCAGCCGCTTGTCCCAGATGTGGGGGGTGAGAATGCGCACATCCACCCCACGCTTGGCGGCCAGGGTCAGGGCCGAAACCATGCTGTCGTCCACAATGAGATAGGGGGTGCAGATGTAGACATAGTCGGTGGCCTGGTTGAGAATTTGCATGTATACGTGCTCGCCCACATTTTCACTGTCCAGAGGGCTGTCGCCATAGGGCAGCACAAAGCCGTCGGTGGGGATTTGGCAGGGGGTGTGCTGCCAGGGGTAAAATGTGGCAAAGTCCTCCATCTGCTTGGTGCACAGCTGCCAGGTTTGCAGGAACATCAGCGTCAGACTCCAAGCGGCCTTGCCCTCCAGGCAGATGCCGGAGTCCTTCCAGTAGCCGAACCGCTCCACGGCATTGATGTACTCATCCGCCAGGTTGATGCCACCGGTGAAGGCCACCTGGCCGTCGATGGAGATGATTTTGCGGTGGTCCCGGTTGTTCTGCATGGCGGTGAGGAAGGGCCGGAAGGGATTGAACTTGTAGCAGGCGATGCCTTTGTCTTGGAGCTGCTGGGGAAAATCCGCCGGGATTTTCAAAAAGCAGCCCAAATCGTCATAAAGCACCCGGACCGTTACCCCTTCGGCGGCTTTTTGGGCGAGAATGTCCAGGATTTGATTCCACATGACCCCCTCCTGGATGATGAAGAATTCCAGGAAGACATACCGCTTGGCCCGGCGCAGCTGGGGCAGCAGCCCTTGCAGCATGTCCTGCCCGGTGGGGTAATAGGTGGTGGCGGTGTTTTGGTACACGGGATAGCCCACAAAATCCTGCAAATACCGCACCTGGGGGAACACGGTGCCCATCTGCTGCCGGGCCTGGTCATAGCCGCTGCCGGGCAGCAGGGAAAGCCCCTGGGTCTGGGACTGAATCTTGTCAATGCGCTTGGCAATTCGCTTTTTGGAGGATTGGCAGGTAAAGAGCAGATAGAACAGGCCGCCGAACAGGGGGAAGGTGAGGATCAGCAAAATCCAGGCAGTTTTATAGGCCCCCTTGTCCCGCTTGGAGATGATGTACAGAATCACCAGAATGCTGATCAGGCGCAAAAATTGGTCCAGCGCCGCAGAAAGCCGGCTGCCGGTGGCAATCAGGTAGAACAAAAACCCGCACTGCACCGCAATCAGCAGGGCAATCAAAACCCGGCGGCGAAAAAGACTGCGAAACCACTTTTGATTCACAATTTATACACTCCTATCTGATAAAGTACACAGCATCCGCCAAACAGTTCCAGGCGGATGCCTAAAATTCAGGCATTTGCGGGATAATTCCCATATTCTCACGGATATAGACCGAAGTAGGATAAGGGAGCGGCAAAAAGCCGGCAACATACGGACACGGAGGATGTTATATGGACAAGGGAAAAAAGAAACACTCGCTGCTTTGGGGAATGCTCCTCTTTGTGGTGCTGACAGTGCTGATTTTCAGCGTGGTGCACAAGATGGACCCACAGATTTGGCAGGTTTTGACGCAGGTCAGTCTGGGGTGGATTGCCCTGCTGCTGGGGCTGAGCATGGTGTATCAGCTGATGGAAGGGCTGATTTACCGCTATATTTTAAGGAAAAGTCTGCCGGGCTTCCGCCTGCAAAACGGGTTGGATGTGTCGTATATTGGGGTGTTTTCCTTTGTTGCCATGGTGGTCGGCGGAAAGATTCCCATGCAGAGCCTATACCTGCACAAAAAGGGAATGGCGGTGAGCCATGCAGTGGGCCTGCTGTCGGTGGCCTATCTGTTTCACAAGGTAACGGTTCTGCTGTGGGCAACGGTGTACCTGCTGGCAGACTGGGGCTGGATTGCAAAGACTTTGCCGGGGCTGGCGTCCTATCTGCCGCTGGCCTATGGGGCCTGCATTGCGGTGATTGTGGGGCTGCTGCTGATTTGCACTTGGGGCAGGGTAAAGCAGGTGGCTCTGTGGCTGATTGCCAAGCTGCCGGATACCGGCAAGTGGCCCCAGCGAAAGCAGCACTGGTCAGAGCACATTACCCTGCTGTATGAGAACACGCAGAGCCTGATGAAGGACCGGAGGGGCCTGTGGAAGATATTTCTGCTGGAGCTGACCAAGCTGGCGGCGCTGTACGCAGCACCTGGCTTGTGCGCCTGGATTTTGGGCTTAGGAGCGGAAAACGCATGGCACATTCTGGGCCTGAGCGGGCTGATGTTCCTGTTTTCCAATGTGCTGCCCAACGTGGCAGGTATGGGTTCTGTGGAGGTGTCCTTCTTCCTGGTATTTTCGCAGCTGTTTGGGGAGAGCACCTTGTCGGTGCTGCTGCTGTACCGCATTGGCACCTATTATCTGCCGTTTTTGCTCAGCTGTGGATGGATGGTGGCAATCTGCCGGGGGCTGCGTCAAAAATAGGCGGCAGGATATGGTTACTATACAAAATCCACGCGCCCTCGTCAAGAAACAAATCCCGGGAAATGAAAAACAGCGCAGTGCCTGTTTGGGCGCTGCGCTGTTGCTTTGGGGATTATGCAGGGGTTTTGATGGCATCGGTGCGATAGATGAATTTGACACTGCCCTCCATGCCATCGGAGATGCCGGAGAAGTTGGTGTATGCCTGCGCCAGATCCGCACTGGTGCGCAGCCGCTCCACCAGGTTATCCAGGTCCTCCTCGGCCAAGTCAGCAATCTTGCGAATGCCGTCCCGCATCAGCTTGTCCAGGCCCTCCTTGAGACGGACGGAACCATCACTGAGCTGGGCCACGCCGTCTACCAGGGCGGGGGACTGCTCCTGCATCCGCTGGATGCCCTCGTTCAGTGTGCCAATGCCGCTATCGAGTGTATCCATGCCCGTTTTCAAGGTGTCAGCACCTTTTTTCAGATCGTTAGCACCGGCGGTGGCTTGGTCGGCGCCCTTGGTGTAGGAAATCACACCGACGTAGAAGCTGTTATAACTGTCCAAAGAGGCTTTCAGCGCCGTAATGGCCTCGGCATTCTTGGCGGCGGCGTTCAGCTGTGCCTGAACTTCCTCCGATGCCATAGCAGCGGAGATGGCTTCCTGGATTTTCAAATCAGTCTGTTCTTTGGTCAGCTGGGCGATGGTAGCCTGCACATCGCTCGAGGCCATATTGGCTTCCACGGCGGCGGTGATACGTTCCTGAACTTCGGGGCTTTGCATCTGCTGGCCGATGGCGCTTTCCATAGCGGCAGCCACCGCATCTTCCACGGCCTGCTGCTGTTCCGGCGTGACGGTGCCGTTTTCTATGGCGGCTGCGTATTCTTCAGGGGTCATGCCCAGGTGCTGGGTCAAAACTTGGGCCAGAAAGGCATCCTGATTCGCCTGGACGGCTTGGGCGACGGTTTCCCGGGCGGCCTGTGTGGCGGCTTCGGTGACTTGGGCCTGCACCTGCTGGGTGACGGCAGCGGAGACTTTTGCCTGGATATCCGGGCGCTTTTCCTCGACAGCGGCCGTGACTTTCCGCAGGGCTTCGTCATGGGCGCCGTTGGTCAGCTGGTCAATCAGACCGCCCAGAACGCTGCCGTAATTGTCGATGGACAAGGAGACCTGGACCCCTTTTTCCGCCAGCTGAGCCGAGGCGGAGGACAGCAGAGATTGGAAAACCTGCTGTGCGCCGCTGCGCAGGCTCTCGCTGTTGGCGCTGAGGGTGGACAGCCCCTGAGACAGCTGGGCGGCACCGGTCTGAAGCTGGGCAGCGCCGCCGCTGAGGGTATCGGCACCGGTTTTCAGCTGCATGGAGCCTTCTTTCAGCTGATTGATGCCCTTGACCAGTTCGCTGGATTTATCCAGCAGGGTGGCCAGGCCCTCGGACAGCTTGCCGGCGCCGTCAATCAGTTGCCCGGTTCCGCTGGTGAGCTGCCGGCTGGCATCCAGCAAATCGGCAACATTCAGATCCTTGGTGTTTAGATCGTCCAAAAAGGTGTTGGAAACCAGGGTTACAGTGCCGGCAAGGGTAAAGTCCGTTACATCGGCACTGAGTTCTACATACTGCGGAATTTCCAAATCCTCCGACTTCAGATCCAGAGAGGCCTGCATTCCGGGAAGTGCAATGCCAAGCACGGCAATTTCGTTGCCCAGGTTTTCCAGTTTGCCGTTGGTAACAGTGACGTTGCGGAAATGGTCAGTCGGAAGCATCATTGCCGTAACCGCTGCAAAAGGCACGCACATCTGTACCTGTTTGTTTTTGACGGTGACGGTTTTGGTCAGGGTGTTTTCGTAGTCGAAGCGAATGGTGACATGGCCGCTCTGACCGGCCAGCTTTTGTGCCGTGATGGGAGCGCCGTCCAGCTGGTAGGTGATGCGGACATTGACCGGTGGCTTTTCACTGGTGTTGCCCTGGTAATAGATGTCGCTGCCTCCGGCGTTCCATACCAAGGCATGGTCTTTGCCTTGGGTGAAGGTCTCGTCGCCTTTGATGTTTTCGATGCCGGTGAGGCGGGAGCTATCTTGGATCGAAGCGGCCTTGCCGGTGTTTTCCAGCCAGTCGCTGACGGTGCACTTTTTGATGGAACCATCGGCGGAAGCAAAGACGTATACGGTTTCATCCTTTTTCACAGCCTGGGCTGCCCAGGCATGGACAGGACTGAGGCTCAGGACCAGTGCTGCACCCAAAAGGGCGGCGCAGCCTTTTTGCAGAATGGGTTTCATTGAGAAATAACCTCCTTGGTAGCACAATTCTTTCGCATATCCAGCGTGGTTTTGCATACCAGCTTGTCGCACAGCTGCAGCAGAGCCGGCAAAATGAAGATGACACACAGCATACTCACCACGGCGCCCCGTGCCATGAGCATACACATAGAGCGGATAATGTCAATTTCGGAATACAGCGCCACACCGAATGTGGCAGCAAACAGGCCCATGCCGGATACCACCACCGAGGGAATGGAGGTGGCCAAGGCAATCTGCACCGCATCCCGAGCGGAGTTTCCTTGGATGCGCTCGGCTTTATAGCGGGTGGTCATCAGAATGGCATAGTCCACAGTAGCGCCCAGCTGAATGGTGCTGATGCAGATGGGGGCGATGAAGGGCAGGCTTTGCCCCAGATAATGGGGCAGGCCCAGGTTGATGAAGATGGCAGTCTCAATCACGGTGATTAGAAGAAATGGCAGCGTAATGCTCTTTTCTACCAGGGCGATGATGAGGAAGATTGCCAGAATGGATACGGCATTGACCACCTGGAAATCATGGGCAGTGGTTTCAATCATATCCTTCATACAGGGCGCTTCGCCAATGAGCATGCCGGTGGGATCATAGGTTTTTAAGATGGCGTTGAGTTCATCAATCTGGCTGTTGACAGCATCGCTGGCCACCTTGTACCGGGAATTGACCAGCATCAGCTCCCAGCGGTCGCTTTTCAGGGTGGAGACCAAATCCTGGGGCAGCACCTCCTCTGGAATGCGGCAGCCCAGAATGGACTCCAGACTGAGAATATACTTAACGCCATCCACCTGCTCCATTTTTTTCACCATCTCCCGGGTGGTTTTGGGGCTTAGGGTGCGGTCCAGTAGGAGCATGTGGGTGGAGGCAATGTCATATTCCTGGACCAGCTTTTCATTGGCGATGACATAGTCCATATCCTGGGGGAGGCACTGGCCCATGTCATAGTAAACTTCGTCGTTGGTTTTGTCATAGCCGAGATAGGCGGGAAACAAAACAATGGCGAAAATCAGCAGGAAAATCCAGTGCCGCTTCACCACGCCACTGGCAAAACGGTACATGTTGCCGATGAGGGGGCGGTGCATGGTCTTTTGCAGGGGCTTATCCAGCAGGAGAATCATGGCCGGCAGCACGGTGACGCAGCCAATGACACCCAGGATGACACCCTTGGCCATGACGATACCCAAGTCACGCCCCATGGTGAAGGTCATAAAGCACAGGGCAATGAAGCCGGCAACCGTGGTGACGGAGCTGCCAACCACGCTGGTCAGGGTTTTCTGAACGGCAATGGCCATGGCATCTGTGTGACTGGGACAGGCGGCACGCTGCTCGGAGTAGCTGTGCCAGAGGAAAATGGAATAGTCCATGGTTACGGCTAGCTGAAGCACAGCCGACAGCGCTTTGGTGATGTAGGATATTTCCCCCAGAAAGTAGTTGGTGCCCATGTTCAGCAGAATCATCATGCCGATGGAAGCCAAAAAAACAAAGGGAATCAGCCAGTTGTCCAGCAGAACCAGCATGGCAGCCAGCGCCAGAGCCACGGCAAGACCCACATAGATCGGCTCCTCCCGCTCGCACAGGTCCTTCAGGTCCGTCACCAGTGCGGACATGCCGGAGACAAAGCACTGCTTGCCGCAGATGCTGCGAATCTGACGGATGGCATCCATGGTGTCATCTTCGGAGGTGGCGGTGTCGAAGAAGGCGGCCATCATGGTGGAGTGCTCGGTGTTGAATTCCCGCAGAACGGATTCCGGCAGCAGCTCCATGGGCACGGACAGGTCGAACAGGGAGTCATACCAAATCACGGTGTCCACATGGGGCACCTGCTCGATTTGGGCCTTTAGCTTGGCTACGTCCTTGCCGGGCATATCCTCCATGATGATGAAGGAGAAGGCTCCCTTTCCGAAATCCTCCATCAAGGCGTTTTGACCGATGACGGTCTCCATGTCGCTTGGCAGATAGTCCAGCATATCGTAGTTGATTCGGGTTCCGGCCATGCCCAGCACCGATGGAATCATCAGCAGCAGTGCCAGAATCAGAATGGGGATGCGGCCTTTTACAACCGCTTTGGAAAAATGCATTTGTGTTCGCCTCGCTTATCATTCAGGCTGCCGCCGCTCCCCGGCGAGGGCACGCCAGTCTGTGTTCCATTATAGATGGAACGGGAATTTAAGAAACGGATAGAACTGCCTGCAAGACTGTTTTTTGGGCAGTGAACCCAAAGTGACCAAAACCGCCGCTGCCGTTTTGGCAGCGGCGGGAGTATTCAGCGGCAGTTTGCCTTGTTTCTGGGGGAATTCTTCCAAAGCTGCTGGGCCTTGGGCTGCCAGCATTTAGCGTAACCGTCGCACTTGCTGCACAGGTGTTCTGCCGACTCGGGGCTTTGCAAATCCGTGGAGTGGGCGCCGGTCTGGGCCACCAGCTGGCGCAGAATCTCCGGGTTTTCCAGCATGGGACAGGGCTGGAGCATGTTGCCGTTGAAGGGCTGGTTGTCGTGGTAAGCCTGGAAAATAGGCGAACGCAGGCATTCCAGCAGGGTGTTTTCCCGGATGTTGGCGTTGGAGTAGTGGATGAATACGCAGGGGTCCACGTCGCCGTTGGCGTTGATGTGCAGGTAGCGCCGGCCGCCGGCAATGCAGCCGCCGACATATTCGGCATCGTTCTGGAAGTCCATGGCAAACAGGGGCTTGCGCAGGCGCATATCCCGAATACGGTGATAGACCAGTTCCCGCTGCTCGGGGGTGGGGAGCAGGTCCGGGGAGGCATCGTTTCCCACAGGCATATAGTGGAAGTACCAGATGAAGCTGGCCCCCATCTGGATGAGGCTGTCCCAATAGGCTTCCCTGGAAATGGAATCATAGTTCATGCTGGTATAGCAGGAGGAGATGCCGAAAACCAGTTTGTTCTTCCGCAGAATCTCCATGGCCCGCACCACCCGGCGATAAACTCCGGCACCGCGGCGGCTGTCGGTGGCGGCTTCGTCACCCTCCAGGGAAATGGCGGGGACAAAGTTCTTCACCCGCAGCATCTGCTGGGCAAAGTCCTCATCAATGAGGGTGCCGTTGGTAAAGCAGAGGAATACGCAGTCCTCATGCTTCTGGCACAGCTTGATCAAATCCTGCTTTCGCACCAGGGGTTCACCGCCGGTATAGATGTACAGGTAGATGCCCATTTTCTTGCCCTGGGCAATGATGCTGTCGATTTCCTCGCAGCTCAGATTCAGCCGGTTGCCGTACTCCGCAGCCCAGCAGCCGGTGCAGTGGAGATTGCAGGCAGAGGTGGGGTCCAGCAGAATGGCCCAGGGAATGTTGCAGTTGTACTTCTTGCGGTACTGCTCCTGCTTGGGCCAGCCCACAATGTTGCTGTTGATGAAGAAGTTGACCACCAGGGTTTTCAGCACCTCCGGGTCCACATTGTGCAGCAGGTTCATTACAAAGCCGTAATAGGGGTGGCTGGGGTCCTCCAGAATGCCTCGGATGACCTTGCGCTGGGTGGGGAACAGGTCATCTCCGGCAAATTTGTCGGCCCAGTCCATCATCTTCAGCAGGTTTTGCTCCGGGTCTTTGTAGACATACTGGAATGCCTGCTCCAAACCGAATTTTTTGATAGCGGTGGATGCGTCCATAGCGTTGTTCTCCTTTGTTCGTTTGTATTGTTTGGCAGAGGATTATGCCTCGTCTACGATTTTGGGATATTGCTTTTTCAGAATCTGTACGGCGCACAGCACGGTGGTCAGATTCATCAGCCCCTCCCCCAAGAACGAGATGCCCATCAGCACCATAATGACCTGGGCGCCGGCAGCGGGCCGCAGCAGAAGCAGCAGTCCCACAGAGCCTGTCACCACGGCAGTGGCCAGGATCATCCACCAGCGCCGGATGCCAAAGGCCCGGGCATCGATGGCAATCTGTACCTTCAGCAGTGCATCGGCCAGCACGCTCAGCCCCAGCAGCAGGCACAGAATGTGCACCATAGCATCGGTCCTGAGAATCAGCACAAGGCCCAGTACGATCATCAAAATGCCAAAGGCCAAGTCGTATTGAAAGGCCAGTCGGTACAAATCCCGGGAAAAATATCCCACAATGCGGATGCAGCCAAAGGCAGTCAGCAAAATACCGCCCAGCCAGCACAGCAATGACACGGAAAAATCCGGGACAGCCACCAGCGTCAGGCCAAGCAGGCAAATCAGCACCGACAGCACGATATAGCCGATTTTGGCAAATCGCAGGCGCTTGTTGGCGCTCTGCCTCTGATGCTGGGGTGGGAACTGGGGTCCGTCCTTGCCCATGAACATGCCTCCTTACATTTTGGTATCCCCATTGTAGCGCGGCCCAGGCAGCCGGGGTATGGATAAAAATAGCCCCTGTGCCTATAATTTAGGCACAGGAGCAAAAATGTCTAAGATAGCATGGGAAGCAGACAGAATCAGCAGGGGGGTTCCTGAACGCAGCGCTCAATAACCCGGTCTAAGTCGCCCATTTTCAGCTGGCACATGCGGTGGGTGAAGTCCCAAATCTTATCATCCATTCCGCTTTCCAACCAGCCCAGCACCAGACCAAAGCCCACACTCTTGGCATAGGAGATGATGAGGTTTCGGTCCTCCGGGGAGATGGTTCTTCCGGCAATCAGACCGTCCACATACCGGGTCACCACACAGTCGCACACCCACCACTGGTAGCTTTCAAACACGTCCCGGTTGACGGATTTATAGATGTGCATCACGATGGTCTTGTTGCTCAGGGCGAAGGAAATAATGGCGTTCATGCACGATTCCATAGAGTCAAACTGCGGGTGCTCCATCACCAGACGGTCGGCCTCCTCGCTGACGATGGATTCCAGCAGCTGGGGAATGTCCTGATAGTGATAATAGAAGGTGTTGCGGTTGATTCCACAGGCCTCCACAATGTCCCGCACGGAAATCTGCTTGAGAGGCTTTTCCTCCAAAAGTTTCAAAAAGGCGCTGCGGATTGCTTTTTTTGTAAAATCAGCCATAAAAGATAACCTCATTTCTGTTCTGAACGCAGAAGAGCATATGCCCTCATTATAGCGGCTCTATTTTGGAAATTCAACCGCTTTCCGGAGAAATCTTCCCCTTAGCAGGGAAAACGGCTGGCTTTTGGGCAGAGACTGAAATCTGCCCATTGTAAATCGGTCAAAATATGGGTATGCTGTGATAAGAAGCAATGGAATGTGAAGTTTTGGTGAATTTTTCCTCGATTCGTCGGATTTCTTTTGCAAATGCCGAAGGATTGTGGTAGGATGAATTTGCAGAATTATTTCGCAAGAAAGGGTGAAAACCATGAAACTGGGAATCGTAGATGTAGGAGGCGGCTACCGTGGAATTTATGCCGCCGGAGTGCTGGACTACTGCCTGGAACAGGGAATCGGCTTTGATGTGGGAATCGGTGTTTCTGCCGGCAGTGCCAACTTGGCCTCCTTTGCTGCCGGGCAAAAAGGGCGGAACTTCCGCTTTTATACCGAGTATGGCGCAAGAAAGGAATATGCCGGAATTTCCAACTTCCTCAAGAAAAAAACGTTTATCGACTTGGACTATGTGTACGATACCCTGAGTGGGTCCGATGGGGAGAGCCCCCTGGACTACCAGGCCTTTCTGCACAACAAAATGGACTACTACGTGGTGGCCACCGATGCGCTGACAGGAAAGCCTCACTATTTCAGCAGGCAGGATTTGGATTTGGACAGCTATGACCCGCTGAAGGCATCCTGCGCCATTCCCTTTGTCTGCCACCCTTATCAGGTGCATGGGCGGGACTACTTTGACGGGGCACTCAGCGACCCCATTCCCATCGGAAAGGCGTTTTCTCTGGGCTGCGATAAGGTGGTACTGCTGCTGACCAAGCCGGAGGATTTTGTCCGCACGCCGGAAATGGATGAGAAGCTGGCGAGAATGATTCGCCGAGATTATCCTGTGGCAGCCCAGCGGCTGTGCCAGCGGGCGCAGACCTACAACACCGGTGTGGCACTGGCGGAGCTGTATGCCTCCCAGGGAAGGCTGCTGATCGTAGCGCCGGATGATACCTGTGGGGTGACGACGCTGACCCGGGACAGAACCGAGGAAAACCACCAGCATCTAGTAGAGCTGTACCAAAAGGGATTTGCAGACGGACAGAAAATCAAGGATTTTTTGCAGCTGCCGGAGAAAAAAGAAGCATAACAAAGGAGGCTGCTTCGGCAGCCTCCCCAGCTTGTCAAAAAAGTGCCTCACAGAGTTCGCCGCCGTAGCGGCGAATAAAGTCAAATCCATTTTCGATCGGGGCGTGTACCTGGGCGAAAATACTTATCAGGCTGTAAGTGTGGAATTTGTTCGCCACGGGCGGACAAATTATGCGCGCAGCAGACTGCAAAAAACCTGTCGAAAAGCCCCGTGGGGGATTTTCGACAGCCTGTGGAGGCTGCTTCGGCAGCCTCCTTTCAGCTTTTGGAAAAATCAGCGCTCGGATTGCAGGGAAACCATCTTGCGATAAATGCTGCCGCTGATAACGTCCCGGATGGTCTGTACCGTAGGCGCAGGATCGGAGGTCATGCCGCGCTGGCTCCAGTCGGTAATCAATCCCACAATGCCGTAGGCATAGACATCTGTAATGGTTTGAATCTGCTGCTGGGTCAGCACCCGGTCGGCTTGAGATTCCTGGAACAGGTGCAAAATGACATCTTTGCAGAAAGCAATCAGGCATTCGGTAAAGCTGTTTTGACCAATATCCCGGAGGACACGGATGTAAAATTCTCGGTTGCGTTGCAGGTATAGGCACATTTCCAGCAGATTCTCCGTCCAAGCGCCCACTTCCTTGTCGGTGCAGACAACCGCCTGGATTTCCGAGTGGAAAATCCAGCTGACAATGTCATATTTGTCCTTGAAGTGGTAATAGATGGTGCTGCGGCTCACTTGGCACTGGCGAGCCAGATCGCCGATGGAAATGCTTTCCAGAGGCTGGGTTTTCAGCAAGTCTTTCATCCCCTGGGCAATCATGGCTTTGGAAAATTCAGATGTAGCCATATGGATTCCCCCTCCTGGCTGGCAGCAGACTGCCGAATTCTATAAAAGAAATTATATCATGTTCTCTTGTAGAATAACAAGAGGAAAATTCAGAGATTTACAGATTTTTTAATTTTTCCCGGGAGACATTGCCATTTTGGAAATTTTAGGGTATAGTGATAGAAAAACACAGGCGTGCGGTATTGTGCGCCGTACATAAGGGAGGTGGTGCCCGTGCGGAAAACAGAATACAGCATCCCCTGCGCAGTGTCCCGGCCGGTGCAAATTGCCCTGGTGACGGATTTGCATGAATTTGCGCCGGAACCAGTGCTGGAAATTTTACGGCAGGCGAGGCCTGATGTCATTGCCGTGGCGGGAGATACCCTGGAGCGGCACAACCGTGGGGAAAACTTGGATAGAGAGGACAGCAGCCTGTGCTCTCGGATGATTTGCCGGGGAATCCAGTCCATGGAAGCGCTGCGGGGCTGCCACGCCAGCGGTAAGACCAATCGGGAATACGGCTGGCAGTTTTTTCAGGAGGGCGGCCGCATAGCCCCTATGGTGGTGTGCCGCGGCAACCATGAATTGTATTTGACGGATGCGGATCGGGCGGTGCTGGAAAAAGCCGGGGTCCAGCTGCTGGAAAATAGCGCAGTGACCATTGCCGGAATTTTCTTCGGCGGCATTCCCAGCCGACAAATCAGCAAAACGTTCGATCGGGCATTTTTACAGCGGTTTGCAGCGCAGCCGGGTGTGCGGGTGCTGCTGTGCCACCATCCGGAGTATTACCCGGAGCTGGCATCCTACGGACTGGACTTGGTTCTCAGCGGCCACTGTCATGGCGGGCAAATTCGGGTGCTGGGCCGTGGGGTATTCGCCCCCGGACAGGGCCTGTTCCCAAAGTACCACCATGGTGTCTATGATGGGCATTTGGTAGTCTCCGCAGGCTGCGCCAACACGGCGCCCATTCCCAGATGGGGCAATGAGCCAGAGGTGGTCATGCTGCACCTGCTGCCCCGGCAGGAGGAGGGGAGGGAGATTGGTGGAAATGGCATATAGCCGGCAGCAGGCCCTGGACGAGCTTCATGACCGCCTGAGGCAGGGGGAGAATGCTGAGCAGGCCCTGTGGCAGGTGGTGATTGGCCCATCAAAACTGCACCTATCGAACGGTCTCCGGGCTGCCCTTTTCCTACCAGGCAAAACGCAGAAAGGACGGCACTTACAGCGGGGAGCTGTGCATCTCCCGGAAAGAGGGAAGCAAAACCCTGACCAAAAGCTCGGTGCTGCTGGCCCTTGCGATTGTTGCGCAGCATCCCCAGGAAATGCCTTGGCAGCCGGCTTATTACAAAGGCCCAAAATCCATTGGTCAGATTTTCGGAATTTCCTACATTTACAGCCTATTCTGGAGCTGGGGCCTGCTGCAAGTGCCACAGCGTATAGAAGAAAAACTGCGGCCTGCGGCCCCGGCACAGCCAAGCAGCCAGAACGAAAGAACCCACCCATAAGGAGAAAACAGCGGTAGAAACCGGGAAGTGGCCATGGTTTCTGCCGCTAAATTATGCGGCGCAATCTAAGGCCGGCCTGCGGAGAAACGTATCAGAAATCTCCCAGTCTGCCAAATTCGTCAGCGACGGATTCTTCCGTAGCTGTTTCCACAAGGGTATAGGCCGTCAGAAGTCAATTGCAGAGGGCGTGACGTGTTTGACGGCAGGTGTAAGCTGCCGAAGCGGGGAGGTAGACACATCCCTGAAAAACGAAATCCAAAATTTAGGGGAGCTCCTCGATATCCAAAACGTCCCTGTGTCAATGGTGCACAGGGACGTTTTTATGTGGCATTTGGCATGGTGCAGCTACGTCCTGGGCTGATGCTGCTTCTGCTTGCGGTAGGCCGTTGCGGTCATGCCTACATATTTCTTAAACTCGATGCCAAATTTGGAATAGGAGGAAAATCCCACCTGCAAGGCGGCATCCGAGATGGTATAGTCTCCGCTTTCCAGCAGACGGCAGGCATGCTCAATGCGCAGGGAATTGAGGTAGGCGTTGAAGGGCAGGCCGGTTTCTTCTCGAATGCGGCGGGATAAATGCCCCTCGCTGTAATGGGTCTGCTGGGCCAATTGGGGCAGCGTCACCGGCTCGCAGTAGTGATTGTGCAAATAGATTACGGCCTTTTTTACGGGGGCGGAGTAATTCTGGGTTCTAGCATCAATCACCAAGTCACAGTAGCGGTCAATCAGCGCATCGCCAATGCCCATAAAGTCGGCTGCGCTGGTGCAGTTTTCAATCAAAACGGAGAATTCCTCGTGGACGGCATGAATGTCGGTGACGTTGGCACCGCCATCGTGGGCGGCAACACGGCACACTGCATTCCAAGAAAGCCAAGTGTTTTTGATTGCCCGCAGGGGGGCATCCGGGTGGCGGTAGGTAAAATCGTTGCTGGAACCTGCACAGGCCAGTTCCTTGGCCCCTTTTCGGTCACCAACGCCAATCAGCGCCCGGACTTTCTTCTCGGTTTCATAATTGAGGACAATTTCCTCCGGGGTAATCTGGGTTTCCGTGTCGTCCCATTTGGATGGTGGCTGCTGGAAAATGGGCCTGCACACCGTGGGAGCATCCATAGAGAATTGTTCAATTTGTGCGGCGTGTTCCAAAAGCTGGCAGCTGATCCAGAAAGTATCCCGAATGCGGGAGTTAAAAAAGGGCTTGCTTTTGTAGAAGTTTGCAACGCTGGCCCGTTTTTGCGGTGGGCAGCCCTCTTGACGCATCAGTTGGTTGATGTAGGCATCGGAGTAGGGTTTTGTCAGTGCCGGGCCGATGCAGATGTACACAACCTGCCCCTCCGGGTCTAAAATATGGGCATCCAGATACATCAGCCCAAAATCCGTCACCTCATGGAAAATGCAGGAGAAAGGCCGGTCCGTTTTCAAAAAACGCCAGGCCCATGCGGTGTAGCTGGCCCAGGAGCCGAAGAAGGAGTCAGGATAGGGGGTGTGGTATTGCTCCAGAAAGGTTTTTCTTTCCAAGTTCCCTACATAAATATCCAAATTCAGCGTTTCAAAAATGATGTTACTAATCTTGCGGATTTTAGTTAAAAAGTCCATAACTTTTCCGACACCCTTTGCGTGCTTGGTGATTTAAACGAAGTTATTTGAAGAATATATCAGAAAATAGCACTATAATATCATAAAACAGAATGCAAGTAAAGAGAAGACGTGGTATAGTGTACTTGTCCAAAAGGGCGGAATTGCCGCCGGCAATAGCCGTCTGCGGCGTGAATCCAAAGGAGGATGTTTTTTATGAGAAAATTAAATGTGGCAATTATTGGGTATGGCCGCTCCGGCTGTGACATTCATGGCGCATTTCTGCGCTCGAAGGATAATGATATTTGCAATGTGGTGGCCGTGGTGGAATACGACCCGGCCCGAGCTGCTGCGGCAAAGGCGGATTTTGGCTGTGATACCTACTCGGATTACCGGGAGCTGTTCAATCGCACGGACATTGACTTCGTGACCAATGCCTCTTATTCCAATGAGCACTATGCCATTGCGTTGGACCTGATGAACCATGGCTTCAATGTTCTGTGTGAGAAGCCTCTGTGTAAGACTGTGGAACAGGCCCGGGAGCTGGCAGAGGCTGCCAAGCGGAACAACGTGGTCTTTACCGTGTTCCACCAGTATCGTTTCAACACCTATTATGAGAAAATGGTTCAGCTGCTGGATCAGAAGGTCATTGGGGATGTGAAGCTGGTTCGTGCACGGCAGAGCTTCTTCAACCGCCGCTATGACTGGCAGACCCTGCTGTACCGAGAGGGCGGCGCCATGCGTAACAATGCAGCTCATACCATCGAGCAGATTATGGACCTGGCCCATTCGGATGAACTGCCGAAGATCTACTCCAAGCTGGAAATTTGGAATTCTGTTGGCGATGCCGAGGATTACATGTTTGCTTCCATGGAGTATTCCGACGGCAAGCGTTTTGAGGTCGAGGTGAATCCGGCCAATGCTTATGCCGACGGATGCCTGTTTGAACTGTACGGCACCCACGGCACGATGAAGGTCTATTCCTCTGAAATTCAGTACAAGTATTTCTCCGATGAGGAAAGCCCCATGCATGAGCTGGATCATAAGTCCCTGCATCACAGCGACGGAAGCCCTGCCTACTGCACCAATAACATTGTGTGGCACGAGGAGAAGCTTAAGCTGGCTGCGGATGAGGCCAATGTGTTTGGCAGCTGCACCTGTGGATTCTACCACAATCTGTACAATCACATGCTCTGCGGCGGTGAGCTGTTCATCAGGCCGGAGCATATCGTGGCGCAGATTGCCATCTTCCAGGAAATCGAGCGGCAGAATCCGCTGGCAGTGAAGTTTTTGGCAGAGTGAGACCAAAAAAGTAGGATGAGCGCACCCGCTTGATGCAGAAAGATTGAATAAAAATGCGCACGGCAGGGGATTTCCTCTGCCGTGCGAGTCTGCTAAAGCGTGTTTTTTTGCCAGAGAGCTTCCTAAGAAAGCGAGGTAATACAGTAGAATATGAACCGTCATCGAAGGCGTGATGCAGGGCGTTGGCAAGAGCCTGATGCCCTTTGCCTTCGGTGTCAGCGGTATGCGGGGGGCCCAGATTTTGGGTACGTTTACATGCACCCAGCTGCAGGGTCAGAGCCTCGTACCGGTCTGCTGCTGCATAATCGCCTATCATATGCCACGCCGTTTATTTTGTACAGCATTTATTATGCCAACGGGAGATGGAACCCTCTGGAAGAGAAAAACCGCAAGCCGGCGAAGAAACAGAAGCCGGCCTAAATTGGGCGGTGGAGAATGTAAGTTCCCTGATTGAAAAGAAAAACACCGTTTGCTTTGGACAAAAGGTGTTTTTCGTGGAAATCCTGCCGGGCCAAAACAGCCAGGAGGTATCTGCTTTTTGGTGCGAGTGTTCTTATAGGACTTTTTGAAAACATCAGTATTACCAACGGTTTTTTAGATTTCAGAGCATCAAATTTCCTTGTTTTTCACTTCATACAGGCATCTATTTCAAATCGACCGGGATACAACATGAACCTTGGTAATGATGTCCCGCAATCTATCATCGCCAACCATGTATTCCAGCGCCTCATCCGCCGTCTCACATACTTTCTCAGTTTCTGGTTTATTTGCTGCGTAGATTGTTATTTTCCCATCGGTACCATATCTGATGATATTAAACACAGCCCCATTCCACTCAAATTCAATCTCAGCACCCCAGTTGATGCTGCGCTTAAATTCACTGATGGTTTCAAAATTCATACTGCCATATGGAACAATTATTTCCTTCATGCAAAACACCTCGCTGAAGTTCTTAAATTCTGGTGCACCATTCGGATAATTGATCGGCGGGCCTGGAACCGGATGTTCATCTGGATTATCCCAGCTAATTCTGTGGTCATGTGGGTTCGTATGCTTATCTCCACGGTTGTGATTTGTCTCATGCCGTTCTATTTCCGCTCGCCCATCAGGCCCCATTTTTGTCTTGTAAACATCACCGTTATTCATTATCGTTCTTTTGATTTCTCCGGGATTTCCCAGATAGCGCTGGTCTTGCGGCTTATTGGGATTTGGTCTCCATTTTCCACCATAAGCGCTTCCGCTGCCTTTACCGATCATGTATGCGTCCATTGTATCACAAAACGTGTGATTTGCGCCACCAATTTTATAGCAGCCCAAATCTTCATGGGGCATTGCCTTCTGGTCATAGTCCATATACCGCCAGGAACTGCGTTCATAATCCACATACACGATCCTCTGCCGGGATACGGTCGAGGTTTTCCAACTCTCGGATGTCGTTGGCGGACATCCAGCCGTTCTGCCGCCCGATGGCGTACCCGTTCATGCGGCTCTGATAGTCGCCGCGAAGCAGACCTTCCACATTGAATTTTGCAAAGTACTTCTTCTTTTCCTCGGAGTTCAGCAGGGAGCGTTGAATGGACTGCTCCCAACGGATAATCCAGGGGTCGAGGGTGTATTTTACAAACTCAAGGGACTGCTGCTCAATGATATGCTCCCCATAGAGTAGACACTCGAAAAAACAAAAGTTTCGAGACTA
>CAUWNA010000041.1:0-85350 GCA_963560135.1 uncultured Oscillospiraceae bacterium | reverse complement strand
CGCAGGCGACTTGCATATACTAGCATACCCATCCCATTTTGTCAAGCACTTTTTTGCAGATTTTGGAAATTTATTTCTGATTGCGTTTATCCTCCGGATTTAGGTGCTGATCTCTTGATTTCTGATTCTTTAGTCTTCTTCTTAGAATGGTCTTCTCTCCCCCCGGTGCCCAGGTTAGAAACCGCACGCCTAAGCACTTCATTCTATATAGATGCCATACCAGAATTCCAAGTCCTAAGGCAATGCCCCACATACCGAGATAACCCGCCACGAGACCAAAGGCAAATCGCCACAGACGTATTCCCTCTGCCAAATCCCGATTGGGCAGCACAAAGCCGCATACGCCGGCAACGCTCACCACGATCAATACCACCGGGGATATCAGCCCCGCTTCCACTGCCGCTGTCCCCACCACAATACCGCCAATGGTGGAGACCGACTGGCCGATGGCCTGGGGCAGATGCACGCCGGACTCCTGGAGCAGTTCATAGGCTACCAGCAACCCCAGCACCTCCGCCGCCGTGGTGAAGGGCACCTCCTGGCAGCTGTTTACAATGATGGTCAGCAATTTCTCCGGCAGCCACTGGGGATGGAAGGTAGTCACCGCAATATACAGCGCCGGGAGCAGCAGGCTGGCCAGCAGCGCCCCATAGCGCAGCAGCCGGATGCAGGAAGCGGTGAGAAAATCCCGGCTGCGATCCTCCGGACTTTCCATAAGATAGCCCAGATTGGCAGGTGCCAGATACGCCAGGGGCAATCCGTCCACCATCAGCCCCACCCGACCGTCCAGCAGCCCTTTGGCAAATCGATCCGGGCGCTCCGTATATTGCAGCAAGGGAAACGCCGTCACCCGGGAGCCAGTGACGTATTCCTCCACCGCCGAGGGCGACAGGAAGGCATCCACATCAATTTGGGCCAATCGGCGGCACATGCGATCCACCAGGGAACGGTCGGTCAAACCTTCAATCCAGATCACCGCCACATTGGTCAGACTGCGCCTGCCCACGGTCATAGCCTTCAGTCGCAGATCCGGGGTGCGCAGATGCCGCCGCAGCAGGCTGGTGTTGATGCGGATGGTTTCGACGAAGGCATCCTTTGGGCCTTTGACGGTGTTCTCCACCTCCGGCGCTGCCGGGCCACGGCTGACTCCGGTTTTGATTTCAAAGGCAACCGCTCCAGCCCCCGGAAACAATACCACACAAAATCCATTGACCAGCTTTTGGAACACCGCCGTCAAATCCGGGCAATCTGCCGCCACGCTGTTGTAAACGCCGCCCTCCAGCGCCGCCTGATACAGCTGCTGCATATCCTCCCCCCGGAGATGCTCCGCAATGGGTTTCAAAATGTACTGCGACATATCTGCTCCGGAAATCAGGCCGTCGATGGCATAGGCATAGATGGTAAACCCGCAGCAGCGCAAGGTTCTGGACATAAAGTCACTGGCATTTTCAAATTGGGCACGGATTGTCTCGTCATTCACAGCGCTCACCTCCCAGCAAGTATGCCCGGATATTGCATTTTTATTCCAGCGCTGATATAATAAGATGTTGTATTTTGCAAAACAGAAGCCAACATCCGGCTTTTGAAGGAGAGCCATTATGGATAAGATCGGTGTCATTCACCAGCGAACCCACAATTCCTTTCTTAATTTCTATGAACTGGAAGCCATCCACCGGGATGGGCAGAGAAGCCCTTACTATGTAGCCTCCCGGGCCAAGGAGACTTCCCAGCTCAAGGCCGTCTCCGGCAAAAACGCCCCGGACGGGGTCATTATCTACGGCGTTTACGGGCCACAGCGGGACAAGGTGGTGCTCATCCGGCAATACCGCTACCCGCTGGGGGATTACGTCTACGAATTTCCCGCCGGTTTGGTAGAACCCGGGGAGGATCTGCTGGCCGCCGGACAGCGGGAGCTGTACGAGGAAACCGGGCTGACCTTCACCCCGGTGGAGGCAGGCGCCTATTCCCGCCCCTTTTTCACCACCGCGGGGATGACTGACGAAAGCTGCGCCACTGTGTTCGGCTATTGCCAGGGCCAGCCCACCAGCCGCCACCAGGAAGCTTCCGAGGATATCCAGGTGGTGCTGGCCGACCGGGCCGAGTGCCGCCGAATCTTGCAGCAGGAGCATGTGGCCATTATGTGCGCCTATATGCTGATGCACTTCATCGCCAGTGCGGGTGACCCCCTGGCCTTTATCACACCATAACACCACGTTCCCAAAAGGAGGGATTTTTTCATGTCACATCCCATTGCCGCCGTATCCACCGGAAACCAGGTCAGCGCCATTGGCATTCTTCGGCTCTCCGGGGAGGGCTGCATCGCCATTGCCAGCCAGGTTTTCCAGCCTAACTCCGGCACACCTCTGACCCAGGCACCCAGCCGCAAGCTGCTGCTGGGCAGGCTGCTGGACAAGCAGGGCCGCCTCATTGACAGCTGCTGCGCCATCGTCTGCCGTGCCCCCCACAGCTACACCGGGGAGGACACCGTAGAATTTCACTGCCACGGCTCGCCGGCAGTACTGGCCGCCGGACTGGAAAGCCTGTACCAAGCCGGGGCCCTGCCCGCCAAGCGGGGCGAATTTACCAAGCGGGCCTTCCTGAACGGCAAGCTGGACCTGACCCAGGCCGAAGCGGTCATCGATTTGATCGAAGCCGACACCGCCGATGCCGCCGCCAACGCCGCCGGACAGGTGGAGGGGGTTTTGCAGCGAAAGCTCACCCCCATTTATGACACCCTGGTGAATCTGTGCAGCCATTTCCATGCAGTGCTGGACTATCCCGATGAGGATATCGAGGATTTCGGCCTGAACAATTACAGCGCCACCCTGCGCACCGCCGCCAAGCAGCTGTATGCCCTGCTGCAAACCTACGGCCAGGGCCGGATTCTCCGCCAGGGCGTGGCCGCCGCCATTGTGGGCAAGCCCAACGTAGGCAAATCCAGCCTGCTCAACGCTCTGGCCGGATTCGACCGGGCCATTGTCACCGACATTCCCGGCACCACCCGGGACACCGTGGAGGAATCGGTGCTGCTGGGGGCCACCCGGCTGCGGCTCATCGACACCGCCGGCATCCGGGACACCAGCGACACCGTGGAGGCCATTGGCGTAGCCCGGTCCAAGCAGGCGGTGGAAAACGCCGACCTGGTGCTGTTCGTCTGCGACGGCTCCCAGCCCCTGACTGCTGAGGACGAGGCCATCATCGACCTGTGCGCCGACCGGGATAACGCCATTGCCCTCATCAACAAATCGGACCTGGGCAGCCGGGTGGAGCCGTCGGAGCTGCCCTTTATCGCCGTGATCCCCATCTGCGCCAAAACCGGCCAGGGCCTGGATCAGCTGGCGGATATGGTGGATGCCCTGTTTGAAAACAGCACCCCCTGTGACGGCTCCATCCTCACCAATGCCCGGCAGTTTGACGCCTGCCGCCGGGCTTACGAGGCCATGCTCCGCTCCCTGGAAGGGCTGAACCTGGGACTGACCCCGGATGCGGTGCTCACCGACGTGGAGGAAGCCATGGCCGCCATGGGCGAGGTCACCGGGGCCACCGTGCGGGAAGATATCACCGCCCGGATTTTTGAGCGATTCTGTGTAGGAAAATAAGGTATTTTATAATAAAGGACTATAAAACATGATTTATCTCGACAATTCCGCCACCACCCGCCCTTGCCCGGAGGCGGTGACGGCCATGACCCAGGCTCTGACGGAGCACTGGGGCAACCCCAGCGCCCTGTACGATTTTGGCATCGACACTGCCCGGATGCTTCGCCAGGCCCGCAGCAGCGTGGCCGCCGCCATGGGTGCTGAGCCGGACCGGGTATTCTTCACCTCCGGCGGCACCGAGGCCGACAACTGGGCAGTGCTCGCCACGGTGCAGCGGCTGGGCAAGCGGGGCAAGCACATCGTCACCACTGCCATCGAGCACCACGCCATTCTCAACTGCATGAAGCAGCTGGAAAGCCAGGGCTACACCGTCACCTATTTGCAGCCGGATTCTCAAGGGCGCATCACCCTGGACTCCCTGAAAGCCGCCCTGCGGCCGGACACCATTCTGGTAAGCATTATGATGGTGAACAACGAGGTCGGCTCCGTCCAACCCATTGCCCAGATGGCAAAGCTCACCCACCGGCTCTGCCCCAACGCCCTGTTCCACACCGATGCCGTCCAGGGCTTTCTCAAAGTCCCCTTCTCCGCCAAGGCCCTGGGGGCAGACCTGATCAGCGTCTCCTCCCACAAGGTCCACGGCCCCAAGGGCTGCGGCGCTCTGTACATCAGCCCCAAGCTCCGCTCCTTCCCGCCCCTGATTCTGGGCGGCGGCCAGGAAAGCGGCTACCGCAGCGGCACCGAGGGCACGCCTGCCATTTTCGGCTTTGCCGCCGCCTGCGCCGCCCTGACCCCCACGCTCAAGGCGGATATTTCCCGGGAAAAAGCCCTGCTGGACGGCCTGGTGGAGAGCCTGAGCGGTTTGGAGGGACTGTGCATCAACGGCGCTCACGATGCCCCCCACATTCTCAGCCTGTCCATCCCCGGCCTGCCCACCCAGAATTCCATCAACCTGCTTCAGGACCGGGGCATCTGTGTCAGCGCCGGGTCTGCCTGCGCCAAGGGTCACCGCAGCCATGTGCTCACCGCCATGGGCTTGGACGGAAACGTCATCGACGGCTCCTTCCGCATCTCCCTGAGCCGGGAGACCACGTCGCAGGAGCTGGAAGCGCTGAAAACCGCCATCTGCCAGGAGCTGCTGCCCCGGGCAAGACAGAGGTAAGCGCCATGCGCCATGTTTTTGCCCCCATGGAGGGCCTCACCGACAGCATCTTCCGTCGGCTCCACCACCGGTATTTTCCCGGGGTGGATGGCTACTACATGCCCTTCATCTCCCCCACCATCCACCGCACCCTCACCGCCAAGGAGCAGCGGGACCTGCCCCCAGCGGACAGCCTAGCCGTTCCCGCCGTTCCCCAGGTGCTCACCAAAAACGCCCAGGATTTTCTCTGGGCCGCCAAGGTCTGCCAGGATTTGGGCTATACGGAAATCAACCTGAATGCAGGCTGTCCCTCCGGCACGGTGGTGGCCAAGGGCAAGGGCAGCGGCCTGCTCCGGGATTTGGATGCCCTGGCCGCCTTTCTGGACGAGATCTGCGCCGCCTCTCCCCTGCCCGTCTCCGTCAAAACCCGGCTGGGGTTGGAGGATGCCCAGGAATTTCCCCGGCTGGTGGCGCTTTACAACCAATACCCCCTCCGGGAGGTGATTGTCCATCCCCGGGTGCGCACCCAGTTTTATGCCGGGGCGGTGGATATGGATGCCTTTTCCTATGCCGCCGCCCACTGCATCCATCCCCTGTGCTACAACGGTGACATCCGCACCCCAGCCCAGCTGCATCAGCTGGAGCAGACCTTCCCCCAGCTGAGCGGGGTGATGATCGGCCGTGGCCTGCTGGAAAATCCGGCGATGTTCACCCCCAATCCGGACCCCCAGGCCTTGCAGGCGCTGATGGACGGCCTTCTGGAAGAATACACCCAGGTATTCGGCAGCAGCCGCAACGCCATGTTCCGTCTGAAAGAGCATTGGAGCTACCTCCACCGCAGCTTCTCCGGTAGTGAAAAGCTCTTCAAATCCCTGCGAAAAACCACCGATGTTGCCCAATTTCAGGCAATCACCCAAGAAATCTTCCAGTCCTGTCCCTTTGCCCCCGCCCAATAACGCCCCCTCTGCAAAAACAGCGGGAGCAGTCCATTCCGTCCATGGAATGCACTGCTCCCGTTTTTTTGTTTTTTATTGCACAAAGCATCCGGCTTTAGTTCTGGGTCAGCCTGCGGCAGGCCGCTGCCAGTTCCCGCAGGGTGCTGCAGGGCACCATGGGGCACACCTGGCCCAGGGTTTGGACACTTCGCAGGTAGGACCACTTGTTTTCCGGGATGGGATTCAGGCACAGCACCCGTCCGCAGCTGCGCTTGGCCTCCTGCATGGCCTCCGCCGCCCGGCCCAAGTCGATGGACTTTCCGTCGGTGAGGATCAGCAGCGTGGTGCTGCTGCCCAGCACCGGGGGCCGCAGGGCGCACAGCTGCTCCAGGGCCGACCCCAAATCCGTGCCCCGGCCATAGATGCCGCTGTCTCGCACATAGCCCCGGAACAGATCCATATTTTGCAGCTGGAAGGCATCCGCCTCCACCATGGACTCCGAAAACAGGAAGGTGCGGGAGCTGTCGGACACCTGGTTCAGACTCTGGATAAACCGCAGAGCAAACTCGGAAAACTGCACCATAGAGCCGGACACGTCACACAGCATCACCAGCTGCCGCCGGTGGGCACGCCGCCGCTTGTAGGCCAGGCGGTTCAGGCTTCCCCCGGTTTGCAGCCCCTTGCGGATGGTGCGGCGGAAATCCAGCTGGCCGGTGTGGCCGCCCCGCTGGCGCTTCGCCGCCAGCTCGCCGTTGATCTGCCGGGCCACCGCCTGGATCAGCTCGATGGCCTTGGGAATCTCTGTATCCTTAAACTGGGAAATGTCCCGGTAGAGAATGCCAATCTCCGGGTCTGCCTCCTGAGCGCCCATGCCCGCATTTTCCAGCAGCATCTGCTGCTCCAGCAGGGTGCGGGTGAACACGGAGTGGATAAACTCTCCGTAGAGCTTGGGGTTGCGCTCCGCCGTTCCCCGGTACTTGTCCATGAAATTTCGCAGCCGCTGGCGGCTCTCCTCCGGCATGGCGGCGTAGACCTCCCGCTGGGTGTCGCTCAGGTCCATGGGCTGGCCGTTGAGCTGCAATTCCTCCTGGGCCTCCTGGCGGTGCTGCTCCAATTCCTGCTGCCGCTTCCGGGCGGCCTCCGCCTGCTGGCGCATCTGTTCCTCGGTGAGGAAGAAGCCGTCAAAGCAGCGGTCGAAGGACAGCTGCTCCTCCCGGGATTTGGCGTACACCGTCCGCAGGGCCGTCTTCACCTGGGTGCGGTCCGCCATTCCCAGGGAAATCAGCAGCCTAGCGGCATCCTCCGTTTCCTTGGGGCTGATAGGCAGTCCCTCCAAACGAAGCATGCGGGAAAAAGCGGACAGCTTTTCCAGGTAGATTCCCGGCTCAGCCATGGTGGTGGCCTCCGCAGCCACAGCCGCAGGAATGGGGCTTGCTCTGAGCCACTGCTTTCAAATCCTCGTTGTTTTTCAGCACGAAGCCGGCGGTCTGCTCCATAGCATCCTGCGTCAGCTCCCGAATGCCCAGGGCATCCAGCGCCGCCGCCCAGTCCAGGCTCTCGGCAATGGAGGGCTTCTTCAAAATAGCCTCGTTACTGCGCAGCTCATGCACCGCCAGGGCCACCTGGGCGCACAGCCGATCGTCCACATGGGGCAGCTTCGCCCGGAGGATTGCCAGCTCCTTGTCCATATCCGGGTACTCGATATACAGATAGGCGCACCGGCGGCGCAGAGCCTCGGACAGAGGTCTTGCCCGGTTGGAGGTGAGCACCACAAAGGGCACCGTTTTGGCAGGAATCGTCCCCACCTCCGGGATGCTCACCTGCATTTCCGACAGAAGTTCCAGCAAAAAGGCTTCAAATTCCTCGTCCGCCTTGTCGATTTCGTCAATCAGCAGCACCACCGGCTTTTCGGAGCGGATAGATTTCAGCAAGGGCCGTTCCAGCAGGTACTCGTCGCTGAACAGGGACTTGGTCAGCTCCTGCTTGTCCTGAGCGTTCTGGTTCACCTGGATGGCCAGCAGCTGCTTCTGGTAGTTCCACTCGTAGAGGGCTTTGCTCTCGTCTAATCCCTCGTAGCATTGCAGCCGCACCAAATCCCGGTCCAGCGCCGCCGCCATCACCTTGGCCACCTCGGTCTTGCCCACGCCGGCAGCGCCCTCGATCAGCAGAGGCCGCCCCAGCTGCAAGGATACATACAGCACCGTTGCCAGGGTTTCGTCGTAAATGTAATGGGCCTCGTCCATTTTCTGCTTTAACTGTTCATAGGTCATAGTCAGTCCTCCTTCTTTTTTAGCATAGCACACAGGGATCCTCCCTGTCCGTAACAAAGTCACCCACGTGAAAAGGGCCGCCGGTTTTCTCCGGCAGCCCTCTTTTCCTTCCCGTCTTAGCCCTTGCAGGCCACGGCTTCAATTTCCACCAGGGCGCCTTTGGGCAGTGCCTTCACGGCAAAGCAGGCCCGGGCCGGGCAGTTCTCCCGGAAGAATTCCCCGTACACTGCATTCATGGCGGCAAAGTCCCCCATGTCCGCCAGCAGCACCGTGGTCTTCACCACGTCAGCGCAGGTATAGCCGGCCTTCTCCAAAATCTTGGTGACATTGGTCAGGGACTGGCGGGTCTGGCTTTCAATGTCCTGGCCTGCAAATTCCCCGGTAGCCGGGTCCACCGGCAGCTGGCCGGAAACAAACAGCAGGTTTCCTGCCTGCACAGCCTGGGAATAGGGGCCAATGGCGGCGGGGGCAAATTCGGTGTGAATAATCTGGTTCATGTTGTTCGCTCCTTATCTGTTATGCCTGGTGCTTACGCCGCAGGCTGGGTTTCTTGGGTCTGCTTGGTTTCTTCCGTGGGCTGAGATGTCTCCTCCGTTGGGGCCGATTCTACCTGAGCCGCCTGGCGCTTTGCCAGCCGCTCCTGGCGGGCAGCCCGCTCCTCCTCCGTCAGATAGGCATCGATGGTGATGTCGGTATACTTGCCGGTGTGGTTGAAGGTCTCCTCCGGGTAGCCGAAGACATCCGCCAGCATGGCATAGTAGGGGTACTTCTGGGTGTTCTTCTCGTCCACATACCGCCAGCCTGCGCCGTAGGGGTTGCCGCTGGCCTTCACCAGGCAGTCGGGATGGTCGGCGGCAAACGCCTCCCGGTCCTCCCGGGATACCTTGCTGTCGTTGAGGGTCAGGTTGGTCAGGGGCAGGTCCTTCAGCGGGGACAGGTCCTTGACCTTGGTGTTGGCAATGTTCAGAAGCTCCAGCTCGGTGCAGTTTGCCAGCGGGGACAAATCTTCCACATAGCCGCAGAAGGCAATCTCCAGGAATTTCAGCTTCTTGCAGTTTGCAAAGGGGGTCAAATCCTTAATGGGCGAGCCGGACAGGATGATATACTCCAAATTGGGCATTCCCGCCACAAACTCACAGCTGTCCAGATACTCGTTGTGGCCGAAGTCAATATACTTCACGTCCTCGCAGTATTTGAGGTTTCCGCTGTTGTCATCCACCAGGTCGTACACCGCCCGCAGGGCATCCACGTCGGTCATGGTGCTGCCCTTGCCGTAGTTCACCCGCCAGACCACCTTGGTCTTGTCCCGGTAGTCCTCCCGGAGCTTGGCCATTTCCTCGTTGGAAATCTGGCAGTTTTCCAGGACGAAGCGCTTGCAGCCGGTCATCAGATCCAGCGCCTGGCGAACCTCGTCCAGGCCCTCGTCTCCGATTTTGGTATTCTTGATGTGCACTTCCTCCTGGTCCGCAGACAGGGTAGTGCCGAAGAAGTCAAAGGTGTAGTGGAACTTGGCTTCCGGCGCTGCCTCCATCAGCAGCTTGGCCGTTTCCTTGGACAGGGCACTGGGGCCGTCCCCCTTGGTCAGCTCCACGGCTTCCAGGTTGGGCAGCATGGGCATTTTATCCGCCACCTGCTGGGCATCCTGGTCGCTCATGGCGGACAGGTCCAGGCTCGTGGTCTGGTCGTCATACTCCTGGCCCAGAATCTCCACGGTGCAGGTGATTGCAATGTCCGGGAAGCTCTCCCGCAGGGTTTGCAGCTCCTCCTGGGTCAGCTCCGGCATTTTTAGCTGGATGGAGGCCACCTGGGGCAGATGTGGCAGATTTTCCGTCAGGGCTTGCAGGGTGTACTGGCCGTTTTCCAGCACCAGCTGGGTGGTGTCCGGGGCATAGCTGCTGCCCCCAATGTCCACCTGATATACCACCTTCCAGCCGGGGCGCTGGGCCTGGATGTTCTCCAACGTATCATACTCCCGGCAGCCGTCTGCGTTCAGGGTTTCCAGCCGGGGGAAGTATTTCAGCAGGATTTCCACATCCGTCTGGGTCAGCTTCTCCACCGTCAGGCTCTGGGCATCGCTGGAAACCTGGCCGCCCTGAAAGGGCACATTCCACACAATGGTGCACTTCGGCAGCGCACTTTGCAGCGCATCATAGTGGCTGAAGGAGATGCTCTCCTCCCGCAGATCCAGGCTGGTGGCCTGGATGGGGTAGGCTTTTCCCTCCACGAACACATGGTTATCCCGATACCACAGGAATCCCACAGCACCGGCAATCAGCAGGCTCAGCACCAGCACGATCACCAGCAGGACCACCACAACTTTATTTCCCATGGGTTAAGACCTCCGATTTTCTCGATTTTCCTGCATCATAGCACAGTTTTCCCCAAAATGCAACACTTACGCCGCTTTCCGGGGTGGAAAGCGGCGTAAAGTCTGTATAAAGTTTTCTCAATCCCGTCTCAGGGCCTCGATGGGGTTCAGATTTGCCGCCTGCACAGCCGGCAGCATACCGAACACCACGCCGATGAGGGTGGAGAACACCACCGCCACACCGATGGCCGGGAAGCTGATGGACACGGGGATCTGCATCATGCTGGAAATCAGCTGCGCCATGATGATGCCGCTGATGACACCAATCAAGCCGCCCAGGCTGGTCAGCACTGCCGATTCCGTGAGGAACTGCATCAAAATCCGCTTTTTCTTGGCACCAATAGCCTTTTTCAGGCCAATCTCCGCCGTCCGCTCGGTGACGGACACCAGCATAATGTTCATCACGCCGATGCCGCCTACCAGCAGGGAAATACTGGCGATCCAAATCAGCTGGCTGTTGGTGGACTCGGACATTTTTTGCAGGGATTCCGCCTGCTCCAGCATATCCTGGCTGCGGTAGTCAAACTTGCTGTCGCTGCCCACGATCTGGTTCTCGGTCAGAATCCTGGCAGCCTCCTGACCTACATGGGTCATGGCATCGGTGTTTTCCACCTTGATGGCCACATTCTGCGGCTCGTCAAAGCGGTAGGCCGTGGCCCAGACCGTGATGGGGATATACACCGCACCGGAGGTATCGCCCATATACAGCTGATAGTCCCGCATGGAGTTGATGGTGGGGGCAAATTCCTCCGACAGGGCCACCACGCCCACCACCGTGAACACGTCAGAGCTTAGCTCCACGCTTTTGCCCACCGGGTCCTCGCCGCCAAACAGGCTGCGGGCGGTGTTGGTATCCACCAGCATCACCTTCCGGCACTGGTCAAAGTCCTGCTGGGTAAAGCCCCGGCCGCTTTTCACCTGGTAGCCGTAGACGCCGGTATAGTGGGGGTCTACGCCATAAATCTGGCCGTTGAACTGGGCATTGCGGTAAAACAGCTGGTCGGAATAGGTCCGGGCGTTGTACAGGGATACCCCCTCCACGCCCTTGATCTTCTCCAGCTCCTGGCGGGTCTGTTCACTGATGACCCGCACGCCGCTGGGAATGTCGTTCCAGTTCATATCATAAACATGCCCGTTTTCATTCAGCTGCACGCTGACCACATTGTTGCCTGCACCGATCAGGTTTTCCTTGATCTGCTCGTTGGTTCCCTGAATGGTGGAGACAATGGTGATGATGGCGGCAATGCCGATGATGATGCCCAGCATGGTCAAAACGGAGCGCATCTTGTGGCCCCAAATGCCCTGAAACGCAAGGCGAATATTCTCAGTCATCCGAGCGCCTCCTTACTGATACAATTTGGACAAATCGCCCTCGGTGGTGGCAGCGCCGGGCCGCACGTCCTTGCCATAGGGGAAGGCCACAAAGTCCTCCTCCGTCAGGCCCTGGGTAATCTGCGTATAGCTGCCAAACAGGGACTTGCCCACGGAAACGGTTCGCTTTTCCAGCTTGCCGTTTTCGCCCCGGACATAGACATAGGACTCCCCATTCTCCGTGCGCAGGAAGGGATTTTGCAGATATACGCCCTGCTCGCCGGTGCCGGTGGCATAGGTGACGCTGGCCAGTCCGCCCGCCTGAAGATCCGCCTCCCCGTCCACAAAGACGTTAAAGGGATAGAACGAGGCGTTGGGGTTGCCCATGCCGTTCCATCCGTCCCCCTGAATGGGGAAGTCTCCAATGGAATCCACCGTGCCAGTGTAGATCTGGCCGGTCTGCCAATCGTTGACGGTGACCTCCTGGCCGATTTTCAGGTTTTCCTTTTCCAGCTCGCTGATGCTGACCTCGATATAGAAGCCGCCGCCGGCGGAGACCTTCAGCAGGGGCTTTTTCTCCTGGCGGGCCTGCTCCTCCGTGAGGACGGAAACCACCCGGCCTTCAAAGTCCGCCCGCACCTGGCCGTCGTTGACCTCGGCCTGCATGATGTTGTATTCAGCCTCAGCCATCCGCAGTGCCAGATCCAGCTCTTTAATCTTCTTCTCCTGGGCAATGCGCATCTGGGCAATCTGGGCGGCGGTCATGCCGCTGTCATCCGGCTCCGGCATGGTCGGCTCTGTGGGTTTCTCCTCCATCGGCAGGCTGTGATCCGGCAGGCTGGATGCATCAAAGAAGCTAAAGCCAAAGCTGCCGTCGTCATACACCTGAATGTGCAGGCCTTCCCAAGTCATGGGCTGACCCCACAGACGGTCCTGGTCCGTGACTTTCAGGGTGAAATAGAAGTCCTTGCCATCTCCCTGGGCGGCCTTGGACACCTTCACATCGAAGGTAAAGGGGTCCGCAGCAAACGTATTGCCGTCACACACATACTCTGCCTGCACGACATACTGTGCGCTTCCCTCGGTCTTTCCTGCCTTGCCGGACAGGGCAAACACATTGGGAACCGGGCTTTCCCCGTTGGCCGTCAGAACCTCGTCGCCGCTGACACGGTCAAACTTCCACTGCCACTTGCCGCCGGAGGGCAGCTTTTCGCCGTTGGCATAGAAGGTTACATCCATACTCTGGCCAGGCAGAAGCTCCAGGGTACTGCCATTGGTCAGCTTGTTGTTGCATGTGATCTCCATGTCCCGCCGGTAGGTGACGGTAACGCCGTCTTTCCAGTCGTCATAATCCTGATTCAGTTTCTCTGCGCTGGGAATTTTCAGGGTAAACAGCTCTGCTTTATCCGCATTGCGGACAGCGGACTCAATCCAATAGGCGGTGCCGTTATACTCCATGCCCTTGGGAATGCTGTTCCCGGCCGCCACCTGGAAATTCTTTACATCCTGGTCGCCGATTTTTACATACACCGTCACACCATCCAGCGGGGCCTGCGGAGCAATGTCCCAGGGGTCGTCCTCGTCCAGCAGCTTATCTTCCTCCTGCCCCTGGGTTTCCTGGGGAGGCTGGGTCTGCTCGGTGGCCGGCGTCTGTGTGCTTTCCGTCTGCTCTCCGCCCTGCTCTGTGGGCTGGGAATCCTCAGTCGGCGGTGTCGTGGTGGGTTCCGGCAGTTTTTCCGGGTCCTCGCTGCCATCTTGAACCGTCATGGGGTCTCCCGGCATGGCAGATGCACTGGACTGGGTGGGGGCTATGGTCTCCTCCGGCTCTGTGGGCGGCGCATCCTTGCGGTACTCCTGGGAGGTCTGCCACAGCAGATTCAGCAGCTCATTGGTCAGCTGCTTGCCGTCTTTCATCCACAGGATCAGCGGACGATGGACCTGGCTTCCGTCATAGTGCTCGCCATCGTTGCCCTGCGCCTTGGAAATTTCGTAATCGCCCTGAATCGGACGGCCCAGCTCCGGCTCCGGCATCACCGGCGGCTCTGCATTGGGGTCCATGGGCTTCAGGGAGCGGATGCGCTCCAGCTCTGCCTTGGCCGTTTTGAAATCCAGCTTTTGCTTTTCCACACCCAAACGCTTGCGCTCTAATTCCAGTTCCGTCAGGGTGGTATCGAAGGTCATCAGGACATCGCCCGGCTTCACCTCGTCCCCCTCTTTTACCAGAATTTCCGTAACGGTCTGGGTATCCGAAAGCATCACCGTCTGGATTTTATCGGTGTGCACCGGGCCGTAGCTTTCCTGGTTATCCCCCCAGTATTCCGTCATGCCCACATCCACGAAGGCATACACGTCCACCGGGTCACCGCCGCTGCGCACCCCCAGCCAGGTGCCCACACCGATGGCCGCTGCCAGCACGCCAGCCGTGCCGGCAATCAGCACCCGCTTTGTTTTCTTATTCAGTTTCATGGGTATGGGCCTCCTGTTGCTCGGTGTGCAGTTCGCCGTCCAAAATGCGGTAGGTCTTATCCGCACAGGCAGCAATGCTTGGCTCGTGGGTGATCATAATGATGGTCATGCCCTCCTGGCTCAGCTGGCGGAAAATCTCCATAATCTGATTGCCCGCTTTGGTATCCAGTGCGCCGGTAGGCTCGTCCGCCAGCAGCAGCGAGGGCTTGCCCACCATCGCCCGGGCGATGGCCACACGCTGGCACTGACCGCCGGAGAGCTGATTGGGCAGGAAATGGATTCGCTCCCCCAAACCAACCGCCCGCAGGGCTTCCTCAGCCCGCTCCCGCCGCTCCTTCAGCGGGACGCCGGCATATAGAAGCGGCAGCGCCACATTGTCCGCCGCATCCATCTTCGGCAGCAGGTGAAACCGCTGGAACACAAACCCCAGGTAGCGGTTGCGGATATCCGCCAGCTCATCGTCGGACAAATCCTTCAGGTTTCGTCCGGCCAGCTCATACTGCCCGGAAGTCGGCACATCCAAGCAGCCAATGATATTCATCAGGGTGGTCTTTCCGGAGCCGGAGGGACCCATAATGGCCAAATAATCTCCCTGCTCCACGGTGAGGTTGATGTTTTTCAGCACCCGCACCGGCTCTTTACCCTGGATATAATCCTTACAGATGTCTGTCAGTTTCAGAATGGACACGGTTACACCCCGCCTTCCATGGGCGGCATCTCGCCGCCGTCATCCACAGGTGCCTCAGTCTGCTCGCTGGCCTTGGGCATCTCCCGGGTGGTGGAAGCACCCTCCACGCAGGTGGTGGGGTCCGGGAAGGCAATGTAATCGTCCATGCTCAGACCGCTGGTGATCTCCTGGGCATCCGCCATGGCATTATACTCGCCCAGTTCCACCGGACGCTTTTCCAGCTTGCCGCCTTTTTCTGCCCAGACATACGCAGAGCCGTCCTCGTTATAGCAGATGAAGGATGCACTGATGCACGGGCCGGTGGCCTGTCCCCCCTCGGTCAGCTGCTGCACATACACGTGCTGGCCCAGCATCAGGCCCTCCGTGCCGTCCAGCTCCACATAGAAGGGGTATTTGCTGGTGGTGTTCATTTCGTTGCCGCTGCCAGGACCCATTATCGCCATACTGCTGCTCATACCGCCGTCCTGGGAAGGGTTTTCATAGTCCACCAGTGTCACCGTGCCGGTCCACTTCTGCTCGGCATTGGTCCGGGAGAGGATCTCCACCCGGCTGCCCTCGGCAATGGCGCCCCGCTGCAATTCTCCCAGCACGCCTTTGACCCGGTAAGAGCCAATCTGCTGGATGGTGATATAGGGCAGCGGCTGGCCGTTGCGGTCCGTCTCGCCCTCGCTGATGTTCTGCACCCGGCCGTCCACGGGAGAGGTGACACTGGCGTTTTCCAGCAGCTCCTCCGACTTCTTGACCTCGTTTTCCTTGGTCTTGAGCTTGATCTCCGCTTCCTTCAGATCCACCTGGGTGGACTGAATTTCGATGGTATATTGCAGCTTGGTAGTACCGCCCACCGTGCCCAAAGCCTGCTCCAGGGTCTTGATCTGCTCCTTGAAGTTTTCAATGGAGGCCTCCAGCTGCTCCTTTTCCAGGCGCTGCTTGTCCAGATTCAGCTGAAGCTCCTGGGTATCGTAGGAGAACAAGGCCTGACCGGCCTTCACATCCTGGCCTTCCTTCACCAGCAGCTCCGCCACGGTTTTATCTTCATCCTTTTTGATCTCGGTGACATTTTCCGACACAACCATGCCGGAGAACCGGTCGCCGGGCGCAATGCCGCCTAGATTTACCAGCGCCTGCACCGACTGGACATAGACCTGGTTTTTCTTCGAGCAGCCGGCGAGGCTCAGCCCTACGCAGAGCGCGCACACCGCTGCCACCCACTTTTTTCTGTTCATACAGAGTCCTCCTAAATTGGGCTTAAACATTCAGCATACATTATACCGTTTTTCCCCCAGGGAATCAACCGCTGCGCTATTAAGGTTTCATTAAAATTATGTCCACCAAGCGCCTTCCTCCACGCAAAAACCCGCTCCTCAGCGCAGAGGAGCGGGCAAAAGCAGCATTCTTTATGCCTCCTGGCTGACATACACCAAGCCGCAGGCATTGGGGCCGACGTGGCTGCCGATGGCGGCCCCCACATTGATGATGCGCTCCGGCGGCACCACATAACCCAGGGTTTCCAGCCGCTGAGCCAGCAGCTCGCCGTTGGTGCGGTCCGCCGTGTACATCACGTACAGCGGATAATTCGCATCCATGGGGAACTCCGCCAGGCGCTTGCACAGGTAATCCATGCCCTTGCGCATACCCATGGCCTTGGAGGGGACCTCCACCCGGCCATCCTTAGACACCCGGATAATGGGCTTGACCTGGGCCAAGGTACCCACCTTGTAGGCGGTGCGGCTGATGCGGCCGCCGTGGTACAGATACTCCAGGGTATCCACGCAGGCGTACAGCACGATTTTGCTGCGCAGCTGCTCCACAGCCTCGGCAATTTCCTTGGCGGACTTTCCTGCATCCCGCAGGCGCACCGCTTCTTCCACCAGCATCCGCTGGCCGCCGGTGGCGTTGCAGCTGTCCACGATGTAGCAGCCGTCGCCGCCTGCCATCTCCTTGGCCATCAGGGCGCTCTGATACGTGCCGCTGAGGGCGGAGGACAGGGTGATGTACACCGCCTCGTCCCCGGCCTGCTTGGCATCCCACAGCGGCTGCATCAGCACCGCCGGGGCAGCCTGGGCCGTCTTAGGCGCACCGGCAAAATCCGCCAGCAGGGCATAAAACTGGTCCTTGGACAGGTTCACATTCTCCTGATATTCCTTCTCCCCAAAGAACACCGTCAGGGGGATGCAGTAGATGTTTTGCTGTTCCAGCTCCCAGGGCTCAAAATCCGCTGCGGAATCTGTAATGATTCTAACCATTCATTTCTCCTTCTGTGCACTGGCGAATTTTGTCGCCAATGCGCTGTTTCACCAGCTCCGCCACCTCGGCGGGCTTCATCTGCTGATATTCCTCGTAGGGAATCGGTTCCAGATAGTGAATCTGGACACGAACCTGCTTGCTGCCCTTCTGGTCCAGGACCTTGAAGCAGTCAACCAAGGCAATGGGCACAATGGGGCAGTGACTCTTGGTTGCGCAGCGGAAGCTGCCGCCATGGAACGCCTGCATTTCGTTGCCCACTTTGCTGCGGGTGCCCTCCGGGAAAATCAGATAGCTGCGGCCGTTTTTGACCTCCTCGGTCACGGCCTGAATCACCTTCAGCGACTGCCGCACATCCTCCCGGTCCATAGGATAGGAGCGGGTGCACAGGGCAATCTGATGGAGGAACGGAATGTCATACAGCTCTTTTTTCAGCACCGCACCAATGGGGCGGTCGCAGGTGGCCGCAATGGCCAGCACATCAAACATGCCCTGGTGGTTGCCGTAGAGCATAAAGCCGCCCTGAGCCGGAATATTCTCCTGGCCGGACACGGTCAGCTCCACATTGCCGCCCTGGATGGCCCGCTTGAGAATGTACTGAATATGGCGGTACATCTCCTCCTCCGGGTAATTCTCCGGATGTTTGGCATAGCGGCACAGCTTGATCCATGCGCCGGGAACAATGGGCAGATTTTTCAGCACCATGGTGACGATTCGATTCATCGCAGGGCACTTCCTTCCTCAAGTTCAGTCGGTGGTATTCGGGTATTATAGCATAGTTTTTCCCGTGTTTCAACCCGTTTCTTTTGCCTGTGCTGCTCTCGCCTAACAAAAACCGGCCTTTCCCCCAGGAAAGACCGGTTCTTAATTATTTTCTGCGATAGCTGGACGGGGCAAACAGCATCAGCATGGGGAAGATTTCCAGCCGCCCCGCCAGCATGTCAAAGCTCAGAATCAGCTTGGACATGGCGTTGAAGGGGGCGTAGCTGCCCATGGGGCCGCAGGCGCCCAGGGCCGGGCCGATGTTGTTGACACAGGCCGCCACAGCGGTGAAGTTGGACACATGGTCCTGCTGGTCCAGCGCCAGCAGCAGCACGCTGGCAGCAAACAGCAGCAGATACGCCGTGAGAAAAGCGTAGATGCCGGAGCTGGTCTGCTTGTCCAGAGGCTTGCCCTCCAGCTTGATGGTACGCACCGTCCGGGGCAAGCGCATGGTGCACAGCTCCCGGTAGGCACTCTTGGCCAGCACCACGATTCGGGAGACCTTGATGCCGCCTCCGGTGGAACCGGCCATAGCTCCGATGAACATAATCATCACCAGGATGGTCTGGGAGAATCCCGGCCACATCGTATAGTCCGCCGTGGTGTAGCCCGTGGTGGTGATGATGCTGGATACCTGGAAGAAGGCATAGCGCACACTGGTGCCGAAGCCGCCATAGATGGGCAGGATGTTCAGGGCAATCAGCAGCGTGGCCGCCAAAATAATGCCCAGATAGCAGCGAAGCTCCTCGCTCTTGAAGACGCTCACCACATCCCCCAGCAGCAGGTAGTAGTATAGGTTGAAGTTGATGCCGAACAACATCATAAAAATGCCGATGACATAGTCAAAGTAGACACTGTTGTAATGGCCAATGCTGGTGGCCTTGATGCCGAAACCACCGGTGCCCGCCGTGCCGAAGGCATGGAGCACCGAGTCAAACAGCGGCATGCCGCCAATCAGCAGCAGGATGATCAGAATCACCGTCATGGCCAGATAGATGCCGTAGAGAATCAGCGCCGTGTGCCGCACCCGGGCCACCAGCTTGCCACAGGTAGGGCCGGGAACCTCTGCTTTCATAATGTACAGGGTCTGGGCATCGGACTTGGGCAGCACCGCCAGCACGAACACCAGCACGCCCATGCCGCCCACCCAGTGGGTGAAGCTGCGCCAGAAGAGCATGCCCTGGTTCAGCGCCTCCACATCCGTCAGAATGCTGGCGCCGGTGGTGGTAAAGCCGGATACCGTCTCAAAAAAAGCATCCACAAAGTTGGGAATCTCCCGGGACAGCACAAAGGGCAGTGCGCCGAACACCGACAGCAGCAGCCAGGAAAGGCCCACAATGAAAAATCCCTCCCGGGCGTAAATGGTATCCTCCTGAGGCCGCCGGATGGACATCATCCATCCGCACGTCAGCAGCATAAAAATGGTCACCAAAAACGCCCAGGGGCTTTCCCCATAGTATAGGCATACGCCCAGGGGCAGGCACATCAGCGCCGCCTCCACCTTCAGCATCATGCCCACCGTGTAAACAATCATCCAGCCGTTCATGCCTTGCCCTCCGCCAGGGTCTGCTCCAGGGTCTGGATGCCGGGGATGGTGGTGACCACCGTCACCAGGTCGCCAGGCTGCATGCTGTCGCTGCCCTGGGGATGGATCAGCTTTCCCTCCCGGACGATGCCCACAATCAGCACACCAGGCCGGAAGGTCAGCTGCTGCAAGGTCTTGCCCACAAAGGGTGCGTTTTCCCGCACCGCAAATTCCAGAGCCTCCATCCGTCCATCCAGCAGCCGGTACAGGGTCTGGATGCCGCTGCCCTGGGAGTTGGACAGTCCCCGGACATATCCCACGATCCGCTCTCCCGTCACCGTCCGGGAGGACACGGCGCTTTCAATGCCCAGGGTATTGAGCATACCCAGAAGGCTGGCCCGGTTGACCTTGGTAATGATTTTCTTCACTTTCTGCCCGGCGGCAAACATGGACACAATGATATTCTCCTCGTCCACGCCGGTCAGCGCCACGCAGGCATCGGCCGAGCCAATGCCCTCCTCCAGCAGCAGCTCCTGGTCCGTGCCGTCTCCGCAGAGGATCTGGGCCTTGGGCAGCACCTCGCTCAATTCTTCGCACACTGCCTCGTCCTGCTCCACGATTTTCACCCGGATGCCCAGCCGCAGCAGCTGGCTGGCCAGGTAATAGGCGATCCGTCCGCCGCCTACAATCAGCACCGAGCGCACACTGTCCCGGTACAGGCCGGTGCGCTTGAAGAAGGTGTTCAAATCCGCATGACCGGCGGAAATGCTGATGTGATCACCGGCCCGCAGGGCAAAGTTGCCTGTGGGAATGGTGACCTGCTGCCCACGGCACACGGCGCACACCAGCACCTGGGCACCGAAGCGGTTTTGCAGCTCCTGCAAGGTCACACCATCCAGAGGGGTCACCGGCGGCAGCGTTACCTCCGCCATTTCCAGCCGCCCCTTGGCGAACAGCTCCAGCTTGGTGGCGCTGGGGAATCGGAGCATCCGACCAATGGCATCGGCCACCTCCATCTCCGGATTGATGGCCATGGACAGCCCCAGCTCCTCCCGCAGGAACAGCATCTGCTGAAAATACACCGGGTTGCGCACCCGGGCAATCACGTGCTTGGCCCCGTTTTTCTTCGCCATGATGCAGCACAGGATGTTGAACGCATCCTCCGAAGTCAGGGACACAAACAGCTCCGCCTTCGCCACACCGGCTTCCTTCTGCACTTCCAAAGAAGCGCCGTTTCCGCACACGCCCAGCATATCCTGTCGATTGGTCACCCGTTCCACCACCGCCGGGTCCTGGTCCACAATGGTCACTGCATGCCCCTCTTTGGCCAGGTACTCCGAAACGGTGCTGCCCACCTTTCCAACGCCAACAACAACGACCCGCATAGCTCCTCCTTATGTATCCGCCGACGGAGATCCGCCAGCATCTTTATATAATCTTAATTTCATCATTCCACACTGGTTTCTCCGAAAAAGCAACCCCAAGCAGAAAAAGAACCGCCAAATTTCCTTTTTCCAATTTATTTACATTCTAACCATAGACTTTTAGGAAATTTTCCGCTATAATGGTGACACTTTTACCGTTCAAGGAGGATTCCCCATGTCCAAATCCCTCGTCGTCTATTACTCCCGCCGGGGTGAAAACCATATGCCCGGCGGCATCCAAGTTCTGGAAAAGGGCAACACCGAATACGCCGCAGAGTATATCCGGGATGCCGTCCAGGCCGACCTGTTCCAGATTGATACCGCCGTGCCCTATGCCGAAAACTATCGCCAGTGCTGCCAGCAGGCAGTGGCAGAGGCCCAGAGCGCTGCCCGGCCGGAGCTGAAGGAGTATCTGGCCGATGTCAGCGGCTACGATACCATTTTCGTCTGCTATCCCTGCTGGTGTGGTACCGCCCCCATGTCCGTGTTCACTTTCTTAGAGCACTATGACCTCACCGGAAAAACCATCGTTCCTCTGTGCACCCACGAAGGCAGCGGTCTGGCCCACAGCGAGGCCGACATTCAAAAGTCCTGCCCCGGCAGCACCCTGCTGCCCGGCCTGGCCGTCCGTGGTCACCAGGCCAAGGATAGTCGGGACTCCATCGCCGCCTGGGCAAAAGATGCCATCCCCCAGAAGGCTTAACTGCCCATAAAACAGCAAAAGTGCCGGTCCCTCCCCCACGGAAGGACCGGCATCTTATTTTCCTTATGCAATGGGTGCAGCATTCTCTGCCGCTGTTTTGGCAATGAGCCGCCGCATGTTCACCAGAATCGGCACTGCCAGCACCAGGCTCAGCACATCTGCCACCGCCTGGACCGTCACCACGCCATAGGCCCCCAGCAGCCACGCCATGGGGAATACAATGGGCAAAAAGCAGGTTCCCTGCCGGGCCGTGGCCAGCACCACGGCACCCTTGGCATGGCCCAATCCGGCGCAGAGCATATTCACAATGGCCACCCATGCGTGAATGGGCAGGGCGATGCTCTGGCTGATCATGCAGATCATACCCACATGGCGCATCTGCTCATCCTGCCCGGCAAACACCTGAATCAGCACATCGGAAAGCAGCGCCAAGGCAGCGCCCATCACCACCGCTCCCCACAGGGCCACCCGAGCCGAGAAGCGGTAGCTCTGCTCCACCCGGTCATACCGCTTGGCACCCCAGTTGAAGCCCGCCACCGGCTGGAAGCCCTGGGCAAAGCCCAGAATGATGCCGAAGGGGAACATCATCACCTTGTTGCACACGCCCACAGCCGCCAGCACCGAGTCGGAAATCTGTCCGGCAATGGAGTTGAGCACAATGGCCGACACCACCGCCAGCCCGGAGCGAAACATGGACGAGGAGCCGACGGAGACGATCTCCTTAAGAATCTCCCAGCTGCAATGGAAATTGCGAATGCTGAGGTGGAGCAGGCTGTGCCGGGTCAGATAGGGGAAAATCAGAATGGCAAAGCTCACCAGTTTGGAAATGGCCGTAGCCAGGGATGCGCCCGCCACGCCCATATCCAGGCCAAAAATGAAGATGGGGTCCAGCACACAGTTGAGGATGCCGCCGAAGCCCATGCCCACCATGCTCAAGGTGGCGCTGCCCTCGCTGCGCAGGCACTGGTTCATCACAAAGTTGGCCGCCATAAAGGGCGCCGCGCACAGCACATAAGTGGCATAGTCAACGGAATACTGCTCACAGGTAGGCGTTGCCCCCAGCAGGCGAACCATCGGCGTCATGAAGGTCAGGCCAACCACCATCAGCGCCGTGCCCAGCCCCATGGCCAGGAAGAAGGCGGTGGACAGCACCTGGCTGGCTTTCTTCTCCTGATTCTGCCCCAGCAGCCGGGCAATGTAGCTGTTGGCGCCCACCGCCAGCATGGAGCCGGCCATCATAATCAGCTGGTCCAGGGAAGCATTGACACTCACCGCCGCCGTGGCGTTGGTACCCAGAGAGCTGACGAAGTACGTATCCGCCAGCGAATAGATGGAATTGATCAAAAAGGCCACGATGGTGGGAATCGCCATCCGCACAATCACCTGGGGGATGGGGCCGTTCATCATCATCTCTTTACGCCGCTGCTGCGACAGAGCAGAGCTTTTCATCTTTTGCGCTCCTCTTCTTTCAGAAAATCCTTATTCCCCAGCTTTTTTCGCCGCCAGCATGGTCTTGCGCACCTTGCCGAAGCGGAAGGCGATCACCGACATTACCATGCCCATCACCCAGGCAACCAGCAGGGAGATAGACAGTGCGTAGGGATGACCATGGGGGAACTGCTCACTTCTGGTCAGGAATGCCAGCACATAGGCCACCGGCACCCGCAGCAGGACCGTGGAAATAATGGAAATCCACATGGGCGTCACCGTATCGCCGGCACCCCGGAGGACGCCGCCCAGCACCTGGGTCACGGATATGGCAATGTAGCCCACCGCCATGATCCGCATCATCCGGCCAGCCAGATCAATCAGCGCCGTGGTGCTGGTGAAGATGGCAAACAGATACTTATTGAGGAACAGCAGCACAGCGGTGATTGCCGCCGCAAACACCAGGCCGATGATCGAACCCTGCTTCACTCCGTCGTGAACCCGGTCCCATTTGCCTGCGCCCACGTTCTGGCCGGTGTATACGGACATGGCCTGTCCGAAGGAGAAGTTGGGCATCATGGCAAAGCCGTCCACCCGCATGATGATGACGTTGGCAGCAATGACCATCTCCCCCATGGAGTTGGTCAGGGACTGCACCACCATCATGGAACCAGCCATAATGGCCTGGGTCACGCCGGAGGGCACACCGATCTGAATGATGCGGCCGGAAATCGTCTTGTCAAAGCGGAGGGTGGACCAGTTCAGGTCGAAGATGTCGCTCATCCGCATCAGCTTGATGAAGCAGAATACGGCGGAAATGGACTGGGCAATCACCGTTGCCAGCGCCACGCCGGGCACGCCCATCTTAAAGCCTGCCACAAACACCAGGTCCAGCACCACATTCAGCGCAGCAGCCAGCAGCAAGAAGCCCAGAGCAGACATACTGTCGCCCAAGCCCCGGAGCACACCGGAGAGCATGTTGTAGAAGAAGAAACCGGCACAGCCCCAGAAGAAGATGTTCAGATACTGGGCGCACCAATCAATGATGGAGGCCGGGGTATCCAGCAGGTCCAGCATGGGCCGGGTAATCATGGGGCCAAAAATCATAATCAGCACCGTGGCCACAAAGGTCAGGGTGATGCAGTTGCCAATGTTTTTGGACAGACCCACCCGGTCCTTGGCACCAAAGCACTGGGAAATCACAATGCCTGCGCCAGTGGCAATACCAACGAACAGCGCCAGCAGCAAGTTCAAAATGGGGCTGGCACTTCCCACCGCAGACAGCGCATTGTCGCCCACGTAGATGCCCACAATCACCGTATCGGCGGTGTTGTACAGCTGTTGGGCGATGTTACCAAGCAGCATGGGCACGGAAAACTCCATAATGCGCTTCCAGGGGGAGCCAAGGGTCATATCCTTGGCAGAAAACAGACTTTTTAGACTCAACACACATCTCTCCTCATTTTACATACTGGTTTCATTTTACTGTATATTTTTGCAAAATGCAACTCTTTTTCCAAATATCCTCTGTTTTTCACAAAAACCGCCCCCGCCCTGCTGGGAATGCTGCCCAAGCACCTGCATCCCCCGGGCCGCCGTCTGCGGCTGCGGAAGCAGGCTGGGTTCTTATTACAATGTTGACAACCCCATACAAATCGTTTATATTGTATTTGGTTGAATTGCGAAAAACGCAAACTTTTGAAAAGGATTAGGTGATACGTATGTATATGGACGATTATCAGCGCTGGCTCAGTGCCGAGCTGGAAGACCCGGCGCTGAAGCAGGAACTGCTGGCCATCCAAGGTCAGGATGAGCAAATCAAGGACCGCTTTGCCGTTTCCCTGAAGTTTGGCACCGCCGGACTGCGGGGTGTGCTGGGCGCCGGTTCCAACAGAATGAATATCTATGTGGTTCGTCAGGCCACCCAGGGCCTGGCCAACTGGGTCAAAACCCAGGGCGGCAAGCAGCTGGTCGCCATCTCTTACGACAGCCGCATCAACTCCGATGTCTTTGCCAAGACGGCCGCCTGTGTGCTGGCAGCCAACGGCATCCACGTGCGCATCTATGATGCCCTGATGCCCGTCCCGGCCCTGTCTTTCGCCACCCGGTACTACGGCGCCAACGCCGGTATCATGGTCACCGCCTCCCACAATCCCGCCAAGTACAACGGCTACAAGGCCTACGGCCCCGACGGCTGCCAGATGACCGACGATGCCGCCGCCATTGTCTATGCCGAGATTCAGAAAACCGACATCCTCACCGGCGCCAAGATGATGTCCTTTGAAGAGGGCCTGGCGCAGGGTCTCATCCAGTATGTGGAGGACAGCTGCAAGGAAGCGCTTTATGAAGCCATCGAGTCCCGGTCCGTCCGCCCCGGCCTGTGCAAGAGCGCCGGGCTGAAGCTGGTCTACTCTCCCCTCAACGGCTCCGGCCTGGTGCCGGTGCTGCGGGTGCTGGGGGACATCGGCATTTCCGACATCACCGTGGTGCCTGAGCAGCGGGAGCCGGACGGCAACTTCCCCACCTGCCCCTATCCCAACCCGGAGATCTTCGAGGCGCTGCGGCTGGGCCTGGAGCTGGCTAAGAAAGAGAATGCCGACCTGATGCTGGCCACCGACCCGGATGCCGACCGTGTGGGCATCGCCATCCGCTGCCCCGACGGCTCTTACGAGCTGGTCACCGGCAACGAGGTGGGCGTGCTGCTGCTGGATTACATCTGCCAGGGCCGCCTGGAAAACGGCACCATGCCCAAAAATCCCGTGGCCGTCAAGTCCATCGTCTCCACCCCGCTGGCCGATGCCGTGGCTGCTCACTACGGTGTGGAAATGCGCAGTGTGCTCACCGGCTTTAAGTGGATTGGCGACCAGATCGCCACCCTGGAAGCCGCCGGTGAAGTGGAGCGCTTCCTGTTTGGCTTCGAGGAAAGCTATGGCTACCTGGCCGGTCCTTACGTCCGGGACAAGGATGCCATCATCGGCTCCATGCTCATCTGCGAAATGGCCGCCTACTACCGCTCCATTGGCTCGTCCATCAAGCAGCGGCTGGAGGAGCTGTACGCCCAGTACGGCCGCTACCTGAACCAGGTGGATTCCTTCGAGTTCCCCGGCCTGTCCGGCATGGACAAGATGGCCGGCATCATGAACACCCTGCGCACCAATCCCCCTGCCGAAATCGGCGGCTACAAGGTCACCAAGGTCACCGACTACGAAAAGCCGGAGCAGACCGGCCTGCCTGCTGCCAATGTGCTGATTTACGCCCTGGAAGGCGGTGCTACCGTGGTCGTCCGCCCCTCCGGCACCGAGCCGAAGATCAAGACCTACTTCACCACCCTGGGCAAGGACCTGGCCGAGGCCCAGGCCCAGAAAGATGTGCTTGCCCAGGCGCTCAAGCCTCTGCTGGCATAAGCAAACACAACAGCGGGAAAGACGATTGCTTGTCTTTCCCGCTGTTTTCCTATTGTTTTTCTTCTCCCTGCCGGAAGATTTTCCGCAGCATGATCAGCGCCGCCACCGCCAGCACCACCTCCGTCAGGAACTGGGCATAGGGCAGACCGTACAGCGGATACACTGCATTCATAATGATCAGCAGCGGAATCTCCAGCACGATTTTCCGCAAAATGGCAAACAGCAGGGCGTACTTACCCAGTCCCAGGGACTGGAACACACCCACCGCCAGGAAGTCCATGCACAAGAAGGTAATGCCCAAGCACATGACCCGCAGGAAGCTGGCACCATAGGCCACGATCTCTGGGTTCTCCATAAACAGCCGCACCAGCGTCGGCGCACCCACGAAATATCCGGCGGACACCACTGCCATTGTGGGCAGAATCACCGCCATCGCAAAGGTCACCGTACCCTTCATCCGTTTGCGGTCGCCGCTGGCATAGGTGTAGCTCACCAGCGGCATGATGCCCTGGGAGAAGCCCAGCGCAATCTGCATGGGAATCATGTACAACTTCTGGGCAACACCCATGGCTGCCACAGCCGCTGCGCCGTATGCAGCTGTGAAGTTGTTCAGGATGGTAGAGCCAAGCACATTCAGCAGGTTCTGAATGGATGCCGGGATGCCCACACCAAAAATCCCCAGCACCACTTCCTTGTTCAGCTTTTTCAGCCGCCGGATGTCCATGCTGATGAAGGTATTGCCCTTTTTCACCCGGGCCAGCACCAAAAAATAGCCGCAGGCCACGCAGTTGGACAGGAAGGTAGCCAGGCCTGCACCGGCAGCGCCCATGTTGAGGCCCCAGGGCAGAATGAAGATGGGGTCGAGAATGATGTTGAGGATGCAGCCGCTCATGGTGCCAATGCTGGCGTGCAGAGATGCGCCCTCACTGCGGACCATCTGGCCCTGCACCACATTGAGGATGGCAGGCATAGCGCCGCAGGTCACGGTCCAGAACATATAATCACCGGTGGCCTGCCAGGTGGTTGCATCCGTTCCCAGCAGTTTCATCAGCGGGGTGCGCAGCACTGTGCACACCACGGCAAACAGCAGGCCGCTGATCAGCGAACCATAAAAGCCGAAGGCCGAGCTGGTACGCACCATCTCCTGGTCTCCCCGGCCCAGGCTCCGGCTCATCACGCTGGATGTGCCCACACCGAACAGGTTGTTCACCGCATTGAATGCCAGCATCACCGGGTAAACCAGGGTTACTGCCGCATTCTGCACCGGGTCCCCCAGCATTCCCACGAAGAACGTATCCGCCAGGTTGTAAATCACCATGACAAGAGACGTCACCACCATGGGAATGGAAAGCTCCGCTACCGCCGCCGGTATGGGTTTGGATTCGAATAGATAGGTCTTGCTGTTTTCCTGGGCCATGTTCCAGATTCCTCCATAAATCACTGTTTCTTACTAGTATACTCCATATTCTGCCAATCTGTCAAGGCAGCAACTTTTCCGCTTCCTCCGCCGGTGGCTCCGGAATCTGCCAATATTTTCTATCCCGGATGGCATAGCCCCGTCCCGGCTTTGGCTGCCAGAGATACCGATTTTTTCCCTCCTGGGGAAAGAGCTTCTGCATCATCGCCGCAATCACGCCGCCGTGGGCAATCACGACGGTGTCCGTGTCCGCTTCCAGCAGCCGCTGCAAAGCCCGCTCCACCCGGCGCTGCATCTGCACGCCGCTCTCCCCGCCGGGGGGCACATTAGCCTCGTTGTCCCCGGCAAGCCAGGTCTGATAGGCTGGGGTGTCTTTCAGCTGGTCATAGCTGTGCATTTCAAAAATGCCGAAGTCCACCTCCCGCAGGTCCGGGTCTATTCTGTGATCCACCGGGCCAAACAGGGCCGCCAGGGTCTGCTCCGTGCGGAGCATTCCGCTGGTGACAAAGCTAACACCCGCAAGTGCGTAATGCAGCCCCTCCAGCTCCCGTTGCCCCTCCTGCGACAAAGGCAGGTCCGTGCTGCCGCAGTAGAGGTGGGCCTCATTAGCCCGGGTCTTTCCGTGGCGAATCAGATATAGGGTCATTTCAGCCGCTGCTCCAAACCGCAGAACATCCGGCTGACCTGCTGGGCATTTCGGGCCAGATACTGGCACAGCCGGGCGGTATCCTGCCGCCACTGCCGCTCCCGGTCATCCATGGGCACCACGCCGCAGAAAATATCCTGGCAAATCAAAACGGCATCTTCCCACTGGGCCTGATGCTGGGCAAAGTAGGCAGTGGGGTCCACCCCAGTCTGGGTGCATGCCCAGGTAAATTGCTCCAAGGCGTTGATGCAGGGCTTGGAAAAGTCCACTTTATCCTTCTCACAGGTAAAAACCTGCTCCGGCTTTATCCCCAGATGCTTCTGGGCGTAGGCCAGCTTTCCCTGGTATGCGCCGCCGATTATCAAAATCATGGTTATCCTCCTATCCCATCAGGGCAAATGCCGCCAGCCCTGCCAGTTCCGCCAGGGTCAGGGCATAGCCTGCAATGTCGCCATTCATACCTTCCAAGGACCGATAGCCCCGCCGCAGCGCCAGGGCGTAGCCCGCTCCGCAGCCCAGCAGGGCCAAGCCTACATGCACATCGGCCCAAAATCCCACTGCCAAGGCAGCACCAGCCATAACCGCCAGAACGATGCAGCGGCCTTTGGGCAGGCGCTGGCTTGCGTACTGGCTGGTGGACATGGCCGGCAGTGCCGTCACCGCCAGGGCCGAGCCGCACCGGCTCACCACCGGCAGCAGCGCCAGCAGCCACAGCCGCCCCGTCTGGGGAATACTCAGAGCCGAGACGAACTGAGCCAGCAGCACCATACCACAGCCAATCACCGCAAAAGCACCCACGTGGGAATCCTTCAAAATCTCCCGCCGCCGGGGCAGATCCCGGCAGGATTTCACCGCATCCGTCACATCCAGAAAGCCGTCCAGATGCAAAAAACCGGTGACCAGGAACGGAAACAGGCTGATGCCCAGGGCGGTCATGGCCGCTGGGATCCCAAGAAACGCCCCCAGCCAGGCAAGCCCCGCCCACAGCAGCCCCATTTCCAGCCCCACCAGGGGCAGAAACAGTAGCATTTTGTCCCGGGCTTCCTCGTCCCACCCCTGCCAGGGGCTGGGCAGGGCACAGAACATGCTCTGGCACATGCCAAATGCGTGCAGGTAGGTGTTCATTCCGGCAGCGCCCCCTTGTGCACGATGTACTGCCCCGCCGAAGCCTCCACCACCGTGTCGCACACCTGGGCCAGACGGCGGTCGATGTCCGCCAGCTGGCGGCGGTAGCACTGGGTGGTTTCGTCATAGTGGTGGGCATCGGAATAGATATAGTCGCTGACAAAGATCACGTGCTTTCCCCGCCGGGCCAGAGCCTCCAAATCCCGGGTGCACCGGGGGCCGGCTTCCGGGTCCAGGGCGTAGTCCTGCGCCGGGTCGAACAGCTCATTCATCAGCAGGGCCGTCACGCTGTCCAGCAGGAAGGTGCCGTTCCAGTCCACATGTTCCAGGCTCTCCATCAGATTGCGGCCGCACTCCACTGTCTCAAAGCCAAGCTGGGCACGGTCCTCCCGGTGCAGGCGAATCCGCTCCCGGTCCTCCTCGTCCACAGGAATCATGGTGGCCAGATAGTAATGAGGGCCGCCCTGGGCCAGGGTCACCGCCAAATTCTGGGCCAGGGTGGATTTTCCGTTTTTCGCCCCGCCGGAAATCAAATAGGTCATGGCTGTTCCTCCACGGTAAATTGGTCCCCCTGGCGAATGGGGTCTAAGTATTCGTCGTCAATGCCCGCCTGGTCAAAGGTGGCCATGTCCCCGATGATGGCGCAGGCCGCTTCCAAAACCTGGAAGGCAATGGGACAGCCGCTGCCCTCTCCCAGGCGCATTCCCAGCAGCAGCATCGGCTCCAGTTCCAGAGCCTCCATAGCCAGCTTGTAGCCAATTTCATAAGAAGCGTGGCTGGGTACCAGATACCCCCGAACCTGGGGGCACAGCCGGTAGGCGCACAGAGCCGCCACCACGCTGATAAAGCCGTCAATCACCACCGGGCGGTGGGTGGCTGCCGCACCTAAGAACGCTCCGCACATGGCCGCAACGTCGAAGCCGCCCACTTTGCGCAGTACGTCCACCACATCCGCCCCATCCGGGCGGTTTACGGCAATGGCCTGGCGGATGACCTCCTTCTTCCGGCGGAAGCTCTCGTCGGTGATGCCGCCGCCACGCCCCGTGACAGTCTCCACGGGGACATCCAGCAGCACCGCCAAAATGGCGGAGGAGGTGGTGGTGTTGCCAATGCCCATCTCTCCAACGCCCAGCACCTGGGCATCGGTAGAGGCCGCCACCTCTGCGCCGGTGAGAATGGCCTGTACGGCCTGCTGCCGGGTCATGGCCGGGCCGTGGGCGATGTTTCCCGTGCCGAAGGCAATTTTGCGGTTCAGCACACGTGGCTCCCGAATCTGGGCGTTGACCCCCACATCGCACACGGTAATGCCGCAGCCAAAATGCTTTGCCAGCACCGACGCTCCGGTTTTGGCGTGGGTCAGATTCACCGTCTGCATCAGCGTCACCGACTGGGGCGCACTGGACACTCCTTCTTCTACCACGCCGTTGTCAGCGGCGAAAACCAGCAGGTGCTTTTTATCCACCCGGCTGCAAACCTGGCCGGTGATGCCTGCCAGCTGCACCGACAGCTCTTCCAGCCGTCCCAGACTTCCCGGGGGCTTCGCCAGCTGGGCCTGGCGGCGGCGAGCCTCCTCCATAGCCTGGGCATCCAGAGGGCGGATGGCATCCAATAGGGATTTCAGTTGGGTTTCCATGGTCATTCCTCCCAAATCCGGCGCTGCTTCAGCCAAAGAACAGACTCCCGAGCCTGGGGCACCTCCAAGGTGACCGTGGCCTGGGGGCACAGCCGGTCCAGCTCCTCCAGCAGCGCCTCCATGGGGATGGTGCCCTGGTTCAGACCGTTGTGACTGTCCGCATCGCCAAAATTATTGTGTATATGCACATGCCGAATCCATCCGGCACAGGTACGCACCCATTCCATCGGGCTTTGGCCCGAATAGGCATTCACATGCCCCACATCCAGGCACAGTCCCAGCCCCGGATTTTCCGCCTGCTCCAAAATAGACAGCAAAAGCTCCGGTTTCGTTTCCATCACATTTTCCACGCAGATGGTCAGTCCCTCCGGCACGGAAAAATTCCGCCAAAAGTCCGCCGACTGGGAAACGTACCACGGCTCATAGTAAAGCCAGGGGTTGAAGCCCCCGTGAAGCACCATGCGCTCTGCCCCATAAGCTTGGGCCAGGGCCGCCGCCTGATGAAACCGCTCCGCCGCCAATGCCCGGGCCTTGGGGTCGATGGCGCAGGGAAACAGCTCATTAAACGGCCCGTGGAGCACCCGTCGGGAAATACCTGCCAGCTTCTGCCGCACCAGGGCATCCGTTTGGGGAAAGTCCCGGTCCATGTTCCAGGCGGTGCAAAATTCCGCAATTTCCAGCCCCAAACCATAGGCCCGGGCCAAATCCTGGGCCTCCGGGTCGATAGTGGAAAGAAACAGCCGCTCTTTTTTCATGGCGCTTCCTCCCGGCGGGCATCCATCATGCCGTACTTTCGTTTCAGCCGGTCCAGCTTCCCCAGCAGGGGCTTGCTCACCAGCAGCAATGTCACGGCGCAGGCCGTGGCATGCTGAATGTTGTAGAAAAAGCCGGCTGTAAAGACCGCTGCGGCATAGCGCCAGCTCAGGCGGCTGCCCACCGTCAGCAAGGTGCAGCAGTCCAGCAGCGGGCCAATCAGCGCCACAATCAGCACAAAGCCAAAAATGGCCAGCACCCAGGGCCTCCGCTCCGGAACACGCCGATGAAATACCGCCCCGGCCAAAAAACCCGCCAGGCCATAGGCCATCATCTGCCAGGGCGTCCACGGGCCTTGGCTGAAAAAGAAGTTGCTGGCAAAGGCTCCGGCCGCTCCGCAGACGAAGCCGGACTCTGCGCCCAGGGCAATGCCCGTGATCATAATGATGGCAGTCATGGGCTTAAAGTTTGGAATCAGCACCACCACCCGGGAGGCAACGCTCAGCGCACACATCACAGCCAGCGTCACCAGCTCCCGGGCCTGGGGCCGCCGGGTTTCAAACGCCAGGAAAAACGGCAGCATGATTTCCAGTATCATCAGGGTGCTGGTCAGGTAGTACCACCGCCCCGGAAGCTTCGTGCCCAAAAACAGGGTCAGGGGAATCAAGCCGAAAATCACCGCCAAATTGGCCCAGGCAGAGCGCCTCATTGCGCCACCTCCCGATTGGCCCGGTACAGGGCCGTCACGTCCGCCACCGTCACCGCATTGCGGAATACGCACCGGCTCATACGGTTTGCTGCGGTGGTGTAGAAGCTGTTCTGGCCGAAGAACCGATGGGGTGTATCCGTGGTAACGATTTGCCCATCGAAGAACATACTCACCAAGTCGGCATACTCAGCACAGAATTCCACATCGTGAGATACCAGCACTGTGGTAATCCCCTGCTGCTTCAGCTGCTGCAAAATCTGGGCAAAGCATCCTTTGAAGAAGCCGTCCAAGCCCTTGGTCGGCTCGTCCAGCAGCAGCAGCTTCGGCTGGGTGAGCAGCACCTTGGCCAGGGCGCACCGCTGCTGCTCGCCACCGGACAGGTCATAGGGGTGGGATTGCAGCAAGTGGGTGATTTGACAGGTGCGGGCCACGGCGGCGATTTTTTCTTCGTCCCGGCTCATCTCCTGCAAATCCTCCTCCACGGTTTTCCCCACGAACAAGCTCCTGGGGTCCTGGGGCAGCATCGCCACGCAGCCTTGGTACAGCTGCCGCTTCCGGCCCAGGCTCTGGCCGAAGATTTCCACCGTGCCCCGATAGGGCTTGCAGATGCCGCAGGCGGCTTTCAGCATGGTGGACTTTCCCGCACCGTTGCCGCCTACCACAGCAAAAATCGTCCCCTCCGGCACCGTCAGATCCACCCCTTGCAGCACATCCGGACTGTTTTTTTCATAGCGGAACCACACCTGCTTCATCCGCAGGGCCGGCTGCTTTTCTTCCGGCACGGGTTCCTCCTGGGGTTCCAGCTGGGTCAGCTTTTTCCCGGCGAAGCTGCTGCTCAGCCAAGTTCTTCCCTCCCGGACCGTGAGGGGGCAATCCTGTCCCGACTGTACCGCATAGAACACCCGAGTGGGCGTGGGAAGCGCCGGGAACAGGCGGCTTTGCTGCTGCCACAGCTGGGCGGCCACCTGCCGTGGCCCGTCGCTGGCCACGATTTTTCCGTCCTCCATCATCACCACCCGGTCGGCGCAGTGGTAGATATCCTCCAGGCGGTGCTCCGTAAGAATCACGGTGGTGCCCAGCTCAATGTTGATTTTTCGCACGGTGTTCAGGAAATCCGATGCCGCTATGGGGTCCAGCTGGCTGGTTGGCTCGTCCAGAATCAGCACCTGGGGCTGCATGGCCATAATGGAGGCCAGGTTCAGCAGCTGCTTCTGTCCCCCGGACAAGGTGGCCACATCCCGGTGAAACCAGCTCTGGATACCAAAGTAGCTGGCCATCTCCGCCACCCGCAGGCGCATGGTTTTCTGGTCCGTGCCCAGGCTTTCCAGACCGAAAGCCAGCTCGTGCCAAACCTTGTCGGTGACGATCTGCTCCTCCGGCGATTGCATCACAAAGCCGATGGTTCTCGCCTGGTCTCCTTGGGATATTTCTTCCAACGGCACGCCGTCCAGCAAAATCTGTCCGCTGCGGCTGCCGTAGGGGGTGAGCACCGATTTTAGGTGCCGCAGCAGGGTGGTCTTGCCGCTGCCGCTCTGGCCGCAGAGCACCACATATTCCCCCTGCTCCACCGTCAGATTTACCCCGTCCAGCGCCGGGCGGCTGCTGCCGGGATAGGAAAAGGTTAAATTCTCGATACGAAAATGCGCCATTTCAGTTCCTCCTGCAAGTGTACCGCCGCCGGTATCAGCACGTATACACCGTAACACACCAATCCCCAGCCGGGCTGGGGAATCCAAAGCTTGGGCGTATAGCTGGCCTGGGTTCCTCCCAAGCCAATCACCAGCGCTGCCAGCACGCCCATCAGCGCCATCAGCACCCAGTCCCGCCAGCATAGGTGATAAATCTGGAAGCTGGTTCGCTTGGCGCTGCCGTAGCCCCGGGAGCGCATGGAGTCGGCGGTGAGGATGCTCCCCTCCAAGGCCCAATCCGTCAGAGCCGACAGCTGTTTCAGCCCTCCGGAAATCTTCTCCCGGTTGGTAGCGCCCTCTCCCAGGCCCTTGCCGATGCACTTGCGGGCGGCGGCAATTTCCCCGGCCCGCCGGGTCAGATTGGGAATCATCCGCAGAATCATCACCAGCAGCAGCGACAGGGAGGGAATCAAGCTGCCGAACAGGCACACGAATTTGTCGCTGGTGAGCACGGCGCTGTAACAGCCAAACCACAGCAGCATCCCCACGAACATAGCTCCCAGGGCCATGCCATAGTACAACGCTTCCAAGGTATAGGGCTTGCCAAACACGGTAAACAGCGCCCGGCTGCCATAGTGATTAAACAGAGGATTCAGCCCCGACACCACCAGAAACACCGGCAGCATCCCCATCAACCGGTGCAGCCCCACACGGCCATGGAGCAGCAGATAGTACACCGCCGCCCCGCCGATTCCCACAGCCAAGTACGCCGGATGCTGAAATACCACACAAAAGCCAATGGCACCCACGAAAAACAGGAAATTGGTCAGTGGGTGATACTGGGAAAAGGCATCCCGTCCCATAAAAAAAGCCCCCTTTCGGGGACAAAAACAGCAAACCGCTGCTGTCATTCGCCAAACCGCCCCCAAGAGTTCAGCGAATCCTGCCCGGGCCTGTATTCCGACTCCGAACGTCCATTTTCCCGGCCTTCTCAGAGCAGCGCTCCAATGACCTGCGGGGACAGCGTGGTTCGTCTACGGCGGGCTTGGTACCGTTGGGATTTTCCCATTCCAAAATACCCGGGCATCTTTTCGCTGTTCATCATACCACACTTCGACAGCCCTTGCAATCCCCCTTTTCCACACGAAAAGAGGCTTGCCGCAAAATGCAATGCGGCAAGCCCCCATTCTGATGTTCTTATTTTCACGAAGCGCAGCGGCGCATCACACCTTGAGGATTCTCCCCGGCAGGCGCGGCTTGGCCTCCGGTGCCTCGTCGGGATAGCCCAGGATGCAGTTGCCCACGCCCTTCAGATTCTCGCTCAGTCCCCACTGGCGCAGCAGGTCCTTTCCCTCAGGGCTGTCAAACATGGGCTGGGCACGGTGAATCCAGCAGCTGCCCAAGCCCTGGGCATAGGCGGCGTTCATCAGATTGCCCATCACCAGTGAGCCATCCTCCAGCCAGGTGTAGCGCTCCGGGTCTGCCAGAACCACCACCACGCAGGGCGCACCATAGAAGGGATCTGCGCTGCTGCCAAGCACCTTGGCATTCATCCGGGAGAGCTGATTGCGCACCTGCGGGTCCCGCACCGCCACCAGCACGGTGTTCTGGGTGTTCATGCCGCTGGGGGCATACAGTCCTGCCTCCAGAACTGCATCCAGATCCTGATCCGTCACCTGACGGGGTTGGAATTTGCGGATACTGCGGCGATTTTTCAGAATGTTTTCCATGTTATGCTGCCTCCTTTTGGGTTTCTGTCAGCGCTTTCCACGCTGCTTGAATCTGAGGGTCTTCGCCAGGCTCCAATACGTTATAGTAGATGGCTGCTGCCGTCGCTTCATCCACCGCCACCGGCACATCCGGCGTAATGCCCACCCCAGCCAAGCTCACGCCCTTGGGGGTATAGTACTTGCCCACGGACAGCGCCAGGGCAGACCCATCCTGGAAGCGGAAGGTATTCTGGAAGTATCCCTTTCCGCAGGTTTGCTCGCCTACCACAAGAGCCGCCTCGTATTCCTGAAGGGCGGCGGCAAAGAACTCCGCTGCGGAGTAAGAATCCCCATTCACCAGCACCGCCATAGGCAAATCCACACATTCCGGCCCGGACTTGTCCACAGTCTGTCTGCCGTCGTAATGCTCCATGCGGAACAGCTCCCCTTCCGGCAGCAGGTAATCCAGGGTTTTCACCATCTCATGGGCGTAACCGCCGGGATTGTTGCGCACGTCGAAAATCAGAGCCTTGGCCCCCTGCTCCATCAGCGCATCTACGGCGGCAATGGTCTCCTGGGCGCAGCGGTCGTCGAAATTCTCAATGGTCACCAGGCCCACCTGGTCTTCCAGCATGATGCCGGTAGCCACCTGCACCTGAATGCGTCTGCGCTCCACTGGCAGGGAGAGGGCCTCCTCCTGGCGCAGCAGCCCCAGGGTGACGGTGCTGCCCTCCTCGCCCCGGACCAGCTCCTTGACCTGATTGGCATCCATCCGGGCCACATCCTGCCCATCTACCTGAACCAACAGGTCTCCTGCCTGGACACCGGCTTCCTTGGCAGGGCCGTTTTCCTCCACTTCCATAATTTGGAAGCCCTGCTCTGCCTGGGAAATGGTAATTCCCACACCCACGAAGGCATTTTCAGACCGCTCTTGATAGCTTGCATAGCTGCTGGCCGGAATGTAGTGGCTCCATCGGTCTCCCAGCGCCGCAACCATTGCCTCTGCTGCCGCATCCTCCATCAGCTGCTGGTCTGCTTCTGCGATGAATCGCTCCTGGATCAGCTTTTCCATCTGCATCAGTTTCCGAGGCTCCCGCCGCTGCTGGACGGTCACCATGGTCAGCGTCAACGCCGTAGCCAATGCCGCCACCAGCACATAGGAGCCAAATTTTAGAATCTTCTTCACTGCATACACCTCATCAAGCAAGGATTCCCACAGCCCAAAGCGGGCTGTGGGAGTTTGGTTTTCTATTTACAAGGATACATAGTTGCAGGGGTTGACATACACACCGTTCAGGGAGATGCCAAAGTGGAGGTGGTCACCAGTGGCCACACCGGTAGCGCCGGTGGCACCGATCTGCTGGCCGGCACTGACGATCTGCCCTGCGGAAACGCAGTAGCTGCTCAGGTGCATGTAAATGGAGCGGAAGCCGTCCTGATGGTTGATCTGGACGTAGTTTCCGGGGGCATTGCCGTAACCTGCAATCTCCACCACGCCGGCTCTGGCTGCCACCACGGGCCAGCCCGTGCCGGTATCCAGGTCAACGCCCTGGTGATAGGTAGAAGCGCCGGTGGTGGGAGACACCCGGTTGCCGAAGGGAGAGGTGATGGAGGTGTAGCTGCAGGGCCGCACCCAGCCGCCGCCACCGGAAGAACCGCCGGTGTTGCCGCCGCCACCGCCAGAGCTGCCGCTGCCGCCAGCGCTTCCGCCGGAACCGGCAGGCTGCGTGGGCTTGGTGTAGGTTGCCATATAGGCCTCCCACTCTGCCTGCTTCGCAGCGCTGAACTCCACTTCCTTCTGGGCAATTTGCTTCAGGAATTCCTCGTCCATGGCCTTAAATTCCGCTTCCAGAGCTTCCAGGTCATCGGCCTTGGTCAGCAGCTCCTGAATCAGGTCGTCAGCCTCCTGGCGCTTGCCGTCCAGCTCCGCCTGGGTGGTATCCAGCTCCTGCTTGACCACTTCCAAGTCAGCCTTTTCCGTTTCCAAATCCGTCTGAGCTTCCACCACATTGTTGGCAGCTTCCTTCAGCGCAGCCAAACGACGGTTGTCAGAGGCCGTGATTTCCTCTACCATGTTCAGCCGGTCCAGCAGGTCCGAGAAGCTGTTGGCCCGGAAGAGAACTTCCCAATAGGACAGCTCCCCTTCCTCCTCCATGGTCCGCACCCGAACCCGGTTTTCGGTGTTAAGCTGGTCGTAATGCTCCTCGGCATTGTCCAGCTCGTCCTGCTTGTCTGCAATCAGCAGGTTATAGGCCTTGATCTGCTCATTGATGTTGGTCACCTGCTCGTTGAGCAGCTGAATCTCCTGGTCAATGACGTTTTTCTTGGCAATGATGTTGGCAATTTCGTTCTCGTTTTCTTCGTACTGCTCCTGGACTTCTTCAATCTTGCCCTGAAGCTGCTTTTTCTCCTCTTTGAGGGCGTTAATCTGCTTGCGGATTTCGCTGGAGGAGGCTGCGCTGGCCTTAGTCGGCAGCAGGCTCAGCACCAGCGTCAGCAGCATCACTGCGGCCATCACGCCGGCGAGAATGGATACCAAACGTTTGCGATTGTTCATAGAGACATCTCCTTTGTAAAAACACGGGGCACGGCATCGTTAGGCGATGTATGCCAGGGGGTTTACATAAGTTCCTGCATAGGAGACTCCGAAATGCAGGTGGGGGCCGGTGGAAATGCCGGTGCTGCCCACGTAGCCAATCAGCTGGCCCTGGGACACCGTCTGTCCGGCAGATACCACATAATGGGTCATATGCATATAGATGGAAGCAAAGCCGTCCAGATGGTTGATGCTGACATAGTTGCCGGCACCGCCTGCCTGGTAGGCAGCCCGGGTGACCTTACCCGCCCGGGTGGCATAGATGGGTGTGCCCTGGGCACAGGCCATATCGATGCCGTTGTGCATCCGGCTGTATCCCAGCACCGGGTGCTTGCGCATCCCGAAGGGGCTGCTCAGCCGCCAGCCGGAAACCGGGGTGACCCAGGTGGCGCTGGACGGGGGATTTTCTCCTTGCAGAGCCAGCTTTGCCAGGTACTCATCGTACTTGGCCTCCTCCAGGTCCTTCTCCTTGGCCGCAATCTGCTGCATCAGCTCCTCTTGCAGTTCCTCAGACTGGGCCAGCAGAACCTCGAATTCCTCGGCCTTCTTTTCCAGTTCATGGAGCAGCTCGTCGGATTCCTCCCGCTTCTCGGCCAGGGCTTTCTCGTCCTCAGCCAGCTGCTGCCGGGCCTCCTCCAGGGAGGACTTCTCCGTCTCCAGATTCAGCTGGGTCGCGCTGACAATATCGGCGGCGATCCGCATCTGCTGAATCCGCTTGCGGTCAGCGGCGTTGATTTCCTCCACCATGGTCAGCCGGTCCAGCAGGTCAATGAAGCTGTTGGCCTGGAAGATGACCTCCCAGTAGGTCAGGTTTCCCTGTTCCTCCATCACCCGCACCCGCTGGCGGTGCTGCTCGCTGAGCTGCCGCAGCTCCAGCTGGGCATCTTCCAGCTCTTCCTGGGTGTCGGCAATCAACTGGCTGTAGGCGCTGATCTGCTGGTTGGTGGTTTCCACCTTGCTGTTGAGCAGGGTCAGCTCCTGATCAATGGACTCTTTCTGGGCCACCATATCCTGCATATCTCTGTAATTGGCGTTATACTGGCCTTGGATGGCGTCGATTTCATTTTGGATGGCTGCGTTCTTCTCCTCCAGAGCATCGATCTGCTCCTGAATTTCCCGGGAGGATGCTGCCCGGCTTGGCATCGGCAGACACGAAACTGCCATCACCAGCGCCAGCACCAGCGGAAGAATGCGGCCAACACGTCCCTTTTTATACATAGTGCAATGGGTCCTTACATTAAAATTGGGGAAGCTCGGCATGGGGATGGGGATCGGGGCTTTCCTTAGCGTTACACATCCATAAACTTCCGGATGGAAGTCCAGCTGCCCACGATACCAACAAACATACCGGCAGCAGCAAATACAATCACCATGGGAATCAGCAATTCCTGGAAGGACACCAGTTTGAACAGCTGCAGCGCATCCACCGCTGCAATCTTCCGAATCATGGCATCATAGCCCAGCCACTCCAGGCCAAAAGCCAGGATGGCGCCCATCATGCCCAGGCTGAAGCCCTCCACCACGAAGGGCAGCCGGATAAAGCCATTGGTGGCGCCCACCATTTTCATGATGGCAATTTCGTCCTTGCGGTCGTACATAGCCAGTTTCACCGTGTTGGAGATAATCAGCAGCGACACCACCAGCAGCACTGCGATGATGGCCAGCGACACCAGGTGCAGCACATCCTGGATGGTGCTGAAGCCCTCTGCCAGTTCGTAAGCCGCATTGGTCTTGGCCACGCCGGGCAGCTGCTTGAGCTGGTCGTCGGTCTGCTTCATCTTGGTGTTGTCCTCCAGGGTCACCACATAGCGGTGGCGCAGGTCCTGGGCCTGGACACCACTGAAGGCGCTGTCGCCGTCATGGTCGGCGATGAAATCCTCCAGCGCCTCCTCCCGGGAGACGAAGGTGGATTTAAGCACATTGTCCAGCATATTGATTTTGGTGCCGATGCTCTTGGCCTCGGCATCGGACAGGTCGCTGTCTATGTAGACCAGGATTTCGCTGGTCTGGTTCAGTTCCTCCACCATCACGTCCAGGTTGTAGGCCAGGATGGAGAAGCTGCCCACGATCACCAGGCAGGCCACGGTAACACACACAGCGGCAAAGGACATAAATCCGTGGAGGAAAATACCCCGGAAGCCCTCTTTCAGCAGATATCCCAGATTATTCAGCTTCATCGGTTTCTTCCTCCAATCCGTCATTGACCACCAGGCCCTCATCAATGGTGATGGTGCGCTTGTGGAACATTTTGACCAGGTTCTGGTCGTGGGTAACCACCAGCATGGTGGTGCCCAGGTTGTTGATCTCCTGAAGCAGCGCCATGATTTCAAAGGAACGCTCCGGGTCCAGGTTACCGGTAGGCTCGTCCGCAATGATGGTGGAGGGGTTATTCACCAGCGCCCGGGCAATGGCCAGACGCTGCTGCTCACCACCGGACATCTCGGAAGGATGGCGGTTCATCTTCCCTTCCAGGCCCACCAGCTCCAGCACGTAAGGCACACGCTCTTTGATTTCCTTCTCCTTTGCGCCTACCACCCGCATGGCAAAGGCCACGTTTTCATAGACGGTCATTTTGTTGATCAGCCGGTAGTCCTGGAACACAACGCCGACGGTGCGGCGCAGGTAAGGCACCTCTCGCTTGCGGATTCGCTCCAGGGAGTAGCCGTTGACATGGACCGTGCCGGAGGTCGGCTTCAGCTCGCCGGTAATCATCTTGATGATGGTAGACTTGCCGGAACCGGAGGCACCGATGAGGAAGCAGAACTCCCCATCTTCAATCTGCATAGAAACGCCATTGAGAGCTGTGTTGCCCTCTACATAGGTTTTCACAACATCCGTAAATTGTATCATAGCAATATCTCCTGTTTTTGGGCGGAATTCGGAATCTTAATTCTGCCCGCAGTGTAACCGAATTGTAACACATTGTAAGCCTGATGTCAATATAATTCTGAATCTTCCGGGCGAATGCCGCAGAATTTACAGAATATCAACATTTTCCCAGAAAAAACAACGCAGGCCAAACACGGTCTGCGTTGTGCATGATATGAATTATCGGGTCTCCCGGCTGGTCAGGTACTTGCGCACCATCAGCGCCACCTTAAAGACAATGGCGTGGTCGAACTGCCGCAGGTCCAGGCCCGTGAGCTTCTTGATTTTTTCCAGCCGGTACACTAGGGTGTTGCGGTGGACAAACAGCTTGCGGGAAGTCTCGGACACGTTCAGGTTGTTCTCAAAGAACTTGTTGATGGTGAACAGCGTCTCCTGGTCCAGAGAATCGATGGAGTTTTTCTTGAATACCTCGCTGAGGAAAATCTCACACAGGGTGGTGGGCAGCTGGTAGATCAGACGGCCAATGCCCAGATTTTCGTAGTTGATGATGCTCTTTTCCGTGTCGAACACCTTGCCCACGTCAATGGCAGTCTGGGCATCCTTATACGAATCCGCCAGCTCCCGCAGGTGCTCCGCCACAGTGCCGATGCCGATGACAGTCTTGATCCGCAGCTCGTTTTTCAGGGTATCCTCTACCCCCTGGGCGATTTTCTCCAGCTCCTCGCCAGTGGTGGTGCTGCTGATCTGCTTGACCACGGCAATGTCGCTTTCATTGATGGACAGGACAAAGTCCTGCATCTTGTCGGGGAACATCCCCGTCAGCACGTCCATGGTTGCCGCGTCGCTGTGTCCCAGCTGGCGAATCAGGAAGACCGCCCGGGAGGCATCGGTGGCAAAGTGCAGTTCCTTGGCCCGGATGTAGATGTCGCCAGGCAGGATATTGTCCATGATGATATTCTTGACGAAGGTACCCCGGTCGTGCTTCTCCTCATAGAAGGTTTTGGCATCATTCAGGGCAATATAGGCCATGGCACAAAGGCTCCGGGCCAGCTCGTCCTCGCCGGTGCAGAACACGGCATATTCAAAGTAGTTGGAACTGCCCACAATGGCCTTAAAGGTCTTCTGAGCAAAGGTGACCACACTGTCGGACCCACTGCCCACCTTCAGGGCTGCCTCTGTCCAGCGCTCGCCCAGCATGGACATATCCGTGCAGGACACCACACAGCCTTCCGAATCCATGACGCCGAAGGTGCGGTCAGAAACATCTCTCAACTGGACAATTACGCTCTGAAAAACACTGTTGGACATCTTTTTGTCACTCCTTAGTATCTTGCATAAATGCGCATTTCACAAATTAGCGTTATTATTATACACAGCTTTTGCGCATTTTGCAAGTACCTTTTGACATTTTACTGCAAAAACTATCCTCTTTTTTAGGTATTATTCCAACACCGTTGGTTCTTTGTTCAAAATTGGGTCAAAATTCTCCCGGCAATTTGACTGGAAACCGGGCTATTCCCCCTCCAGGCAGCGAATTTCCTCACTTGTCAGCTCCCGAACCTGTCCCCGGGGAAGGCCGTCCAGGCTAAGATTCGCCTCCTGCCGCCGCTCCAAATAGGTCACGTGCATCCCCCGGGATGCCAGCATCCGCCGGACCTGGTGGTATTTTCCCTCACACACCGTCACGAAGCTCTCCCCCGGTCCCAGCGGTTCCAGCAGGGCAGGAAGGCACACCGTGCCGTCCGCCAAGGTCAGGCCCTGGGCAAAGCAGGCCACATCCTCCGGCCCTGCCTGGCCCTCGTGCTGGGCATAGTACCGCTTGGGCACCTGCTTTTTTGGGCTGATGAGCCGGTGGAGCAGGTCCCCGTCATTGGTAAACAGCAGCAGCCCCTCGGTCTGCTTGTCCAGCCGGCCTACAGGCTTTAGCTCCAGCGATGCCCACTGCTTGGGCAGCAGCTCCATCACCGTGGGCTGGGCGGCATCCTCCGTAGCTGTGACGTAGCCTGCCGGTTTGTTGAGCATGGCCACCACCCGCCGCCAGCCGCTGAGCAGCTGGCCATTCAGGGCCACCTGCTGGCGCTGGGGGTCGATTTTCCGCCCCGGGTCCCGCTCCACAGCGCCGTCCACCGTAACCTGACCCTGCTTCAATAGAATCTTCACCTGACTGCGGGTGCCTGCTCCGGCCCCTGCCAGGAATTTGTCCAATCGCTCCATAGTTCCTCCGTTCTATCCCCGCCTGCGGCCACATAGGCTGTAGCACCTAGCTTAACCAGGAGGGATTGCAATGATGGTTATGACCGCAAAGGTCGATCTGAAAAAAATTCTGGCCGCACTGGCCGCCGCTGCGGCGGTGGTGCTGGCGCTGGTGGTGCTGCTGGGCGGAGGCGATCAGAAGACAGCCGCCACCGCTGCGCCTGCCGCCGGAAGCAACGATGCCCGTGTAGAATTTCTCAAGAGCTTCGGCTGGGAAGTCACCACCTCTCCCACGGAGAGCAGCCAGGTGAAAATCCCCACCGACCCGGACCCGGTTTTCCAGCGCTACAACGCCCTGCAAAAAGGCCAGGGGTACGACCTGAGCCAATTTGCAGGAAAAAAGGCCATGCGCTATGTCTACCAGGTGACCAACTATCCCGGCGCTACGGAGCCGGTGTATGCCACCGTGCTGGTATACAAGGGGGAAATCATCGGCGGCGACATTACGAGCACCGCCCCCGGCGGCAAAATTCAGGGCTTCCAGCGCACCCAAGGTACGCCCACGCCCTCCACCGCCGCAGCCGAGCCAACTGCTGCTTCCGTGCCGACAACCACAGCCGCACAGTCATAGGCATCTCCATCTTACCACACCTGCCCCCACTTGACAAGTCCGCCCCTGCGTGCTATGCTGTAAAAGAACTGAACAGTATCTTCAGGGCGGGGCGAACTTCCCCACCGGCGGTATAGTCCGCGAGCGCTTCGGCGCAGATTCGGTGTAACTCCGAAACCGACAGTATAGTCTGGATGAAAGAAGATACGCAAGGGTTTCTTGCGTTTTTCCCGCCCTGGGTCTATTCCCAGGGCGGATTTTTTTGAGAGGTGACAGACATATGACAACCTTCTGGACCCAACTACGGGACAATCTCGGCTTCGTGGCCATGACCATTGCCCTAATGGCCGGCCTTGCGCTGCTGGCAAAGCTGTTGGAACGGCTGCTGCCGGATAAGCGGCGGGTGCCCACCGCACGGCGGGTCAGCATCATCGGCATCAGTGCCGCCATCGCCGCCGTGCTGCACATGCTGGACTTTCCCCTGCTGATTCTGGCTCCCGGCTTTTACAAGCTGGATTTTTCGGAGCTGCCGGTGCTGCTGTGCGGGTTTTACCTAGGCCCCAGCGCCACCGTGGTTTGCGAAGCGGTGAAAATCCTGCTGAAGCTGCTGCTGAAAAGCACCTCCACCGCCTTTGTGGGGGATTTGGCCAACTTTGTGGTGGGATGCTCCTTTGTCCTGCCCGCCACATTCTGGTATCACCTGCACAAGAGCCGCCACAGCGCCGTGATTGGCCTGACCCTGGGCACAATCTCCATGACCATATTCGGCAGTGCCTTCAACGCCATCTATCTGCTGCCCAAGTTCTCCCAGCTCTATGGCCTGCCTCTGGAGCAGATCATCGCTATGGGCACCCAAATCTGGGGCGGCGTGCACAATGTGACCACCTTTGTCATGCTCTGCGTGGCCCCGCTGAACCTGGTCAAGGGTGCCGTGGTGTCGGTGCTGACCATGCTGCTGTATAAGAAGGTCGCGAGGCCCCTGTTTGGCATTCATAAGGCCGACACCCAAAAAAGCGGACAGGCCTGAATGCGCATTCCTCGGTAGATTTGTTCACATTCCTGTGGTAAGATAAGCGCACAGTAGAACTTATCCAGCTCTCAGGAGGTATCCCCTATGAAAAAGACCATTGCGCTGATTCTGCTGCTTTTGGGCACAGTTGGCTTCTGCGCCTGTGGAAAACGAGTCTCCCCCATTCAGCTGCCCGCTGCGGAGTCCCTTGTTTCTGTGCACATTTCTTCGGACGGAACCACCAAAACCTACACCGACACGGCCTGGATGCAGGAACTGCTTTCCACTTTGTCTGCATCTCAGCCCACCAACCGGGAAAGCGTTCAGGACTATCCTGATGCAGCCCATCCCATTCAAATCATTTTTGAGCACCAGGGCGGCGGCACCAGCATCGTCTTTGCCTATGAGAAAAACGGCGCTTATTATTTGGAGCAGCCCTACCAGGGCATCTATCAGCTCACCGCTGAGCAGTACAACTGGCTGGTACAGACCGAATAACATCCCCTTCGTCAAAACGGACGGCTTTCCCCAATGGGAACGCCGTCCGTTTTTCTGTTACGCTCAGGGCAGCGCCAGCCCTGTCAAGTCCGCCTTGTCCCAGCGGGCCAGCTCCGTCAGGCTCTGGTCCTGGGGCACGTATTCATAGAGAACACAGGGGTCCGACCAATTTACATTCAGCTTGGCAAAGGCAAAATACCGTCCCTCCACCACCCAAATGTCAAACGCCGAAATATCGTGGTCAATGGCATCCGCCGCCGTTTCCAGCAGCTGGGCCAGGGGTTCCTCCGCCAGGAAGGATTGGCCAGCTTCATCGGTCAGCCACTTGGCTCTGAGGGTGTTGACCACCTTTCCATCCACCACCTGGGCCTGAAAATCTCCAAAATCCGCCGCATAGTGGGCCTCAGCAGCCGACTGGAACGGCTCTGCTTTTTGGCACTTGCCGCCCTCGTATACCACCTGATACACGGCAGCGCCGTCCGTTTGCAGCTGCACCTTGGCAATGGGCGCTTTCTTTGCGCACCCTGCCAGAACCATTGTCAGCATCAGGCAGAGCACCAGGCTTGTCACCCGCTTCATATTCTGATCCTCCCAGCTTTTTTCTGTATTATAACACCAGCGTTTCCAAAAAGCAACGTCAAATCGGAGGACATTTCGGACACCCGCCCGCCTTTGCGCCTTTACTTACCCAGGACAAGGTGGTATAATGAACAAAATTCTCGTATCAGGAGGCGCATCGATGCGTATCGTGATTAAAATTGGAACCTCCACCTTGGCCCACCCCACCGGGCATCTGAATATCCGCCGGGTGGAGCAGCTTTGCAAGGTGATGAGCGACATCAAAAATGCCGGGCATGACCTGATTTTGGTCTCCTCCGGCGCCATCGGCATGGGGGTTGGCAAGCTGGGACTGCGCCAGCGACCCACAGACATCCCCACCAAGCAGGCAGCAGCTGCCGTCGGACAGTGCGAGCTGATGTACGTCTATGACAAGCTTTTCGGCGACTACCATCACACGGTGGCCCAGCTGCTGATCACGGGCGCAGACACCGCCGACGAAACCCGCCACCGCAACTTTACCAACACCCTGAACCGGCTGCTGGAACTGGGGGCGCTGCCCATCCTCAATGAAAACGACACCGTGGCCACCGAGGAAATCGTCATCGGTGACAACGACACGCTGGCGGCCATTGTGGCCAAAAGCGTCCAGGCCCAGCTGCTGATTCTCCTGTCGGACATCGACGGCCTGTACACCGCCGACCCCCACACCCATCCCGATGCCCAGCTGCTCCACCGCATCACCACGCTGGATGAGCGCATTCTCCGGCTGGCCGGAGTCAGCGGCAGCAGCCAGGGCACCGGCGGCATGATCACCAAGCTCCGGGCGGCCCAAATCTGCCTGGAATCCGGCTGCGATATGGTGATTGCCAACGGCAGCAACCCGGAAAATCTATACGATATTATTGACGGCCAGGATGTGGGCACCCGTTTCTTCGCCCCCTGAGCCGAAAGGAGGAACCGCTATGCAAACCATGCTGGAAAATGCCCGGGCTGCCAAGGCCACTGTTTCCAGATTGACCACCCAGGAAAAGAATGACGCCTTAAACGCCATGGCCGATGCCCTCCTCGCCCACCAGGAAGCCATTCTCGCCGCCAACGCCCTGGATTTGGATGCTGCCCGGGAAACCGTGTCCTCCGTCATGCTGGACCGGCTTCTGCTGAACGAGGGCCGCATCGCCGCCATGGCTCAGGGCATTCGGGACGTAGCCAAGCTGCCGGACCCGGTGGGCCTGGTGCTGGACCGGCACGTCCGGGAGGATGGTCTGGAAATCGAGAAGGTTTCCGTGCCCATGGGCGTGATTGCCATCATCTATGAGAGCCGTCCCAACGTCACCAGCGATGCCGCTGCCCTGGCGCTGAAAAGCGGCAACGTGTGCGTGCTGCGAGGGGGCAAGGAGGCGTTCCGCTCCGCCAGCGCCATTGTCCAGGCCCTGCGCGCCGGGCTGAAATCCCAGAACATCCCGGAAGCCGCGGTGAATCTGGTGACGGACACCAGCCGGGCCAGCGCCACGGCCCTGATGACCGCCAACGGCTATATTGACCTATTGATTCCCAGAGGTGGCGCCGGGCTGATCAACACCTGCCTGCGCACCGCCACCGTGCCCTGCATCGCCACCGGCACCGGCATCTGCCATATTTACGTGGAAAAGACGGCGGATCTGGACATGGCGGTGAACATCGTGGAAAATGCCAAAACCAGCCGCCCCAGCGTGTGCAACGCCCAGGAGGTGCTGCTGGTGGACAAGGCCATCGCCCCCGAATTCCTGCCCCGGCTGTATCAGCGCATCGGCCGGCGTGTAGAGCTACGGCTGGACGAAACCGCCGCCGGAATCATCCCCGGTGTCCCCGCCGGGCCTGAGGACTTTGACACGGAGTTTTTGGACTACATCCTGGCGGTGAAGTGTGTGGAAAACGTCCAGGAGGCGGTGGCCCACATCGCCGCCCACTCCACCGGCCACAGCGAAGCCATCGTCACCCGCAGCGCCGAAGCGCAGGCATATTTCACCGCCACCGTGGACAGCGCAGCGGTGTACGTCAACGCCTCCACCCGGTTTACCGACGGCGGCGAATTTGGCTTGGGCTGCGAAATGGGCATCTCCACCCAGAAGCTCCACGCCCGTGGCCCCATGGGTCTGCGGGAGCTGACCACCTACAAATACATCATTCACGGCACTGGCCAGGTGCGTTAAGGAGGATTTCCTATGACATACGGATTCATCGGCTGCGGCAACATGGGCGGTGCCATCGCCAAAGCATTGAGCACCAAAACCAAGGACATCGCCCTGTCCGATCGCAGCGGCAAGGGCAAGGCCCTGGCCCAGCAGCTGGGGATTTCCTACCTGGACAACGCCGCCATTGCCGGGGGTTGTGACCGGATTTTCCTGGCTGTCAAGCCCCACATGATGCAGGACATGCTGCTGCCCTTGCAGCCGGTGCTGGCCCAGCGCAAGCCCCTGCTCATCTCCATGGCCGCCGGACTGGAACTCAGCCAGATCCAGGCATTCGCAGGCTGCGAGCTGCCCATCATCCGCATCATGCCCAACACCCCCACCTCCATCGGCATGGGTGTCATCCCCTACTGCGCCAATGCCCTGGTGACCCAGCAGATGCTGGACAGCTGGCTGGCGGACATGACCTGCTGCGGCCTGCTGGACCCGCTGGAGGAGCGGCTGATGGATGCCGCCAGCGCCCTGTCCGGCAGCGGCCCCGCCTATATGTATCTGATGATCGAGGCGCTGGCCGACGGTGCCGTGGCCTGCGGCATCCCCCGGGCCACGGCCATGGACTACGCCGCCATGACTATGGCAGGGGCCGCCCAGATGTACCTGCAAACCCACCAGCACCCCGGTGCGCTGAAGGACGCCGTCTGCTCCCCCGGCGGCAGCACCATTGCCGCCATTGGGGTTCTGGAACGCCGTGGCCTGCGCAGCGCTGCTATGGACTGCGTTGCCGCCGCTTATGCCAAAAACAAAGAGCTTGGCAAAGGCTGAGCATTTACCCCAGACAGAAAAAAGCTGTTGCAGTGTGTTCTGCAACAGCTTTTTTTAGCTTTAGGCTTCAAATTTTCCTTTTTTTCCAGGGAATCTTGCCATTACCTTGCCTGCCAGCCAGTTGCCCAGGAAGGCGAACAGGATGCCGGCAAAGACGGAGAAAATCACGTCGGTGGGATAATGGACATACAGGTACAGCCGGGAGAAGGCAATGAGCACCGCCAGAATCATGGCCGGAATGCCCAGCTTCTTATTGTTAATCAGCAGCACCGTAGCGGCCTCAAAGGAGGCGATGGTGTGGCCCGACGGGAAGGAGTAGTCGTGCATCCGCTCCGTCAGCAGGGGAATCACTACCCCCAGCTGCTCCTGAAAATCATAGGGCCGGATCCGCCCCACCAGGGGCTTCAGGGTGATGTTGCACACAACCAGGCCCATAATCAGGGCGAACGCCATGCCCAGGCCGGTTTTTCGGGTCTTGGGAATGCACAGCAGAATCACAGCGCAGGCAATCCAGAAGATGCCGCCGTCGCCGAACATGGTGATGATGGGCATCACCATGTTCAGGAAGCCATTTTTCAGATTCGCCTGAATCCAGTCCAGAATGGGCAGGTCGAAGGATACCGCCAATTGGTCAAGTACGGCCAGCATGGCTTACCCTCCTTCCGCCGGTGCCGTTGCATCCGGGGTGGATGCCTCGGGCACAGTCTGCTCTCCGGCATCCACGTACCGGGCGTACAGGGTCATGGGGGTCAGCGTGAAGCCCTCGGGCACGATCACCGTGCCGGTGCTGTCGGGCTGGAACACCAGGGTCATGGTGGTCACGCCGTTTTCATCGGTCTCCTGCTTGTACCAGCCGTCGAACACCTTGCCTTCCGGCACATTGGAGGACAGGGGGGTGACGATTTCCTTGGCATCGGTGAGGTACATATCGCTGTGGAGCTGGGTCTTGCCGTCCATGAAGGTCAGCCGGACCTTGCCCACGGGAGCAGACACATCCCGGTTGGTGGCAGCGTAGCACAGCCACTTGCCGGTCTCGGTCTTGCGGAAGAACATGGAGGAATCAAAGTTGAAGGTCTTTTCCTCAAAGCTCTTGGGCACCACTTTCAGGTCCACAGACACACGGCAGGAGAACAGGGAGTCGGTGTAGCGGACGTAGTCCTTCACGGACTCGTTCAGGAACTCATAGCTGGAGTAATCCTGCACCCACAGCTCCCGGTTGGAGACGATGTTGGTATAGGCATCCGAGGTGTTGTCAAAGTACTTGGCAACCTCACCACGGTCCCGAGTGGCTTCAATCATCCACTTGCAGGAGGTCTTGGCAGCTTCCAGGGCCACGGTCCGTTCAGCATCGGAGATGGTGTTGCTCTCCAGGCCCTCGGTAAAGGTTCTGGTCTCCTCGTTGTAGCTCACCGGCATCTGCTTGCCTTCCTTATCGAAGATGGTGACGGTGGGAATGTTCATCAGGCCGCTGACCTGCTGGGTGCACATGCTCACGCCGGTGGTGCCCACAGGCAGGTATTCCTCTGCCTTGGTGGTGGCAATCTGGATGATGGACTGCTCGTCGTCCAGCAGCACGTCGTTGACGTAAGCCACGTGACCGTCCAGCTTCTCAATGAGATAGACCTCGTCCCGCTCAAAGAACACGTCCACCTCGTCCAGCTGCCAGTCGGGCAGCTTGCCCACCATTTCCGTCAGGTCGCCGTCGCCGACGTTGTTTTTGTCCACCAGGGTGAAGGTGGCCACCTTCTTATTGTCCATGCGGACCTCGTACTTCTTGCCGGACAGGCCGCCGGAGGTTGCCAGGTAGCTCAGGTGGGTGGGGTCAATCTTCTCCTGCATCACGGCGACGAAGGCATCCTTGCCCTCGTAGGGGGAATCCTGAGCGCCGGAGGCATCGTAAAGTGCGCCCCAATCCGGGTTGGTAAACAGCTGCTGGAACACCTGCTCAGCCTTGGTATCCGGCTGGGACAGCTCGAAGTCCGTCAGCCAGCCCTGGAGCCATTTCAGGCCAAGGAAGGTGCCCAGGAAGAAGATGAAAATGAACAGGAAATACAGGGTGTAGAAAATCGTGCCGCCCAGACGGGGGCCTTTTTTCTGGACGCTCTGGGGGGCCGGGCGCTTCTGTCCCTGGGGCCGGGGCCGGGGCTGAGCCTGGGCCGGACGGGGCGCTGTCTGGCGGGCGGGCTGCTGGGGATTTCTCCCATTCGGGGCCGCCTTAGGGGCTGCGGGTCTTGCCGCAGCATTCCGGGCCGGGGTCCGGGGCTGCTGGGGTGCGCTGCTTTTCTGGGGAGCGGCGTTGCGCTGGGCTACCAGGTCCTGGATGTCCGTGGTGGAATTGCGGGACTTCTGGTCAAATTTTCCTTTGTACATAGCCACCCACCTCTCTTACTGCTGGGGCCGAACCAGCCAGTAGTTCGGCATTTTTCTGGGCTTGCTCTGAAGCAGAGAATAGTTGTTAATCATCTGCACCTGGCCAGGCTCGCCATAGATGCCGGCGCTGTCCCGGTAGAGCATGACGGAGGAGGAACCGCCGTCCATGTTACAGGCGTTCACCGCACCGTACTCCACCATGATGTCGATGATATCGGCATAGGTGCCGCCGGGGGAACCGGCCTGACGGCCGTCGATGCAGACGAAGATCACAGCGCCGTCCGCCCGCTGGCCAATGGCCGTCCGGGGGTTAAAGCCGGAGTTGTTGTTATAGGCCTCCATGTTGACCTCTTCATTGATGATCAGGGCCGGGCCGAAGCAGCAGCCGTCCCGGATGTTCAGGGCCTCAGCCTCCGCCTCAGTCAGGTTCTTCTGGGACACCACCAGGATGTCCTCGTCGTTGAATCCGGCAAAGCCGCTGCTGCCGTTGGGAGGTGCGCCGGTTTTCCAGACACACTTGCCCTCGGAATACACCAGGCCCTCCGGGGTGGAGCCAACCTCCGGGCCGGCGGTGCCGTTGTCGAAGAAGGCGCCGGCGTTGACGGCGGCCACGGCATTTTCTTCCTCAATGGCCTCGGTCAGACGCTTGCCGGGGACATTCCGGGAGAAGCCGTTCTTGTTGGAAATGCCGGTATACACCCGGGAGGGGTCCCGGACAATCATAATGTGGGCATTGAAGGTATCGCCCTGGTAGGGCTCGATGCGGATACCGTCGGGATGATTCTCCCACTCGTTGCTGGAGGAGGTCAGGCCGGAGTTCTTCTCAATGATGACCTTGGAGGTGTCGGTGGTGTCCGACTCCATCTGCACCTCTTTCTTAGCCAGGATCTCCTGCACGGCTTCCTCGCCAATGAACATGGCAGGGACCCACTTGGTGGCGCTGGCCTCAATCAGGGACATGGTCAGCACCTTCCGGGCCTCCGGGGAGGGGCCTGTGAAAATCAGATTCATCACCAGCACCAGCGCCGTCACTGCCAGAATCAGCACCGTGAACAGCACCAGGAAGAACCGGCGGACAATTCGCCCAGCCAGGCCGCTGCCTTTTTTCTTTTTGACAGTCCCGGCAGCGTCCAGGGTGTCAAATTCGGGATTTTGTTTACGCATAATCTCAACCTCTTACTTGGATTTTTCCGGGGCAAAGACCCAGCGCTGCTGGATCATATAGCTGACAAAATAGAGCACCACCATTACCACCGTGTGGATCAGGGTCCGCAGGAAGCTGGCACTGGCGCTGACCTGGAACAGGGCAAAGATGCCGCTGTCCAGCAGGGCCTGCACCGCCATCTGGGGCAGGGCCAGGCAGTAATAGCGCAGCAGCGCCTTCCCCACGGGAATGTTGGTGCGGAACACCAGGCGCCGATTCAGGCAGAAATTCAGCAGTGACGACACCGCTCGTCCGCCTACCACCGCCGCTACCGTGGCCACAGCCGGGTCCATCCGGCCTGCCAGCAGCGCCGTCAGCAGGGCAAACACGCCAATGTCCACACCGGCGCTGAGGAACGAGCTGAGGGTGTAGCGGAAGAAATGTGCCAAAATCAGCTTGTAAATCCGCCAGGAGTCCTGAATCACCCGGAAGTGGGAGCTTTTGTTCTCCTCAATGTAGACCGTGCGGATTTTTACCTCGTCAAAGGGAATGCCCTTGGTCTTAAAGGCCAGCAGCATATTGGTTTCGTACTCAAACCGGTCGCCGGACACATCCAGCAGTTGCTGCACCACATCCCGGGGGATGGCCCGCAGGCCTGTCTGGGTGTCGGAAATGGTCATGCCTACGAAAATCTTGAAGATTGCGGAGGTCATGTGGTTGCCAAAGCGGCTGCGCCCCGGCACATGGTCCAGGGTAAAGTCCCGGCATCCAAGGGTAGTATGTCCCGTTTGGAGCATGTGCTCGCAGCAGGCCCGGGTATCTGCCGGGTGGTGCTGGTTGTCGCCGTCCACGGTGACAACGCCCACGCCCTTGGGAAAATGGTCCAAGAAATACCGGAACGCATTCTTCAGCGCCGCTCCCTTGCCCTTGTTCACCTCATGGTGCAGCAGGTGAATTTCCGGGTGCTGAGATGCCAGGTCCGTGAAGTAGTGCAGGTTCTCCGGCTTGCTGCCGTCGTTGACCAGGATGATGCTGGAAAAGCCGTATTCCAGCAGTCCATCCACCACCGCCACCAGCTTCTCATCCGGGTCCAGAGACGGCAAAACCACCGAAATCTGGGATAAATCTGTCATTGTCAATCGCCTCTCTTGCGTTTGCGCATAATCATTCATCTTAAGCTCCGTATACTATATCATACTTTCCCCGGATTGCAAAGGGATTTCATAAAATCTTAATAGTTTTTGTCGAAGTTCTTAAGGAATCTGCCCCCGTCTTGGCAATCTGCCCCACAATCCCCAGTTTTTTCGCAAAAGCGCCAGCCGGAGAAACTCCAGCTGGCGCTTTGATCGTCCAAATGCTGCTTACACGTACTTCTGGCTGCCTACGTCAATCACCCCACGGGTCGTCAGGCGCAGCGTAGGAATCACCGGCAGAGCCATGAAGCTCAAGGTCATGAACGGATCTACCCCGGCAGTTACCCCCAGCCGGAAGGCCGCCTGCTTGGCCTGTTCCAGGCGGGCGTTCACCTGTTCCAAAGGCTCGTCGCTCATAATGCCCGCCACGCACAGCACCACCTCGCCGGTGATGCGGCCTTCGTCCACCACCACAATACCGCCCCGGTTGGCAATCACCCGGTTCACCGCCAGGGCGATGTCCTCCTCCGTAGCACCCACGGCGATGATGTTGTGGGAGTCATGGGAGATGCTGGTGGCCACGGCACCCCGCTTCAGGCCATAGCCATGGAGGTAGCCAATGCCGATGTGCCGGGTATTCTTGTGCCGCTCAATGACGGCGATTTTCAGGATATCCCGCTCGGTATCGATGCCCTGGGCATAGCCCCGGTCCTCCGTGACGATCTCCCCGGGCACCATGCCCAGCACCGCCCGGGGGCGGCTCTCCCGGAAATCCTCCGCCGTCAGCTGGGGCACGTGGAAGGTATCCCGAGCCAGCTTGCTGAGGTAGGGATCAATCTCCGGCTGGGAGAATGCTGCCACTTGGCCGTCGGCATACATCTGCACGCCCTTTTTGTACACCTGCTGGATGGTGAAGTGTTCAAAATCATCAATCACCATAAAGTCTGCCAGGTATCCCGGGGCAATGGCGCCCCGGTTGTTCAGCAGGAAGTATCGGGCTGCGTTGTGGCAGGCTGCCTTAATGGCCACAATGGGATCCACCCCTTTTTCAATGGCCCGGCGCACGATGTAGTCAATGTGCCCCCGCTCCAGCAGGTCATTGGGGTGCTTGTCATCGCAGCAGAACATGCACCGGTCGGCATACTGCCAGGTCAGCAGCGGCAGCAAGGCATCCAGATTCCGAGCCGCCGTTCCCTCCCGAATCATGATGTACTGGCCCCGTTCCAGCTTGGCCAGGGCATCGTCCAGGCTGGAGCACTCGTGGTCTGAGTATACTCCGGCGGCAATGTAGGCATTCAGGTCATTTCCCGTTAGGCCGGGGGCATGGCCGTCGATTTTCTTGTGGTGGGCCTGGGCCGCCACAATTTTGGATACCACCTGGGCATCCGCCCCGATGACACCGGGAAAATCCATCATCTCCGCCAAGCCCTGAACCCGGGGGTGGTCATAGAACGAGTCAATGGCATGAAAATCCAAATTTGCGCCGCTTTCATCCATGGGCGTTGCCGGAACGCAGGAAGGCAGCATAAACCGCACGTCCACCGGCAGATTCTCCGTGGCCTGGAGCATATACTCAATGCCCGCCGTGCCCATGACGTTGGCAATTTCATGGGGGTCGGTGATCACCGTGGTGGTGCCGTGGGGCAGCACCGCCCGGGCGAACTCACTGGGACTGACCAAAGAGCTTTCCAGATGGATATGGGCATCCAAAAAGCCCGGGACAATGATTTTCCCCGTGCCGTCCAACTCCTGGCGGCCGCTGTAACTGCCGATGCCCACAAACAGGCCCTCGGTGATGGCAATATCTCCCTGGCACAGCTGATTGCTGAATACATTGACGAAGGTGGCATTTTTAATCACCAAATCCGCCGGCTCCCGACCGGCCGCCACTTGGATGATGTGAACCTTTTTCGCCAGCTTGCGATTGATTTTCCCGGTGTAGCTTTCGTAATTTCCCATAATTCATTCCGCCTTTCCGGATATTTTCGCTAAAATGGTAGCACAAAGGGACAGCCACTCGGACTGTCCCAGTTGCCTTATTCTACCACGGTGATATCCGCCCTGTCAACTCCCCTTGTGGGTATCTTCCATTTTCTCCCATTTGCATAGAGTTGCGGCGGCATTCTTGTACAAAAAGCGGGCGCAGCTGACTTTGCGCTGCGCCCGTGGGAATTTATTCAATTTCCAACTGTCTGGAAGCCGGCTGGGCACCTTCCTTCTTGGGCAGGGTCAGGCTCAGCACGCCATTTTCATACTTGGCACGGATGTTCTGCGCATCCACTTGGGACAGATCAAACCGGCGGCTGTATGCGCCATACGAGCGCTCCACCCGCACAATGCGGTCTTGGTTGTCCTTTTCTTCTGCCTTGGAGTGGCGCTCTGCCTGGATGGTCAGGGTATCTCCCGTAACATCCAGGTGGATGTCCTGCTTGTCAAAGCCTGGCAGATCTGCCTCCAGCAGGTAGTGGTCGCCTTCGTCTGTGATGTCCGTTTGGAACTGGGCCAAATCCCGGCTGCCGAAGAACGGGTCACCAAAGAAGCTGCGCTCCAATTTTTCCATCTCCCGGAAGGGGTCATAGCGGTTGTCCAAATATCCATTGTTTCTGCGAGAAAGTTCAAACATAACAATACCTCCCAAAATATGGTACATAACTGCCAGCCTGTTTGCTTCCCTCCAGTCAGGCCGGTTTGGGCCGGAGCTTTGTTTTGCTCATCTCTTTTCTTTTTACTATGGTTACTATACCCCTGAATTTCGCAGTTTTTATGGCATTTGCATGAACTTTTCGTGAATTTTAGCACTCTAATCAATAGATTGCTAAAACCCCGGAGGACGTGCTTCCTCCGGGGCAAGATTGGGTTGTCTGCTGCGCATACCACCGCTTGGCCACATGGCAAGGCGGTCTTTTAACCAAGGCAGCCGTCTGACAGCGGCGTGCTCTCTTGGCCGCAGTTTTCCGCTGTTTCCTCCGGGAATCGCACCCGGATGGTGGTTCCTTTTCCCACCTGGCTGTCCAGGGTGAGCTTGGCTCCCAGAATCAGCGCAGCGTGCTTGACAATGGACAGCCCCAGACCGGTGCCGCCCACCTCTTTGGAGTGGCTCTTATCCACCCGGTAGAACCGTTCAAAGACCCGATCCTGGTGTTCTGCCGGGATGCCGATTCCGGTGTCCGCCACCTCCAGGAGGGTTTCCGCCCCCTCCTTGGCAATTCGAATGGTTACCTTGCCGCCGGCGTGGTTGTATTTGATGGCATTGTCCAGCAAGTTGCACACGATGCCGGAAACCAGCTGGGGGATGCCTTGAATCTTGGCCTTTGTTCCCACCAGCTTCACTTGCACACCTGCCAGCTCCGCCGGGCCGGCCTGTTCCTGCACCGCCCGCTCTGCCACGGCCCACAAGTCCACCTGGCTCCAGCGCATATCCTCTGCACCTTCGTCCAGGCGAGAGAGTCTGAGGGTATCCTCCACCAGATGTACCAGCCGTTGGGTCTCAGCATAGATTTTTTCCGCAAAATGAGGAATATCCGTCGGTGCCACCAGACCGCTTTTCATCAGCTCCGCATAGCCGGAGATGGCGTGCAGCGGCGTTTTCAGCTCGTGGGAGACGTTGGCGGTAAATTCCCGGCGCAGCTGCTCCGCCTGGTGCTTCTGGGTCACATCAAACAGCAGCACCACCACGCCGAAGATTCGTCCTTCAGTGCGCACCGGATTCACCGCCGCCAGGTACTGCCCGCCCAGCAGGGACACCGTCTGCTCCCCTTTCTGTCCTGTAAACGCCTGGGCCACCAGGGCGGCAATTTGGGGGTTGCGGTTGGCCACGGAGAAATCCGCCCCCAGACAGTTGGGGGTCACTTCCAGAATGGCTGCCGCCGCCGGGTTGATGCTGAGGATGGTGCCGCCGCTGTTCAGCAGCACCAAGCCTTCGCTTAAGGAGCGGGTGACGGTGTTGAATTCCTTCTGCTTCTGCTTTAGCTCCATGGACTGGGCACGCAGCTGCCGCTGCTGAGAATCCAGCCGCTGCAGCAGTGGCCGAATCTCCTCATATACCGTATTGGACAGCGGTTCGTCCAGATTCAGCTCGTTCAGCGGCTTCACCGCCTGCCGGGACAGCCGCCGGGACAGCCAAAAGGACAGCCCCAGGGAGGCCGCTGCCGCCAGGGCGATGCTGCCCGCCATCCCCAGCAGCAAGCTCAGCACCGAGCTTTGGCTGGTGGACAGCCGCAGCACCGTGCCATCCGGCAGCCGCTGGGCGCAGTAGATATAGCGAGCCATCAGGGTGCCGGAATAGCGCATACTTTGTCCGAAGCCATCCGCCATCGCTTGACGCACTTCCTCTCGGGCCAGGTGATTCTCCATCTGGCCGGAATTGGAACGGCTGTCATAGAGCACCCGGCCGTCCCGGGCAATCCAGGTAATGCGGCAGTCCAGATTTTCGTCCAGCTCCTGCAAATAGTCCATTCCCTGGCGCGCCACCGCATGGGCCGCCAGGGCGGTTTCCCCCCGGAGCTGATCCTGCTGCAAGCCGGTAAAATAGGTGTGCACGGCCCCCATCACGAACACCAGCGTACACAGCAGCACGGTCAGGGCCACGGTGAACATGGCCCGAAAAATCCGCCGGGTCATCCACGAGCCTCCAGCCGGTAGCCAACGCCTCGCACCGTGCGGATATACTCTCCGCACGGGCCAAGCTTGGTGCGCAGGGTGCCGATGTGAACATCCACCGTCCGGGTTTCACCCAAATAATCGGTGCTCCAAATCCGTTCCAGCAGCTGATCCCGGGTGAATACCCGGCCGGGATGCTCCAAAAACAGCTTCAGCAGTTCAAACTCCTTCAAGGTCAGCTCTACCCGCTGGCCGTCCACCCGGACGGTATGGGACATGGGGTCCATTTCCAGCTGACCCATGGTCAGCTGCTTCTGAGTCTGCCCGCCGCCGCTGCGGCGCAGCACTGCCCGGATGCGGGAGACCATCTCCATCATGCCGAATGGCTTCGCCAGGTAATCATCCGCCCCCTGATCCAAGCCCAGCACCTTGTCATATTCTGTGCCCTTGGCAGAGGCCATGATTACCGGCACGTTTGCCGTAGCCGGATTGGCCCGAAGGTTTTTCAAAATCTCCATGCCGTCCATGCCCGGCAGCATAATATCCAGCAAAATCAGCTCCGGCATCGTCTGCCGCAGCGCCTGAAACAGGCCCTCTCCGCCGGGAAATCCCTCTGCCTCAAATCCGGAGGCCCGCAGAGCGTACACCATCAGCTCCCGGATGCTCTCGTCATCCTCCACGCAGTAAATCATATCCGTCCTCCTATTGGCGCAGTTTCACATTCTTCCTCTGATGGTACGACAAAACTGTAAAAAATACAAGAGACAGAATGTAAAATCTTGATAAAGTCCCCCACAAAACCTTAGGCCCCGCACTGCGGATGCAGGCAGGGCCTTTGCTCTTATCTCAGGCTATACTTTTCGGCAAAAGCCTTGTACTGCTCGCCGAAGCTCTCGTTTTCAATCCGGGCAGAGCGCAGCGCCTCGTGGGTGTTCATGTCGTGGTTGGACATATCCACCACACATCCGGCGATGTTGGAGCAGTGGTCACCCACCCGTTCCAGCGCAGTCAGCAGATCCGACCAGACAAAGCCCGTCTCGATGCTGCAAACGCCCTGCTGCAAACGCAGAATGTGATGCACCCGGAGTTTCTCCTTCAGGTCATCGATCACCTGCTCCAGCGGCTCTACCAGATAGGCCTTTTCCAGGTCATTCTCCCGGAAGGCAGTGAAAGACAGGTCCACAATTTCCTTCACAGCACTGACCAGCACCTCCAGCTCATGACGTGCCGCATCCGAGAAGGTCAGATTCTTGCTGGTCAGTTCCTCCGCAGCCTCCACCAGATTCCGGGAGTGGTCACCCACCCGCTCGAAATCGTTCAGCGCCTTCAGCAGCATAGCTGCTTCGTTGCTGTCATCGGCGCTGATTTGCAGGGCGCTGAGTTTCACCAGGTAGGTGCCCAGAATGTCCTCGTAGTGGTCGGTGCGGTTTTCTTCCTCCCGAACGTTCTTTGCCAGCTCGGCATCGTAGTTCAGCACACAGGCCACGCCGTCGTTGAGCGCCTGGGCCGCCACGTCAGCCATCTCACCCGTGAGGTTGTGGCAGCGCTCCAGCGCAATGGAGGGGGTGGCGAGCAGGCGCTCGTCCAACTCGGCGTTGGCTTCCGGAACCGTGTTATCCGGCACCATCCGGCAGACCAGCTTCTCCAGCAGCTTGCCGGAGGGCAGCAAAATCGCCGTGCAGATCACGTTGAACAGGGTGTGGCAAATGGCAATGCCGAAGTAGGTAGCACTCTCGCCCAGAACAGCCGGGGAGAACAGGGCCTGCACCGCCATGAACAGCAGCAGGCATACAACGGTACCAATGACGTTAAACATCAGGTGCACCACAGCAGCCCGCTTGGCGTTCTTCGTAGTGCCCACGCTGGAGAGCATAGCGGTGACGCAGGTGCCAATGTTCTGGCCCATGATGATGGGAACTGCGGCAGCATAGGTCACGGAGCCGGTAGAAGACAGCGCCTGCAAGATACCCACGGAAGCGGAGGAGGACTGAATCACAGCCGTCAGCACCGCACCGGCAACCACGCCCAGAATGGGGTTGGTGAACAGCAGGAACAGCTGCTGGAAGGCAGGCACATCCTTTAGGCCGGACACGGCGCTGGACATGGTATCCATGCCGAACATCAGCGTCGCAAAGCCCAGCAGGATCATGCCGGTGTCCTTCTTCCGGCTGTCCTTGATAAACATGTAGTAGATAATGCCAATCAGCGCCAGCACAGGGGTGAAGGAGGTGGGCTTCAGCAGCTGAACAAACAGGTTGCCGCTCTCAATACCGCCCAGGGAGAGAATCCAGCTGGTCACGGTGGTGCCCACGTTGGCGCCCATAATCACATTGATGGCCTGGCCCAGGGTCAGCAGACCGGAGTTTACGAAGCCCACCACCATCACCGTGGTTGCGGAGGAGGACTGAATCACCGCCGTCACCGCAAGACCGGTCAAAAATCCCATCATGCGGTTGGTGGTGAGCTTGCCCAGCAGCAGCCGCAGGCTGGCACCGGCCCGGCGCTCCAGCGCCTCACCCATCAGGTTCATGCCAAAGAGGAACAGACACAGTCCGCCCACCATGGTCAGCACGTCAAATAAATCCATAGCAATTCTACCTTTCTCATGCAGTTTTACGTAAATTTAGTATAACGTGTCAACATCAAATCCATTATCAAGGAATTGTAAAATCCATGTAAAGTCCCAAAAGCCTCCCTTGCTTTTCCCTGGGGCTTTGGCTATAATAGTGGCAGAATTTGTAAAAAAGGAGACTGGATTTATGAAATACGACTTTACATCCATTTTGGATCGCAAGGGCAAAGATGCCATTGCCATCGACATGGTGGGCGCCCCCGGTTCGCCCTATCCCGCCCCCCGGGAAGGGTTCGATGTCATCCCCATGTGGGTTGCAGACATGAACTTCCCTGTGGTTCCCACCATTCAGCAGGCTATGATCGCCCGGGCCGAGCACCCCACGTTTGGCTATTTCAGTCCCCCGGATGCCTATTTCGATGCCATCATCCGCTGGCAGCAGACCCGCAACGGCATCACCGGCCTGAGCAAGGAGCACATCGGCTATGAAAACGGCGTGCTGGGCGGCGTAGTCACCGCCATGAATGTGCTGTGCTCCAAGGGTGACAAGGTGCTGGTCCACTCCCCCACCTACGTGGGCTTTACCCACTGCCTGGAAAACAACGGCTATGACATCGTCCACTCCCCCCTGGTGCGGGACGAGCAGGGCGTTTGGCGCATGGACTTTGCCGACATGGAGAAGAAGATTGTGGAGGGCAAAATCCACACCGCTATTTTCTGCTCCCCCCACAACCCCTGCGGCCGTGTCTGGGAGCGCTGGGAAATTGAGCAGGCCATGGAGCTGTTCCGCAAGTATGATGTCAAGGTGATTTCCGACGAAATTTGGAGCGACATCATCCGCCCCGGCTGCAAGCACATCCCCACCCAGTCCGTCAGCGAGGATGCCAAAATGCGCACCGTGGCCCTGTACGCCCCCTCCAAGACCTTCAACCTGGCAGGCCTGGTGGGCAGCTACCACATCATTTACAATTCCTGGCTCCGGGATCGCTGCGATAAGGAAAGCTCCCTGGCCCACTACAATTCCATGAACGTTATGAGCATGCACGCCCTGCTGGGCGCTTACCAGCCCGAGGGCTATGAATGGGCGGATGAGCTGTGCCAGGTCATCGCCGGAAACGTGGACTTTGCCTGCGACTACATCGCAAAGCACTTCCCCGGTGTCACCGTCAGCAAGCCCCAGGGCACCTACATGCTCCTGCTGGAATGCGGCCAATGGCTTGCGCAGCACGGCAAGACCATGGATGACCTTCTGGCCGCCGGATGGGATGTGGGTGTCATCTGGCAGGACGGCCGCGCCTTCCAGGCCCCCACCAGCATCCGCATGAACCTGGCCCTCCCCCTGTCCCGTGTCCAGGAGGCTTTCCAGAGACTGGATCGGTACGTGTTTAACGCATAAAGATAAGCCCTCTCCGAACCCCTTGCCGGCAAGGCGGAATGGAGAGGGCAAAATTTTCCCCGGGGGAAAGTTTTTTCCGTCCACTACCGCTGAAAAGGCTTTCTGCCCAGGGCCGTTCCCGTTAGGCTTCCCCCTCGGGGGAAGCTGGCAAAAATCTTTGATTTTTGCCTGATGAGGGGTGGAAACGTTGGTTTTTTTCCGCTGGTGGGAAATCCCACTTCCCGACCCCTCATCCGACCCGGCTTCGCCGGGCCACCTTCCCCCGAGGGAGAAAGTTTTTTTCCGTCCACCATCGCTGAAAAGACTTTCTGCCCAGGGCCGTTCCCGTTAGGCTTCCCCCGAGGGGGAAGCTGGCAAAAATCTTTGATTTTTGCCTGATGAGGGGTGGAAACGTTGGTTTTTTTCCGCTGGTGGGAAATCCCACTTCCCGACCCCTCATCCGACCCGGCTTCGCCGGGCCACCTTCCCCCGAGGGGGAAGGCTTCGGTGCGGGGGAACCAGGTAACTGCTTACATAAACGCACCGGGTCTGCGGGGGCAGCCAGCGCCCTACGAATGGTGCATTCCCTTTGTTCAAACTATTGAGCCGTAACGAATCGGGTGACCCCCTGAGGTGGTGGTCTACTGCCAGGGTAACAGGCTCGTAATTGTCAGCGGCCACTGGCCGCCGCCCCCAGAAAACGGAAAATCCCGGCAACGGTTAAGCTGCCGGGTATTTTCATTAGGATTTAGGTTTGTGAATCCAAATTAGCGGACTGCACGCTTCTTGCTGACGAAGTAGACAGCGCACAGAGCGGCGGCGGACAGACCCATCACGGTCACGGTCATGTAGATATCGTCACCGGTCTTGGGGTTGGAAGAGTCAGCGTTGGAGTTGCTCTTTGCCTTGGCATTGTTCACCATCACGTTGATGTGGACATAGCCGTCCTTTTTCAGCTCATCGATGTTATCGATACGGTCAATCTTATCATCTCTGACGAACTCGCCGACCCAGCTGCCAGTAGCCATGTACATACCGTCATACTTGATGCCGTCATCGTTCTTAGCAGAGTAGTACTTCTTCACAACATCCTGAACCTCGCCCATGGTCACAACGCCGTCCTTGGCAATGCCGTCGGTGATGTTGATATCCTTTGCAGGAGGAGAAACCTTGTTGTCCAGGAAGATGTGCAGGTAAACCTTGTTAGAGTTCAGCTTATCGGAATCGGAACCGTTCTTGGAATACACGGGGTAGTAGCTCAGAGAGGTCTTCACGGTGGTATGGGCAATGGTGTTGGTGCTCAGGATGTTGCCAGCGCCGTTCAGCCGCCAGCCCTCGAAGGTGTAGCCCTTCTTGTCGTTCTTCACTTCGTCACGAGCGGCCTCAGCAATCTTGGAGCCAATCACATCGCCCTTGTTCACCTTAGCGGTGTAAACAACGTTGTTGTCGGCATCGTTGAAGTAGACAGTGTACTGCTCGGAAGTGCTGCCGCCCTCGGACTCCAGCATGATGTAAACGGTCTTGCCAGCATCCACAGTGCCGTCCAGGCCGATGTTCTTATCGCTGCCCTTGACCTGAGCGTGGGAGAAGTCGTAGTTGCCGTTCCAGTTGCTGCTCCAGTTGTCCAGCAGGTCTCTGACAACCAGATACTTGCCATTGGCAGGAGTCTTGTCACCCTCAGCCAGGATGTTGTTGGAGCTATCCAGCTTGATCACGTAGTGGACAGGGTTCACAGTAGGCTCGGTGGGCTTAGACTCGCTATTCTTCTTGGTCAGACGAACGCTGATATCATCGCCGGGATAAGCCAGGGTGCTGTAGTCATAGATGTTGTTACCATCGCGGTAAGCATGGTCGAAGTTGTAGTCGTTCTTCCAGTTTTCGCTGAAGTGGTAGTACAGCAGGTCACCGATAGGAGCGCTGTCGCCCTTCAGTTCGATGGTGTAGGTCTTATCGTCCTTGCCTTCAGCCTTAACCGTCATGGTCACAGGCTTCTTCTCGGTAGCAGGAGGATCAGTGGGCTTCTGCTCGGATGCGGGCAGGATAACCTGAACCTTGATGTTGCCTTCGTTGACGGTCAGGGTGTTGCCCATGGACAGGCCCTTGGCATCGCAGCGCACATCCTTAGCGCCGGGAATGCCAACGCTGCTAGCCAGCGCAGCATCCAGGGTCAGCTTGGTGCCGTAATCGTAGCTTGCAGTGTTGGTATACTTGTAATTGCCATCCTGGTAGACATCAAAGCTAACCGTGATATCCTTGTGAACCAGCTTGATGACCAAGCGGGTGTCCTTGGTGATGGTGTTGCTCAGGTCGATATCCGTACCGTCGCTGCCGGTGTCGGAGTTCTTCATCCAAACCTTGGCAACCTCGTAGGTATTAGCCCACTCGGGATAGACATCGTTCAGATAATCCCCAGCGGTGTAGGCATCGCCAGCGTTCTGACTACGGCTTTCGGTCTTAATGTCGCCGGTTTCATCTTTGATTGTCACATCAACGGTAAAACCATCAGCAGCCATAGCGCCCATGGGCACCACGGAAACCAGCAGCATGGCCACGAGAACGAGGCTCAGCAGCTTTTTCATTGCGTTTTTCATGTTTCTAACCTCCTAATGAAATTGGTTACATTGTTTTAGAAATCTGTGCCCTGTCCGCCTCGCCGCCCGGGGGAACACCCCTGCTGCGCAGCCGCCACGGCATCTCTTTCATGCCCAAATCATACCACAGTGGTTACAAATTGTCAAGGGGATTATTACAAAAAATTACAAAATAAGTTATTAAGATTTACAGATTTTTCTTAAGATTTATCAGATTGACATATTTACCAATTCCAGCCCCTATTTGTTCCGACTTCCGCCCTATTTTTGTGACAAATTGATCATTTCCTCACCACAGCAGAATCCCTCGCCGCTCCCGGGAGGGGAGCGGCAGCACGCCGCAAAAAAATCACCACGGGCTGGCCGTGGTGATTTTGGTTATTCTGCTTTTACCGTTCCGTCGGAGTTGAACAGGGGCAGCTTTTCCAGGTAAATCAGGTCCCCCCGCTCCTGGGCATCGCCCTCAGCCAGGATTGCCATACGGCCGCAGATTTCGCCGCCGGCCTTCTCCACCAGTGCCTCCAGTGCTTTCAGGCTCTCGCCAGTGGAAATCACATCGTCCACGATGAGAATCCGCTTGCCCTTCATGCGCTGGGCATCCGCACCGTCCAAGTACAGCCGCTGTTCCTTCGCCGTGGTGATGGAATGCACGCTGACGCTGCAAACATCCCGCATATACAGCTTCGGACCCTTCCGGGCCAGGATGTAGCGCTGGTCACCGGCCTGACGGGCCATCTCATGCACCAGGGGAATGCCCTTTGCTTCCGCCGTGATCAGATAGTCATAGGCAGGGGCCTTCGCCAGCAGCTCCCGGGCACAGGCCACCGTCAGCTCCGGATCGCCAAAAATAACAAAACCAGCAATGTACAAATTGTCATTCACCGGGCAGATGGGCAGGTCCCGCTCCAGTCCGGCTACCTTCATTCTATAGTACATGGGAATCGCTCCTTTTCTTTACTTCCTCATTATTATACTACCCCGCCCACAAAAGTCAAGCCACTGGCAGATTTTCCCCTTGCTTTTTCCAGGAAAATGGTGTAGAATATCCAGGTAAGTGCGTAATATCCGGGTGTGGCCCAGTTGGTAGGGCGCCTGGTTTGGGAGAGCGTATCCATCCGGACGACTGCCTATCCGCCAATCCCAATATCCGTTGAAGCACTAGCACTTCTCCGTTTCCCTGACTTCTCTGAAACAGCCAAAACTGCGGGTTGACCCAAGTTTTGACCACAACCGCTAGAATCCTTTTTTCTGTTCCAATTTCAAAATCCGGGTGTAGCCCAGTTGGTAGGGCGCCACATTTGGGATGTGGAGGCCGCGAGTTCAAGTCTCGCCACTCGGACCATCTCCCTTTGCATTTATTGATACAATAAGTGCAAAGGGAGCTTTCTTTTTCGCCGCCCTTATCCCTAAAAAGGTGAAAATCCAATAGAATTGCCCATCTTCGTGCCTACTTAGCACCAGAAGATGGGCTTTTTGTTTACTGGAGACTGTGATGGCCACAATCTGGCCACCAGCTTTGATAAATCGTTTTCTTTTGGGGTAATCGTTAATATTGTGGGTAATCGTTATCCATTAGGGTTATCGTTGGCATTTTCATCAAGTGTTACCCGGAGCGACTCGATCAACGCTTCACATCTTGCAATATCGGGACCTGGTTCATACTTCGGATTTTTTCTCGCCCGAATATTGGACGGAGTAAGATAAACGGCATACTCCCCCAAAGCCCGGATCACGAGGTAACACTGCGATCTGGTCAGAGCGTAATCTACTTTTTGCTGGCCACGCTTCCATGCTTCCTCGCGACGCTTCTCTTCGCGGATCTTACGCAAAGCCATCGTTTTAATCTGGGCCACACGATTGCCTGTGATCCCCAACTGCTCACCGATCTTTGCGTAGCTCATCGCTGGGTGGTTTTCAATTACAAATAGTTCTCTTTCCGATAGGAATTCTTGGAGGTCTTTCATTTCTATTCTCCTTTTGTTTATTCCGAGGTTTGCCCGGTGGAATAATCATAGCACGGCCCCTCCGATAAGAACATGATGTACAGTTCCTGTTTTCGTTCTATTGGAACTAGAAACTCGTCATTCCGGCTTCTGTATAGCAATCAGCATCCCTAGTATAATTATTTCGGAACGATTTATTAGTTCTGGAAGGAGGGATTTGAATGGATCTGTGTGCTATCGGAGCCAGAATAAAGGCTGCCAGAGAGAAGGCCGGGATGACTCAAGAAGACCTTGCTGCGGCCCTGGAAATGAGTCCGACACATATCAGCGTCATTGAACGCGGGGTGAAATCGCCGAAGCTGGAAACCCTGGTCAACATCGCAAACGCCCTCAATGTGTCCTCAGATACGCTTTTGCAGGATGTGGTGCATCATGCATCCGACGGCATTGCTTCCGAACTTTCCGTGGCCATTTCCAAACTACCCAAGAAAGACCAAGAGCGAATGCTCAACGCCATCCGGGCGCTAACTGAATAATCCCTAGAGAGCTGGAAACAGCTCTCTTAACAGCTCTCTTTTTTTGTACCTACCAGGTTTCGACAGTTCCTGACACGGCCTATGTTGTATAGTAGTTCTAACGGAACTAACCGCAAACTCCATTCGGTCAAGTTCCGCCAACTGTGGCCGCGGTTGAAAATCATATCAAAAGGACTGATTTATATGAAAACTCTCGAAGAAATCAAAGACCTCATGGTAGGCAAAAGTGTAATTACAAACCTGGCCGATCTCCTTCGTGCTAACGATGAGGAGTTCGCAGAAAGCGAAAAGAAGTACCTCGTAGCGGTTGAAACGCTCCGCATCGAATTGCCGTCTGAGTTTACCCCCACTCTGGATGAGTATCTAGCCGCCTGTGAATCCGATGTAATCTCTGGGGTGGCCTATGCGGGCTATCTTGATTTCCGCGTAAACCTTGAGAATTTCCATCACCCCATCGGGATCGACTTCGTGCGGCTGGACACCATTGATTACCTCAAAGACCACCTGTTTGGCCATTTCCCGGTCAACTATCGTAACGCCCAAGAAGTTCGTGAGGCATTCCACAAAAGCCTCCCTGCGGCCTTTGAGCAGCTCCAGGATGACATCCAGGACTACTTCACGCACATGGAATGCGCTGGACCCAAACTAGCTCACTATGCTGGCTACATAATTGGCAACCATATCCTCCCTTGGGTAGAACCCGGGTATCGTGAGGACTACTGTCAGACCATGGCCTTCGCTGCGGAAACTGAAAAATATATGGGTGTTCTGCCGCTGTAAACGAAACTGGACACCCTCGCATAATTTGAGGGTGTCCAGCATTTTTTATGTTTCCAAGAAGGAATCCGCAATGGAATTGAGTTGTTCTGCAATCATCTGGAACGGGCAATCCAAATTTAGCGTCTTTACGCTGATCCTGTTGCCGCTCATCATATACGTGTTGTCCGGCTGTATTGCTTCATCGGTTCTGGCGTAAAGGAGCATACCAGAGACTTCTCCTCCGGCGACAGCCTTATTCTTCACATATGTAAAAATCTGATAGAGGTTATTGGAATGAAGCGTATGGACATCGTATTGCGTCTGCATTGTGTGCCCGTAATACTTTGCATCGATGATTAGCGTCTTGCTTCCGAATGTCAGCATTATATCCGATTGCATCGTCGGCAGCATCGCACTAATACCATCGTCTAATGCCCAGCCGATCTGAGAAGCAGCAGTCTTGATTTGTGGGTAATGCTTCCGATAGTATTCCAAAATGAATTTTTCGTACAACCGGCACATACACTGTTCGTCCAGGAATTGCATCAGTTTTACTGTCCCATCAGCGGTAGTCTGAAGCAAACCTTTGATCACAAGATAACAGATGGACATCAGCATCTGATAGCTTTGATTGTTACGATTGAATCGAAAGTTCCAGTTAATGCTGTGAACATCCAATGTGCCAACATCTTTGAAATAGAGGAGAAGATTACGCAGCTCCTTTTTCCTTGATTTCGGAATGTCATATCGAAGGAGAAGTTCCATCGTTGTTTTCAAAATCCGATTCATGTAAGAATCAACAGAAAACTCATCATATGTGCAAATAAGCTGCTGTTTGATGATTGTCTGCTGCTTGATAGATTCTGTTACATCAATCTTTCCGCCAAGACAACTTAATGGCTCTGTCTGCTCAATATAAGTCCGGCCCAGCCCGCGTTTGATCTGCACCGAGACACCCTTTACAAGAATGGCAGATAAGAGATCTGCTGTATTCTCGAACTCCTCAGTACCACAACTGGCATAGCCCTGTTCCCGGAGAATCTGAAAGGCATATGCAAGCATATGGTAAATATTCTGAATCCGAATCATCGAATGGCCTCGTGCAGAGCATACTCCCAATCACGAACCTTACTTGGCTCATCAAACCAGTATTCATTCAGGAGAGGGATAATTTCATAGGTGACTACGGCATTCAACCACATATCATCAATGGCGTGATCTGTGCAGAAATAACTGTGGCCAATGCGGAAACCTCTGCCAAGGGTCTCATCATTTTCAATTACGGTGTTCAGCTTTTCGATTGTCGCAATCAAATTATCAAACTTCTTATTCTCTTTTCCCTGACGATACAGTCGGAAACCATCAGTATCAAACGCAGGAGAAAACTCAAAGAAGGCAAATCTGCGACGCAGAGCATAATCCAACATAGCGAGGCTGCGATCAGCAGTATTCATCATGCCAATAATATACACATTTTCCGGCACAGAGAACTTTTCGTCTGAATACAAGAGTTGTAAGGACACACCGCGCTTCGGTGTCTGTGAAACCGCAGCCGCTACTGCTACAAAGGTAGTTACCTGCGATGAATTCCGTCTGAAAAAAGGTGTTCACCTTTCGGTGCAGTTCACTAATGCAAATACCGCATCTTCTCCATCAATGAATGTCAACGGCACCGGAGTAATCACCATCTGCGGTGTCAACGGATATTATGTATCTGCAAATATGTGGACAGCTACGTGATCATCGGTAAACCCGCATCATCTGTCAGTTCCATGTCGATTGTAGTGCCCAAAGCGGTGCTGACCACAAGCGTTGTAAAATACCAGTTTGCAGATGAAGCGTACTATATTACCTTTGGTCTGTCCTATTCGGGATCGACGGTCACACTGACATGGAGTTCGTCAAACGGCTCTGGAGTCATCAAACCTGCTCGGCATTCTCTACATATTTTTCGTATGTATCGATCTCTGCGGCCAGCTCTTCCCACTGGGTATTCAGGGAAACGATGGTTGCTGCCAAATGCTCCTCGATGCGAGCTTCCAGCTCTTCCAAGGTAGTAACGCCGGTCAGATCAATGCTGTAAGAATAATCTGCAGGTTTATCCGTGGACTCGGGCGGGGTGGTTGCTTCGCTTGAGGGTTCCGTCGTCCCTGCAGAAGGGTCGGTTGCAGGAGCATCGGTGCTGGATGTACCCGGTTGGGTATCGCTGTTTTGGGGCGTTTCTGTGCCGCAAGCTGCCAGAGACAGCAGCATTGTTACGGCCAGAAGAAGGGCTATTATCTTTTTCATTTTCTTTTCCTCCCAGTGTTATCTGAACCCCCACCATTGGCTCCGTGGGGGGTATGGCTGTAGATCTGCGGATGATCGATCATGTATTGAATGACCGCCCTGCCGTGGATTGGGGTGAGCTTGTCTGTTATGCCCTGGGCGATGGAACCCTCTCCCAGCACACTCATGAATAAGCCCAACACAAACGGTGAGCTATCCGAACCCAGGTATTTGTTGCTCAAGTCAAATACCTTCTGGATCACCATGGCTCCTGGCGCGGCCAGCAGTAATGCTTCATCCATCTGGGCGAATTCGGAGATCAGAGAAGAGAACTCCCTTGCGAATATCGCTGCGTGTTCGTCCGTGACCGCATGGGCCGATCCATCCTCTGCGGATGCATCCCGGGTTCGTCCCAGCTCGTCCAAAGAAATGCCGCGCAGGGAGCCGCTGACACCGTTTTTAGTTCCAGCAAGGATAAGGTACTCCAACGCTGCGATGTGCCGCTCGATATGTACTTTCTTTTCCTGCTCCATCGCAAGCAGGGTCTGGAGGATCATGTTGCTGTCATAATTGGGGGTCAGCATAATCTCCTTTATTTCGTCGCGCTTCAATCCGAGCTGGTAGTACAGAGCTATTTGCTGTAGCTTCTCAACGGCTATATCATCGTACAATTTGTATCCGTTATAGCCTTCCACCGAGTAATTTGCATAAGCCACGGCCCGCACAACTTTTTCATGATGGAAATAATATAGGTGCTTTCGTGTGAGGCCAGTAAGGTCACACACTTCCTTGACCGTCTTATACTTGTTCATAGTTGGCATCCCTCGCCTAGAGTATAGGGCGTTCCCGGAGAACGCTTCAAGGCGTGGTTCGCCACATTCTGATAGCAAAATCTGTCCGATCTGTACCGAATCCAGCAGTTTTTGTAATTCTTGCAAATCCATAGATTGCCTCCTGAAATGTAGTAGCTGTTAAGCCCTACAACAGGAGCTGTTTTTTTCGCGAGAAAAACGATCCCCCTACAGCCAAGTCTTAGCTATAGGGGGATCTGCGATTGTTAATATGTAAAATCTTCTGCTTCGGCTATGCCCGGGCCAACATATTTGCCTCCATCAAAAACCAGCGAAATCTTTTCATACTCAAGTTCTATTGATTGCGTATGCGAGATCGCCAGCTTACCTACCCAGATACGAGTCGGAGCATCTTTCGCTGAAAATCTACCACAGTTTTTTGCACCAAGAACATTATAGTAAATGCATGGGCAATTCTCGGTATCTCGTATTGCTTTGGGTACTTCTGAATGGGGAACAATCTGAATCCACTGTTCAGGGTATCCCTCGGGCTTTGCACAAAAAAGGCTGTTTTTATGGAAGTGAACATACTCGCACAGCTTGGAAAAATCATCGGTTTGGGATTGGTTTGGCACCCCCAAAGAGGCATAATCAGCATCGCTGAGCGATTGGCACCCCAAGATGAGGTACATCAACAGGTATGTAGCGGCCCGGATCTCTCGGATCTTTGAAGGATCATGTATATTGTGCTTGTGGAAGTAGCCATTTCTTAAATCGGCATATTCATAAATAGCCTCGTACACATAGTTCCTAGTTGTCCAGTCCACATCGCTACGCAAAATTGCATCTCGATTATGCTTATAAAAGGTTGCATAATCGCCCAATGTAGAATCCTTGCTGAATGCAGGGTCGCGAAGTTTAATCAACGCAAAGAGCAACTGTTCCATGGCTTTGAAATAACCTGTGCCAATAACCGTCAAATCAATTGCGTGAGCCTTACTCATTGAGTCAAGGAGCCATTCAGCAGTAATGAGACTTTCGGCATAATCCTGGCCACTCAAAAGAACTCTATAAGCGCCATCTCCTAGGAACTGCTGTTTCAGCTTGCTGCATTCACCGATATTTTTAAGCCAAAATCGCTTGCCATTGCGGTTTACTATTGTTTTACGAATGACTTGATCATAATTAAAGGTACAAAGGGATCGTGCTGTAATCTTCTTAAAGTTGATCAGAGCCGCTGGGTTTAGTGATCGCACTACGCTATAACCAAGGTATTCGTCAATTGCTGCGGTATACTTTTGCAACTCTTCCTGGAAACATCCGTAGTCCTCACCAAAATAGGTACTAAACAACCACGGAAGCGAGTGAATATTCTTGCCGTGTGCTGTTTTACTCAAGTCATTTTCCGGGCCAATGAATTGTAGATCAGCCTTATCATGCAACAAATATACCACTGCGTAAGAGGTTGCTCCGGTTTGCTTCAATAGTTCAGAAATATAATCTGGGACAAAATCCTCTGTTATGAAGGCAATATCCTTTTCGATGTTCTTCACCACAACCAGCCGATTGTCCTTTGTATCAACAAAAACAAAGGGGCGGCTTGCAACCAATCTCATGTCATTGGATAAGGCTAACATTTTACAGTGCGGTGCGTGTTCCGCAATGAGTCCCAAAAGAATACTGTAGATGCATACAATACTGATGTCATTTGCTCCATCAATAACATCCATCGGCCTACTGAAATCGGCAGCTCCAATATTAACAATCTGGTGCTGGAGAATAGAATACCAACCGGCCTCTACAGTTTCCTGTTTTCGTGCATAGGGGTCACGAAGAGCTTTTACCTGGTCTAGTGCCTTGTTGAAATAACAGCTGTACTCAAACATAAAAACGCCCTCCAATAAAATAAAAAGGCGCACAGTCCTTGCGGATCGTGCGCCTGGCGTCATTAGCTCTGGGGTGCTTCCAGGTAGTACTTAGACACCAGAGCACTTGCGGTCACTGCAAGTGCAGCAACCAGGTCCAGAGCGAATTGGACGGTTTTAGGATTTACCTTCATAGGTATGTCCTCCTTAGAAAGTAGTAGGCACAAAAGCCCCCAATCCAACCGCCTAGACGCTATTAATAATTCTACTGTAAAAGTGGGAAAAAATCAACTAGAAACCCATAAAGAAAGAACGCAGGTCTGGAAAATCCTTCTTCCAAGCCTGCGCTCTCTTTCTGTTATATGCTTTGCTGTTCTGCGGCTTCCGGGTGACGGGGTTGAGTTCGCCCCAGGTGCCACGCCTAGCCTTATTGATCTTCTGCTGTTCCTTCTTGGACAGCTTTTCATAGGGAATAAACTTTTCCATACGGGACCTCCTCGATTTTGGTTTTTATTAGTATAGCACAGAAAGGCCGATATTTCATCAACAATCCGTAAATTGAGTCCCCAAGCACATCAGTCCGTTTTATAGGACACTTATATTTTTATAATTAAGTCATAGAAAGAAAGGAGTTGACCCCTCGTGGTATTTTACAGCACAAAAAGCAATGAGAAAGTATTCCACCTTCCTCACTGCAAGATCGCCCGTCGTATTCGCAAAGAATACAAAAAGCAGTTTGCCACCCCGGAAGAAGCCCGGATGGCCGGTTACCGTATGTGTAACTGCTGCTCCCTTGTCGGCATGAGGCTCCGTAAAGAGCAGAAGGCCGTCAATCAGTTCTGCCAGGAAAATGGCGTGTCCTGCTGGCTGGAAGATGGCCAGCTCCATGTCCACACCCCCAGAAGCAAGTGGAGGATCATCGTCAACGGCAAGGCGAACAAGCTCTTCCTCTACCACAAGAATACATACCATAAGTACAAAGAGATCCCCAGCATTGTCCCGGGATACCACTCCCAGGCCACTCGCAGCAAGACGATTGTTGGGTATTTGGAATACATTGTCCAGCACGATATTTACCGTAGGCGGCAAGAAAAGAAGGCCAAGCAGAAAGCAGACAGTATGCGCAATTTGCGAAGAAATACACGGCCTTATCAGCGCGGCACGGATAATCGCCGCTATAACGCAAACCAGCTCTATTCCATCATGGACAACATTTACTTGTAATAGGAGGCATCGCTATGAAGAGAATGATCGGCTTTATGGCCAGTAATGAACCCAAGACAGGAACGCCCGTAGCACCTACCACCATCCGAAGCATCACTCCTGTGAAGTCTCTTGTGAAGATACGCTTTGAATGCCACTCCATGCCCTTGGCATACTATAACGACCGTTTCGATCTGAAAGAGGGCGATGTGGTCTATGTCAGCGGCAAGCTGGCTGGTGAGCCTGGCGTGGTTGTTTCCGTCACCACCAAGTTCCGCATCCACACCTCCGACTATGAGCGTGTGCTGTCTCTGCTGGATCTGACGATCCACGGTTCCTTCACTGGAGTTCGGGACAAGATGGTATCCTTCGACCAGATCGCCATTACCCCAGACCAGTTCGGCGGTTGGGTTACTCCGCCCGAAGATCCCAAGAAAAAGAAGGCCGAGGACGAAGAAGAGGACGAGGTGATCTCCGGCGAGGGATACTCCATCGATATCAATAACATCGAAGCCTGCGAGGACATTACCTCTGCCATTGCCGAGCGGGCTGTAGGCTACTGCACGGAAGGCCGTGTTCGCTATCTCTGCGTCCATAACGGTGTAGGCCGTGCCTATGTTGAGGGCACCAAGTGGTATCGAGTGGATTTCCATTTCAACGATGGCATGATGACCGACATCTACTGCGACTGCCCTTACTCCGAGCTTTGCAAGCACGAAGTGGCCGTTGCTCTTACTCTGCGGATGCTGTTCAAGCAGCCCCAGTTCAAGAACGCAGGTGACTTCATGGCTTTGGATCGCTGGGTGTTCTGGCAGCTGGCCTCTCGGGCTGAGTCCATCACCATTTAACCCCTTATGCCCATCAGCAGTTCATCACGCAGTACACTTTCCGGGGTATCAATCAGACTCACCCATAATCGCTCTGGTACCCGATCCAAGCAATAATGCCCATTCGTAAACTGGATCGGGGCCTCCATGTATTTGAGCAGGATGGTATACGCCATGGCACTATTGATGAATTTCGTGGTGCTTAATGGCGTTGCCGCCAGAATGAGATCCACTTCTCCGTCACGACACTTCTTGGACAGCCGCAAAGCTCCATGATGGCAGGTCAGATCCCGATACGGAATATCGGTGTCAGCGTATATTTCGATCAATTCTGCGATTGGCATATTGGCGACTTGTTTTTCTATCAGATTGCGTTGCTGCTTCTCGGATAAGCCATCGAGCCGCCAGGAGGTTACTACCCGGAGATAACCATACACTCGCAATGGTCTATCCACTTGTTTTTCGTACTTGTTTTCCATCGCAAAGACCTCAACTTATAAATTTTTGAATTTTGTATTGCAATCAGCAATACAATGGGTTATAATAGAGCCAGAAAGGTGGTATGAACTATGGCAACTAAGACCGCTAATGTAATGGCTCGTGTCGAACCGAGCGTTAAAGAGCAAGCTGAAGCAATCATGGAGATGCTGGGCATCCCTGCTTCCGTTGTGATCAACACGCTCTATAAGCAGATCATCATGACTCGCAGCATTCCGTTCTCTCTTGCCGTTCCCGCTGTGCCGGTCGCCCGGGACGAGATGGACGAGGCCGCTTTCAATGCAATGATGGCACGTGGTATGAACGAGGCCAAGGCAGATAAATCCCGTGCTGCGTCTGATGTATTTGCAGATCTGAGACGAGAGATGCAGTAATGCCTGAAAAATACACAGTAAAAATTACAGCGCAGGCCCAAGAGCAGCTGAGAGAGATTATCAGCTATATCAGCTACACTCTGCAAGCTCCCGGCACTGCCATGAAGATGCTGGACACTCTGGAAAAGGAAATCGCTTCTCTGGATCAGTTTCCCAACCGTGTGCCCCTTACAGAAGAGGAACCCTGGCACAGTCAGGGCGTACATAAGCTCCCGGTCAAAAACTACCTGGTCTATTTCTGGGTGGACGAGGAAGCTAAGAAGGTTCAAGTCTTCGGAATCATCTATGGCCGCAGAGATCAGCGGCACCAGCTGTCCAATTTGGATATGAACTAACAGATACGCTCTAGGCGGCTTGCCTGGGGCGTATTCTTTTAGGTGTCCGCTATCACTGCCACAACCATTTCTAATCGTTTTCCAACTGCAATAAGGCCGCAGAGGTCTTTCCGACTATTTCTTCCCACTGGGTTCGCCTGGTGGGAATTTTTTTGTTATAGACCGGCAAAAAATGTGGTCTGCCGTGGCTAAGTAGTGAGGGAGTCTCTTTCCCTCAGAAGGAGGACTTCACTATGACTGACCAGGAACGCAGCCAGATCCGCTCTTACCAGCTGGACGGCCTTACCCCAAAACAAATCTCGGAGCTTACTGGCATTTCTCAAAATACTGTAAAAGTTCACTGCCACCGATACCCGGTGACCAAAACGGACATCGCCGATCACAAAGGTCTCTGCCGCCACTGCGAAGGGCTGCTAGGGGCTGCAATTCGTAGACCTTGGTGAACATAGCCTTTCGTTCCGGGGTTAGGTGGTGGCTGACCAGGATCAGGGTCAGATCCGGGTTTTTCAGCAGGCTTTCCTCCACGATGTCGGCATTCTTCTGGTCCAGGGCGCTGGTGCCCTCGTCCACCAGCAGGATGGAGCGGTTGTGGATCAAGGCCCGGGCGATGGCCACACGCTGCTTCTGGCCGCCGGACAGGTTGCTGCCGTTCTCTCCCACCGGGGTGTCCAGGCCCAGGGGCATGTTGGCCAGGTCGCCGTCCAGGGCGCTGCCACGGATGGCACGTTCCAGCAGCTCGTCGGTATAGGGCGTGCCCAGGGTGATGTTGTCCCGGATGGTGGTGTTGAACAGGAATACATCCTGGGCGATGTAGCTCATCTGTCCCAGCAGCTGGTCCTGGGTGAAGCTGCGGGCATCCTGGCCGTCGAAGCGGATGCTGCCCTGATAATCCGGCAGCCAGCCCAGGATCAGCTTCAGCACGGTGGACTTGCCACAACCGGAGGGGCCGGTGAGGGCATACTTGCCCCCTTTTGCGAAACGGAGGGAGCAGTTTGCCAGCACCTGCTTTTCCCCGTCGTAGGAAAAGCTGAGATTTTCCACCGTGATCTCCCGCCGGATTTCCGGCATCTGCGCCCCCTGAGCCTGCGCTTTCGGTTTTTCAAAAAACCGGGTCGTGGTTTCAAAATAGGGCTTGGCCGAAGCCATGGACAGCCGCAGGTCAGCCAGCTTGTTCAGGCCGTTGGTAACGCCGGCAATCAGGTTGCTGCCCCCTGCCAAAACGGACACCCGAATCCAGCCCCTTATGGCCAGGAACACGATCAGGATATCCGACAAAATCTGAAGGGAATCACCGACATGGGCACCTGGATATAGTGGTGGATGGGGGCATCGAACAGCAGCCGGGACACGGCATCCATGGTGTTTTTGCAGCTCTTCCGGCCGCCGTCGCCATAGTTAAAGGCCCGGCACAGCTGCTGGAACCGGGTGCCGCCGTAATTGCCCAGCACGTCCAGCCAGGGCACATCCGTCATGGTGTCCCGGTTCAGCTGGAGAATCTCCACCGTCTTTTCCTGGTGGTCCAGCACCAACAGCATCAGAAAATCCGCCTGGCTGTAATTGTAGTAATTCTGGAAGCCCTTGTCCTCCTGGGTGTAGGCTTCCTGGCTGTCAGTGCCGATGAGCAGCACCGCTTCCAGCTTCTGCTTAAGGGGATACTGGGTTCCCTGGTATTCCAAGGCCACCTGCTTTTCCGGGGCGTTCACCGCCACGCCGGCGTCTGCAATGGTTTTCTCGTCCTCTCGCCGGGCAAAGGCCACTGCCCCCAGGACCAACATGGCCAGGGCTGCGGCGCACAGAGCCACGGCGAGTATCTTCTTTTTGTTTTTCACATTCTTCTCCTGCTTAGCAGCTGGGCCGCATTGTGCCGCAGCAATTTGAACGCATCTTCGGCATGGTGCGCCTTCACCTGCTGCCACACGGCGCCCAGGTTGGGCGCTCTGGACGTCAGGTTGTGGCAATCCGAGCCGATGAGCTGTATTTCTCCATTTTGTAAGTGCCAGATGGCCTGGCGAACCGTTTTCGGGTTCAGGAAGTAGCTTCCGTTGACCTGCACCAGCAGATTGTGCTCCCGCACCCGCTGAATCAGCGTATCATCATGCAGCATCTGCATATAGCGGTCTACATGGGCAATTACCGGCGTACAATCCAGGTTCTTCCCCAGTTCCACAATTTCACCCAGCATATCCTCCCCCCAGTGTGCCATAGGCGGCTCAATGAGGATGGTTTTGCTGGAACCGATCATCAGGCCCTCAATTCCCTCCGCATCGCTGATGCCGGGAAAATACAGCACCTCCGCTCCCAGAATCACGCTTGGGTAAACCTGGTCGCTGAGGAGCATCGCCTCCTGAAGGCAGCGAAAGGCCTGATTTCGCCGCTTCAAAAACGCACCGGGGTACTCCTGATCTCCATAAAAATGGGACGTGGAAACCACCCCGTCCACACCCTGCAAAAAACTCTGCCGAAGCATGGCTAGGCTTTCGTCCACTGTTTTCGGGCCATCGTCCACCCCGGGCAGAACATGGCTGTGGAAGTCAATCATGGTTCCTCCTTATAAAAATCAGGGGTCAGCCGGACGGCTGACCCCTTTGTGCCTTAGAGCTTCTTGTCCTTACTTGACAAACCAATGCCAGTACAATGCCAACTGCTTTCTTCTTGCATTGTATTCATAGTACTTCTCTCCATTCCCCTGAGGGCTTAGCCCAGCTTCAGCGCCTTATCGAAGTAGGCCGGGTCCTCTTTTACCAAATCCTGGGTAATCTTATCCAGCCGCAGCTCCTGGCGCACCTCATCAAAGTAGCCCAGCAGCTCCATCCGCTCATACACCAGCTGGCCCAGCAGTTGATACGCCATACCGTTCAGGTCTGCACCGCCGGCATTGCTGCGGAAGCTTTCAGGGAGCCAGCGGTGAGGCTGTCACCCCAGCAGACAATTCCGGGGATATACTGAGCCAGAACCTGCTTGTGATTTTCGTAGGTCTGGCGGATGGCCTCCACGTTCTCCTGGCGGGCCTCGTTCAGCTCCTGGCGTTGGTTGGCGTGCTCCTCTTGCAGCAGCGCATCCTCCGCATCAATTTTCTTCTTCACCGTAAACATAGCCACCAGCAATGCCGCCGCAACCGCCAGCAGCACCAGCAGGACGAGTACATTTCGGATAATTGTTTTCTTACGTTCGTTTTCCCACATAATTACAAACTCTCCACAATGTTTCTTCCGGTCCAGTGCCGGGTACTAGGCCTTCTCAGGCCATTCTATTTCAGCTTGAATTATTTTATCACGTTTTTCCCCATCTGGCAAGTCAGTATAATGACTATTTTTTTAGGTTTTTTTCCACATTCTGTCGTCAAAAAACTGTCATCCGCTCACACATGCCCACGATCCGCCGATTCCCATCAGGATACCTAACGGTCTATTTTCACTTTTATCGACTTTTGAATATCTTAGCACATATTCCTGCCATTTTCAACCTCCTGTGACCCTTCCAACTCCCGCAAAAAAGCAGCACCGAGGCATTTCCCCGGTGCTGCTGAGATGGATTTTCCGTTGAATCTTAGTGGTGGCTGCCGCATTCGTCGGCGTGCTCATGGTTGTGGCAGATAGAGCCGGTGGAAACCAGATTTCCTGCCAGGTACTGCTCCACGGCCTCCCGGGCATCGCCCTGGGCGCCGACGATCACTTCCACGCCCCGCTCGTTGAAGATGTCCACAGCGCCGCCGCCCATGCCGCCGGAGATGATCACCTGGGCACCATGGTCAGCCAGGAAGTTGGGCAGGAAGCCGGGCCGATGGCCGGGGTTGGGAACGGCCTGCTCGCCGGTGATGTTTCCGTCAGCAGTGTCAAAGAACAGGAAGGTTTCGCAGTGGCCGAAGTGGCCGGCAACCTGATTGCCCATGGCAGCAACTACAATTTTCATAACACATGTCTCCTTTTTAAAATAGCAATTTCATTGTATTTTCGTAAATATCTTTCAAAGCATCCCGGGCTGGGCAATCGATTTGCGCCAGGCTCAGACCCTGGTTGATGGCTGCCGAAGCGGCGGCATCATAGGGGATGACCCCGGTGAAGGGAATGTCCTGCTCCTGACAGAAGGCTTTGATTTGCTGCGTATGCTGGGGACTTTGGTCCCACTTGTTGACGCAGACCGCCAGCTTGGTCTGGAAGGTCTGGGCGGTCTTTACCAGCCGCTTCAAATCGCTGAGGCCGGAGAGGCTTGGCTCTGCCACCACCAGCACCAGGTCCATGCCGCTGACCGACGCAATCACCGGGCAGCCGATTCCCGGCGAACCGTCCAGAATCGCCAGCTGGGTATCCGGGGCGTTTTTCAGCATGGCCAGCTTTACCTCCGTCACCAGCTTGCCGGAGTTGCCCCGGCCCATCTTTAAGGTAGCGGTGGAGAACACAGAGCGGCCAGCTTCTGCGTACAGTTCCTTTTCCCCGGCCACGTCTTGATGCAGCGCCACCGCCTGCTCCGTGCAGACATAGGCACACACCCCGCAGCCCTCACAGGCGTAGGGATTCACCCGGCAAATGCCCTGCTCCAGGGTCAGCGCCGAAAACCGGCAATGGCGCAGGCACTCGCCGCAGCCGGTGCATCGATTGGGGTCAACCGCCGCCTTGTCCCCGCCCAGAAACGCCGACCGCTGGGGCTGGTCCTGGGGGTGCAGCATCAAGTGCAGGTTGGGGGCATCCACGTCGCAGTCCGCAGCCGCCTGGGCCTGGGAAAAGTGGAGGAAGGCCGCCGCCGTGGTGGTCTTTCCCGTACCGCCCTTTCCGCTGAGAATCAAAAGCCGCTTCATACCATCCCTCCTGCCTTGGTGAGCACGTCTCGGAACAGATGACAAACATCCTGGCGGACGGCAGAAACGATGATTCCCTGGGCCGTCCGTTCCGCCAGCTCCCGGTCATAGGGAATCCGAGCCAGAATGGGCAGGCTGTGGGTCTGGCAGTAGTCCTCCAAGGGCTGGTAGGGGCTGCTCTGCTTGTTGATGACCACGGCGCAGGGCTTTTTCAGCAGGGTGCAAAGCTCGTGGACCATTTGGAAATTGTGAAATCCAAAGGCCGTCGGCTCAGCCACCAGCAGGCACACATCTGCCGCCTGTACCGTCTCCATTACCGAGCAGGCACTTCCCGGCGGGCAGTCCAGAACGGACAAGCCGGTGGCTTCCTGCAATGCCCGGCGAATCAGCGGCACACCACTGGCCTCGCCTGGGTTCAAAATACCGGAAATCACCTGCACCTGCCCACTGCGGCCTGTTTCCAGAATACCGATGGACTTGGGCTTTTCTGAAATCGCCCCGGTGGGGCACACCAGCTGGCAGCCGCCGCAGCTGTGGCAAACCTCGGAAAATACCATGGGCTTTTCCCGTATGTACATCAGAGCGTGGAATCGGCAGAATTGAACGCAGGCCTTACAGCCGGTGCACTTTTCGGCATCAAATTCCGGCAGAAGCTTCGAAACCGTCAGGCTCACCACCTGCTCCGGCTTCCAGAACAGGCGGCCATTGGGTTCTTCCACGTCACAGTCGATGTAGGTGGCCTCACCAGCGGCGTAGGCGAGGTTTACAGCCACGAAGGTTTTACCGGCACCACCTTTGCCGCTTAAGCATGCAATCTTCATGGAATCCCCACATACCCGCTGTGGAAGTGGGTCATCGGCTCCAGCGTGCCCTCAGCGAAGGCTTGGAGGTCTGACAATGCTTCCGTATTGGAGGATTTATAAATGCGGATACCAGCCGCCTGGAACACCTCTGCGGCATTCTGGCCGCAGCGAGGCGCAATCAAGTCCGTCACCTGCTGGTCCACCAGGAACTGGGCCGCCTGGATGCCGGCGCCGCCCTGTGCCTGGGCACCGGGATTGTCCACAATGGTATCCACCCCATCCTGGCGAAACAGGAAGTAAGGGGCACGGGCAAGAACCTGGCACACACTGCTTTGGTCCTCGTCCAGGGGAATGGCAAGTTTCATTTGGCTCTCCCTCATTTCTGCGTTCTGCAAGCGCCGCCGATGCCGCCGACAGCCGCCGCAGTCACAAAATTCTTCATTACCGTCACATAGCTGATAATCGCCGCCTTCGATCCGCAAGGGGCGCCCCTCCACCAGCATCATTGCCAGCTTCTTTCGGGCGGAGGTGTAGATGGCCTGAACCGTGGTGCGGGCCACCTGCATATAGCTGCTGCAAGCCTCTTGGGAGAATCCCTCCAAGTCAATCAGACGAATTGCTTCGTACTCATCTACGCTCAAGCTCACCCATTCCTCCCGCGTCTCCCCCTCTGATGGGTGAAACGCCTGGGTTCTGGGCAGCTGACATACCTTTCGGCATTTTTTGGGTCTTGGCATTGGCGAGCCTCCTTTCCGAGCGGCTTTCGTATTTCAGACATATGTCGGTATCTGCTGGTACTATAACACCATTTCCGGCATATGTCAAGAATCCAGGGTGAGAAAAAACTCCGAAGCATTCGCTTCGGAGTTTGGAGCTGCTAGCCAGATTCGAACTGGCAACACGGTTCCATGAAATCACGGATTTCATGGAAGCCTTACGACCTCGGATTTAAATTCTGCGGGCCTCGCCCGCAGGGGATGAGGCCGCCAATTCGAATGGGGAGAATAGAAAAAACTCCGAAGCATTCGCTTCGGAGTTTGGAGCTGCTAGCCAGATTCGAACTGGCGACCTCATCCTTACCAAGGATGCGCTCTACCGACTGAGCTATAGCAGCAGGTTTTGTGTGTCACCCGCAGGCAACTCTGACATTATACTACGCAGTGCTCTATTTGTCAAGCACTTTTTTGAAATTTTTTAAAATTTTTTGAAACTCCCTGGCAGAAAGAATGCCTGCCGCCGAAAGAATAGCGGCAGGCATCAATATCTGCAATTTGGGGATTACACCAGCTCGATGACAGCCATCTCAGCGGCGTCACCACGACGGGGGCCGGTACGGGTCACTCTGGTATAGCCGCCATTGCGGTCAGCATACTTCGGAGCGATCTCCTTAAACAGCTTCTGAGCAACATCCTCGTTGGTGATGAAACCCAGAGCCCGACGATAAGCGGCCAGGTTGCCCTTCTTGCCCAGGGTGATCATCTTTTCCACCACAGGCTGCACTTCCTTGGCCCGATAGAAAGTGGTCTCCATCTTGCCATTGGCCAGCAGGTCGGTGACTTGCTGACGCAGCAGGGCCTTTCTCTGTGCGCTGGTCTTACCCAGTTTACGAGTGCCGAACATGAACGTTTCCTCCTTCTTAAAAGGTTAGAATGAAAGATTCCTTAGTTGTTGCTGCCAGGTTCTTCGCTGGCCAGGGACAGGCCCATCATCTCCAGCTTCTTCTGAACCTCGTCCAGGGACTTCTTGCCCATGTTGCGCACCTTCATCATATCCTCACCGGTCTTGTTGATCAGGTCGGCGACGGTATTGATGTTGGCCCGCTTCAGGCAGTTGAAGCTACGCACAGACAAATCCAGCTCATCAATGGTCATGGACAGCTTGGCATCCGGCCGGTCCGCCGTCTTCTCCACCACTGTGGAGGAGGTGCTGACGGAATCAGACAGGTTGGTAAACACAGTCAGATGATCCGACAGAATCTTGGCGCCTAGGGAAACAGCGTCCTTGGCAGTGATGGTGGAATCGGTCCAGACCTCCAGGGTCAGCTTGTCGAAGTCGGTCTTATCGCCGACTCGGCAGGGCTCCACCGTATAATTCACCTTGGTCACAGGAGAATAAATGGAGTCAATGGGAATCACACCGATGACCGTCTGTGCGGTCTTGTTCCGGTCAGAGGAAACATAGCCTCGGCCCTGGGACAGGGTGATCTCCATATTAAACGTGGCATCCTCGCCCAGGGTGCAGATATGCAGCTCCGGGTTCAGAATTTCGACCTCAGCATCTGCCTTGATGTCACCGGCGGTGACCTCACAGGGTCCCACCGCATCGATGTGCACGGTTTTGATGCCGGCACAGTGCAGCTTCGGGGTAATCCGCTTGACATTCAGCACGATTTCGGTAACATCCTCGGTCACGCCGGGGATGGTGGTGAACTCATGCTGCACGCCCTGGATTTTCACGGAAGTAGCGGCGTAACCGGGCAGGCTGCTCAGCAGAATGCGGCGCAGGGAGTTGCCCAGGGTCATGCCGTAGCCACGCTCCAGAGGCTCCACGACATACTTGCCGTAAGCAGGATTCTCGGGCTGGTCCAGACAGGTGATGCGGGGCTTTTCGATTTCTACCATGAAACAAAACCCTCCTTAATGGTGTGGGGAAGAAACTTCCCCACTGAAAAAACTTGCATGCATACAGGGGGGAAAGATCATTACTTGGAGTACAACTCGACGATGAGGTGCACAGCAATCTCGAAGTCGATGTCGTCCTTGGTGGGCATCGCAATGACCTTACCCTGGAGGGTATTCTTATCACGGTCCAGCCACTTGGGGGCAGCAACGAAAGCATTGTCTTCCTTCAGCTTCTTGAAGAAAGCGTTGGAGGAAGCCTTCTCGGAAACGGCAATCACATCGCCAACCTTGATCAGGTAGCTGGGGATGTTCACCCGGCTGCCGTTGACGGTGAAGTGGCCGTGGTTCACCAGCTGGCGAGCCTGACGGCGGGTGTTGGCGAAGCCCAGACGGTACACAACGTTGTCCAGACGGCGCTCGCAGAAGGTCAGCAGCTCTTCGCCGGTGTTGCCGCCCATACGGGTAGCCTTGTCATAGTAGTTACGGAACTGCTTCTCCTGGATTCCGTAGACAAACTTAACCTTCTGCTTCTCGGTCAGCTGAGTGGCGTACTCAGACTTCTTTGCTCTTCTCTGGCCGCCGGGGTTCTTGTTGGAAGTCTTGTTGTAACCCATAGCGGCAGGAGAAACGCCCAGCGTTCTGCAACGCTTCAGCACGGGCTGCATATTCTTAGCCATAACGCAAAATTCCTCCTATACCTAATTAGACACGACGTCTCTTGGGGGGACGGCAGCCATTGTGAGGAATGGGAGTCACGTCCTTGATCATAACAACTTCCAG
>CAUWNA010000040.1:0-88254 GCA_963560135.1 uncultured Oscillospiraceae bacterium | reverse complement strand
TGCCGAAGAGCTGATGGAGGAAGTGAATGCTGACCGGATCGCCCATGGCAAGAAGGCATTCTTCGCCAGAAAACTGTTCCAAATCAGGGAGGACTTTTTGAAGGAATTGGAGTATGCCTTTGCGTCTGTCGGGGCAGAAGTGTAGCCCTTCTGTTCCCTGCCTGGGTTTAAGCATACGAAAAACCAGCTCCCCCGGAGTGAATCACTTTCACTCCGGGGGAGCTATTCGTTTTACACGCTCATCCTTCGCACAATTCCCTTGCCCTCGTCGCAATGTGCTCCGCATCCAGGCCGAATTCGTGCATCAAAACGGCGGCATTTCCGGAGTGGTCAAAGACATCCTGGACGCCCAGGCGTTCTACCGGAACGGGGCAATGGCGGGAGAGGGTGCCGCAGACGGCTTCGCCTAGGCCGCCGATGACGGAGTGTTCCTCGCAGGTCAGGACACGGCCGCACCGTTTGGCTACAGAAATGACCAGTTCCTCGTCGAGAGGCTTGATGCAGGGTATATTGACAACAGTGGCGTGGATGCCGGACTGCTCCAGCAAATCCCGCGCTGCAAGGGCTTCCCAGACCATCAAGCCGGTGGCAATGATGGCAATGTCATCGCCGGTTGCCAGAATCTCGCCTTTGCCAATCTCGAAATGGTAATCTTCATCGTGAAAAACAGGAGAAGCCAGTCTGCTGAAACGCAGATACACGGGGCCATTATGGGCATAGGCAGCCTTCACACATGCCTTGGCTTCCACATCATCGGATGGGCACAACACGACCATACCGGGAATGGAACGCATCAGGGCGAAATCCTCACAGCATTGATGGCTTGCACCATCCTCGCCCACAGAGATGCCGCCATGTGTGGCGCCGATTTTCACATTTAGGTGGGGATAGCCGATGGAGTTGCGGATCTGCTCAAAGCCACGGCCAGCGGCAAAGATGGCGAACGAACTGGCGAAGGGTACCAGTCCCACAGTAGAAAGTCCTGCGGCAACACAGATCATATTGGCCTCAGCAATGCCACAATCAAAATGTCGGTCGGGGAAAACCTTCTGGAAGGTAGAGGTTTTGGTAGCACCGGTAAGGTCGGCGTCCAGAACCACCAAATCGCCATGCTCTCGCCCCAGCTCTGCCAGCGCAGAACCATAGCTCTCGCGAGTTGCAATTTTCTTCTGAGGAATCAATTCAATGCACCTCCAATTCTGCCAGCTGCTGCTGCAATTCGGCCATGGCCAGAGCATATTCTTCGTCATTGGGCGCTTTTCCATGCCAGGAGGCCTGGTTTTCCATGAAGGAAACGCCTTTTCCTTTGATGGTTTTCATAATTACTGCGGTTGGCTGACCCTTGGTGCATTTTACTCTTTCGATAGCCTGCTCGATCTGGGCAAAATCATGGCCGTCAATGTTTTCTACATGGAAACCAAAAGCACGCAGCTTTTCATCAATGGGATACGGACTCATGACCTGATCGACAGGCCCGTCAATCTGCAGGCCGTTGTTGTCGATGAAAATACATAGATTGTCCAGATGATAGTGAGCCGCAAACATGCAGGCTTCCCATACCTGACCCTCCTGAATTTCACCATCTCCCAGCAGGGCGTACACCCGCTGAGACTTATTCTGCTGCTTCAAGCCAAGCGCCATGCCACAGGCGCAGGAGATTCCCTGCCCCAAAGAGCCGGTAGACATATCCACGCCAGGAACGGTATTCATATTGGGATGTCCTTGAAGATAGGAATCGCAATGTCGCAGAGTAGGCAGATCTGCAACAGGGAAAAAGCCTCTTAGCGCAAGCGCAGCATATAGCCCGGGGGCTGTGTGTCCTTTAGACAGGACAAATCGGTCCCGGTCTTCCCACTTGGGATTCTTAGGATCAATGTGAAGCTCTTTGAAGTAAAGATAGGTGAATAAATCCGCAGCGGATAAACTCCCACCGGGATGGCCGGCTTTGGCAGCATGTGTGCTTTCGATGATCCCCATGCGGATTTTGCAGGCGGTCATGGCAAGCTGCTTTTGTTCAGATGTTGTCAAAGTATATCCCTCCTTGTTTGTTCAAAATGATCGAAAATATTGATTAGTGAACGATTAGAACTTACATATAGAACAAGATCTACAGTAATCCTAAAAGGAAGATGGGGAAATGTCAATACAGAAAACGAAGTGTTCAAAAAATAGAACGGAATGTTCGAAATATGTGATTAAATAGAAAGCGCATTGGAAAAGAAAATAGTATTTGTCTTTTATTCCATAATATACGGATGAAAAATAGAAAATTTTGTTGACATCGACGGAGCCGGCGAGTATATTAGACATAAAGAACATTTTAGATGTTCGCATTATCTTGCGGGAATTTAGGAGGGTGCTGAATGAAGTACGATTTCACTTCTATTATGGATCGCCGTGGCATGGATGCTATGGCTGTGGATGCGCTTGGAAAAGGAGGGTCTGCTCCTGATCTTCCCAAAGAAGGATTTGATGCGATCCCGATGTGGGTGGCAGACATGAATTTTCCCACAGTCCCTACGGTGCCTGAGGCAATTAAAAAGCGGGCAGATCATGCTGCGTATGGGTATTTTTCTCCGAGAGAAGAGTACTTTCATGCGATTATCCAATGGCAGAGGGTACGAAACGGTGTGGAGGGGATCCTCCCGGAACACATCGGATATGCCAATGGCGTACTTGGCGGTGTGGCCACCGCGCTGAATGTGATTTGCGCCCGAGGTGACAGTGTCTTGCTGCATTCTCCTACCTATATCGGCTTTACCAGCACACTGAAAAACAATGGCTATACGGCAGTTCTCAGCCCGTTGGTTCAGGATGAGGATGGCGTTTGGCGTATGGACTATGCGGATATGGAACGGAAGATCGTTGAGAATCGGATCCATGCCGCGGTTCTGTGTTCGCCGCATAATCCCTCCGGAAGAGTCTGGGAACGCTGGGAATTGGAAAAGGCTATGGAGCTGTTCCAAAAGTACGATGTGTATGTAGTGTCGGACGAAATATGGTCTGACCTGATTTTGGCCGGGCATAAGCATATTCCTGCGCAGTCCATCAGCGAAGATGCCAGAATGCGTACCATCGGACTGTATGCGCCGAGCAAGACCTTTAATTTGGCGGGACTGGTAGGTTCGTATCGGATCGTATATAATCAGCGGTTGCGGGAGCAGATGGACAAAGAGGCTAAGCTGACGCAGTACAACCATATGAATGTGCTGTCCATGCACGCACTGATAGGTGCCTACTCCCAGGAAGGCACGGAGTGGGTGGATGAGCTGTGTCAAGTTCTGACAGAGAACATAAATTATGCCTGCACATATATCCAGGAGCATTTTGAGGGTGTATCAGTGAGTAAGCCCGATGGAACTTATATGCTTTTTGTTGACTGCACACACTGGTGCGAGCAGCACGGCAAGAGCATCGACGAAGTGCTGAAAGCAGCGTGGGATGTGGGCGTTGCCGTGCAGGATGGCAGACCTTTCTTTGGTAAGTGCCATATTCGGATGAATTTGGCTGTACCGCTGAGCCGGGTACAGGAAGCGTTTGACCGGCTGAACCGTTATGTGTTTGTAAAGTAACGGCTATTGATCAAGACTCTCATCATATTTGTTTTCCTCTCCCCATGAAGAAACCGGGCAATCTTTGTAAAGATTGCCCGGTTTCCTCTATTGCATTATGGCGGGGAAACGGAAGCATCTGTGTGTCATACAAGGATGACCTGCACACCCATATCTTCAATGCGTTTGATTTGTGCCTCGTTTTCCTTGGTTTTCACGGTTATCAGGGTATCGATTTCCTTAAAATTGCAAAAAACATAGATGCCGCGGCGGGAAAACTTGGAGGAGTCCAGAAGCGCGATCTTCCTGTCGGCGCAAAGGGCAGAGCAGCGCTTTACCTGAAGCTGGAGGGGGTAAGAAACAGTCAGACCAGAGCAGTTGTATACGCCGGTAGAAGCCAGAAAGGCAATGTCTACATGGATTTTCTGGTAAAATTCTTCAACTTCCAAGCCGACCATAAATTCGCTGTTTGGCACCAGGGAGCCGCCGGGGATGGAGGTGTTGAAACGCTTGCTGATTTGCAGGGCGTTGACGGGGGAGTGGGTGACGAAATCCAGATTATACATACCTTCATCATTGATCAGATGATTGACCAACGCACCAACGGTGGATCCGGAATCCAGGGCAATGGACATCCCGGGCTGGATAAGCTTGACGGCAGCGGCGGCGATGCGCTTTTTTTCCTCCATGAAAATGTTGGCCTCGGATTCACCATCCCCTAGGAGAAAGGCAGATCCGCGAGTCCGATAAATCAGCTTTCGATCCTCCAGTGCCAGCAGATCACGGCGAATGGTCGTGGGGGTGACATGGAATTGCTCGGCGAGGGCTTCGACTGTGGCGTGCTTATCGCGCAAAAGAATGCTGTAGATTTGATCGAGTCTATAAGAATTGCCCATTGTTTTCCCTCCTGATGTTTGTTGTGTTCGAAATGTGCTGTTAAGTTCTATTATATATTTGCAGATGAGGATTGTCAACAAAAAGACGGGATATATAATGGGGAAAATTGTGCATTGAGCGAGCAAAAAATGGAAGGAGAATGGCAGAGGTGGAAGATAGAGGGGAGAAAAGATTGCGAAAAGAGACAGTTGGGTATTGGCGGGGGATTTTAAGGGACGCTGGATGGGACAAAATAGATGGATTAGAGGAAGAATAGATAGATATAAATGGTGAAAATAGCCAACGAATAAATTGGCGAACATTATGATTGCTTTGCGATTTGTGATAAACAAACATAACGAACATCAACAACTAAATTATTACTTTAATACAAAAACTATTGACAATATTCGACCGTAGTTGTATTATATGCCCATAAAGCAAACGAAAAGTAAAAATTTAAGAATAAAAGAACAGAATAAATTGTTTAATATGAAATATTTTCCAGAGAGCACTCGGGATGAATATGATTTTTATGTTTGATAAAATTTCGTAGAACGAACATAAATAGCATAAATGGAAAAATGTGGTATTTTCTGAAATGGACGGTTCGCCATTTCTGGAAATAAATAAAAACTTTTAGGAGGAACATATGAAAAAGTTAATCGCACTACTGTTGGTTTTGACACTGTGTATGGGCCTGGTCGCCTGCGGTGGGAACAGCAATGTCAAGACCGATACCGATGAGAAGCCTGCTGCAAGTGCGGGCAGTAAAGATGAGGCGAAGAGCCCCACGGAGAAAAAGCAGATTCTGTTCTTTACTGCGTTCATTGGCGACTTTGGCCTGTCTGACATGGGCTACCGTGCCGTGCAGGAACTGGCAGAAACTTATGACATGGAGTGGACGCTGGTTGAGTATGGTTCCTACGATGCGGCTCTGGCTGTAAACTGTTTCTGGGATGCACTGGAAACCAAACACTATGACTATTTCTTTGGCCCTGCCTGGTACATTGAGAACATCATCGATGATGCAGCAGAGCAATATCCCGACACTACCTTTATTCACTACGATGTGGGCAAGGGCATTGAGTTCAATGCGCCCAATGTTTACGGCATCACCTTTGCACAGAATGAATCCGCATTCATGGCAGCAATTCTGCAGTGCCTGATGACCGAAACCGGCAAGGTTGGCTGTATCTCTTCTGACAGCCCCATTCTGAATGACTTCTCCACCGGCTGGCTGGCTGGCGTGAAGTACGCAAAGAAGGAGCTGGGGCTGGATGTGAGCTGGCTGCACTCCTACATGCCTGAAACCTCCATGCCTGCGGTTTATGAGTCCTCCAATGTCATGTATGACAACGGCTGTGATTTCGTGTGGGCAATCTCCGCTCAGATGCTGCTGGCATCCTGCCAGGCGGCAGAGGAACACGGCGGCTATGAGAAGGGCTATTGGGTCATGGGCTGTGACTACGACCAGTATGAGTACTTCAAGGAACTGGCTGCAAAGGATGCCAGCTCTGCTGTTGGCTATGAAAATATCCTGACTTGCATCACTAAGAACATTGCCCCCGCAGCCGGCGCGATCATCGCAAGCGTTGAGTCCGGTGATGGCTCCATCGAACCCGGCAATAAGGTCTGGGGCGTATATGAAAACGGCGTGGGCTACCTGGAAAATGAGAACTTCTTGGCAAATGTTCCCACCGATGTGCAGGATACTTTGAAGGATATCATCAATAAGATCGGTGCTGGCGAAATCGTGATTCCTTCTTACTACGATTTCGATTCCTATGAGGCATTCGCAACTTATCGTGATAACCCCGATGCCGAGTTTGTTGCCTAAAGGATCTCGTTCCGTATAAGATATTCTGGAGGGCGGGGAGATGGTTCTCCGCCCTCCAATTTTAAAGAAAAAAGGTGAAAGAATGTCTAAAGAGTTGCTCAGAATGGAAGGGATCACCAAGATTTATTCTAACGGCTTTATGGCCAACAAGGATGTGTCTCTTTCTGTGAATGAAGGCGAAATTCACGCTTTGATTGGCGAGAATGGAGCAGGTAAAACTACATTGATGAAAATCCTCTTTGGCCTGGAACACTGCCAGGAGGGTAAGATCTATATCAACGGTGAAGAGGCCCATATTGAGAACCCGCTGGATGCAATTGCAAAAGGTGTGGGTATGGTGCATCAGCATTTTAAGCAGGTACCCAATCTAACGGTTGCTGAAAATATCGTTCTGGGCATGGAACCCGGAGCAGGGCCTCTGTTCAATGAAAAAGAAGCGATTCGGATCACACAGGAGGCAGTGGATAAGTTCAACCTGGATGTGGAACCGAAGAAATTGATCCGGGATCTGTCTGTTGGACAAAAGCAAAAAGTAGAACTCCTGAAATCGCTGGTGCGCGGCGTGAAGGTGCTTATCCTGGACGAGCCGACGGCAGTTCTGACGCCCCAGGAGACAAGAGAGCTGTTTGTGCAGCTTAAAAATCTGCGCGACCAGGGGTACGGCATTATCTTCATCTCCCATAAGCTGGATGAAGTTATGGACCTGTGCAGCCGGGTGACGGTACTGCGGCATGGCAAGGTGATAGGCCATGGTGAAATCAAGGATTTGGATCCTGCGAAGCTGTCCAAGATGATGGTGGAACGGGAAGTCGATCTCACGATCCAAAAGGAAAAAGCGCAGCCGAAGGATGCCGTTGTCCATGTAGAGCATTTGAACTATGTGGATGATTTTGGCAAGCTAGTAGTAAACGATTTGAGCTTTGGCATCCGGGCGGGCGAGGTCGTTGGCATTGCCGGCGTGGAAGGAAACGGTCAGACAGAGGTGTCGGAGATCATTTCCGGACTTCTGCGCCGCACATCTGGCGAAGTGTATTTGAACGGTACGGAAACAACAGGAAAGTCCATTGCACAGATTCGGGATCTGGGCCTGTCGCATATTTCTGAGGACCGCATGAAGTTTGGCATTGCCGGAAACCTGTCCATCCGGGATAACATCCTTGCAAGCTATCTTAGAAGCGGAAAATTCAACAAGGGCCAGCTTTTGAACATGAAGAAGCTCAATGCCTTTGTGGATGAGTGCATCAAAAACTTTGAGGTTTCCTGCACGGGCGGTTCGGAAAACATTAAGTTCCTGTCCGGCGGCAATATCCAGAAGGTGATCGTGGCCAGAGAGTTTTCCAGCGGAGCAAACTTCATTATTGCCAATCAGCCCACCCGCGGCATCGATGTCGGTACGGCAGATTTGATTCGCAGGCTGCTGGTGAAAACGACACGGGAGGACAACAGTGCTGTTTTGCTGATTTCCTCCGATTTGGCGGAGATTATGGAAGTTTCTGACCGGCTTTTGGTGATGAAAGATGGCCAGATTGTGGCACAGTTTGCAGATGTTAAGAGCGTCTCTGACGAGACCCTGGGCGAGTATATGCTGGGTGTCAGACGAATGACCTCGGATGAAATGGGGGATCTGTTTTGAAAAAGGTACAACGAATTGATTCAGCCTTCGAGGTGCTTCGTGTATTCCTGGGCATCGTGATTGCCTATGCACTTTGCTTGGTGGTCATTGTTATGGTGACCGGCTCTGAGGGCGCAAAAGATGCAATTTTCAATTTTGCCATTGGCCCGTTTACCTCAAGACGGCGTTTTGCGCAGGTGCTGTCTCGGATGTGTCCGTATATGCTCATTGGCTGCGGAATGTGCTTCGTTTATGCAAGTGGACGGTTCAGTGTGATCAGCGAAGGTATTATCAATATCGCTCCGATTCCGATCCTGTATGTGATTTTTGCAACGACTTTTGGCACACAGGTGATGGCTGGACTGCCTAAGATCGTAAATCAGATCATTATTATTGTCAGCTGCGCTTTGGTCGGCGGGTTGATTGCCATGATTCCTGCAATTGGTCGTGAAAAGCTGGGAGCGAACGAAATGGTGACCTCAACGATTATGAACTTTGTCTGCCTGTATTTGTCTATGTGGGTAGTCAGAGGCTATATGGCAGATCGCAGCAATTCCTTCCTGTGTACGCCCAGCTATCCTGACAATATGCGCTTTACCCGCTATTGGGGCAACACCAACCTGAGTGAGGGCGTGTGGGTTGCGATCATTGGCGTGATCATTGCGTGCGTTATTTTCTATCGCACCCGTCTCGGCGTGGAGATCCGGGTAACGGGCTCCAATCCGAGCTTTGCAAGATATGCAGGCATCAATACCAGCATCACGCCTTTTATGGGCCAGGTTCTGGGCGGCCTGTTTGCAGGTGTTGGCAGTGCTGTTGAGATTTTTGGTGCTTACGACCAGTACCAGCTGTCCATGCTGACAAACATTGGCTTTGACGGCCTGATCATTGCAGTCATGGCTAAGAAGCAGCCTATTTTCGTTCCGTTTACAGCGTTTGTACTGGCGTATATCAGAACGGCAGCGGCAGTGCTGAATACGAATACAAACATCCCGGTAGAACTGGTAACAATGCTTCAGGCGGTTATCATCTTCTTCGTTGCAGCGGAAGAATTCCTCGGCAAGAGCCGTCAGAAGGCCATTATTAAGGCCTCCCAGGCCAATCGGTAAGGGGGAACAGGTCTATGTTAGAGTTTATCTCCAGTATTATTTACTCCATCATTCGTATTTCCACGCCCATTATCTTCATTGCTATTTGCTCAACAATTTCGGCACAGGCCGGTCTGCTGAATATGGCTGGCGAAAGTATGATGCTGGTAGCATCGCTGGCAGGTGTTTGCTTTAGCGCCTTGTTCCAGAATGTTTGGCTTGGCATCCTGTTTGGTATGCTCAGCGCCATGCTGATCGTTTTAATCATCTGCTTTGCTGCGTTCTATATGAAGGTCGATCTGTACCTGATGTCGATTTCCATGAACCTGGCAATGGGCGGTGGCGTGATTTTCGTGATGTGGATGCTGACGGGAACCAAGGCTAACACGGCGGGTAATATTGCCAGTTTGGCGTTGGGCAATGTTGACATTCCAATCATTGAAAACATCCCGTTCCTGGGCCCCATCATCTCCGGTCACAATGTGTTTACTTATCTGGCTATTGCGATGGCGGTGCTGGTGTGGTTCCTGCTGTTCAAAACCAAACTGGGACTTCGGATGCGTGCCATCGGCCAAAATCCGGATGCAGCAGAATCTGCCGGTATCAATACCAGAAGAATTTATACCATTGCGTTCCTGATCGCTGCGGCAATCGGCGCTCTGGGTGGTATGTACCTGTCTATGGGCTATCAGAATTTCTTCTCCAAGGGACTGACTGCAAACCGTGGCTTCATTGGTATGGCAGCGGCTACGATTGGCGGCAACCAGCCCTTCGGTGCATTGCTGATGAGTTTCGTGTTTGGTATTGCGTATGCAACGACCAACTATTTGCAGCCGTATATCAGCGATGCTTATCTGCTGCAGAGTATTCCGTTTATTCTCTGCACCATTATCTATATGGTGATTTCCGGTTACCGCTCAACAGCAGAGTCCCGTCAGATCAGAAGAAATAGACAGCGGTTGGAGGCTATTCAGCGGGAGAATAAAGCAGTGCAGCAAAGAAGCTAGACGGATGCCCCGCCCAGGTACACAAAATACTGCGTGTGCCTGGGTGAGGGGGAGGCGCAGACAGAAAAATGAAATCCGTTTTATTCTCAGAAAAGGTAAGAAAACGCAAAAATCAAAGCATACCCCATTGCAGTATGCCAAGAACAGGTGTGACCAAAGGAGTGAATCAAATGCACTATGACTATGTAATTTGCGGCAATGTTATGCTGGATAAAGTTGTTTTTATGGATGGAACAAAGTCTGGGCGCGAAAGCATTGGTGGACCGGCTACATTCGCCTATAGCGGTGTCCGGATCTGGACGGACAGTGTATTGCAGTGCAGCAATCTGGGGGCTGACTATGAAAAGCTGTTTAAGCCCTGGATCGAGAAAAACCATGTGGTGACGGATGGTTATAAGGTGATCTGTGATCGCTGCAACCATTCTATCATGTATTTCAAAGATAAGAGCGGCGTCTCTTTCGATCCCGGACAGGTGCAGCTGACAGAGGAGGAAAAGTGGCTGAAACATGACGCCTGGCAGGATTTCGGCTATATGAAGACTTCCCCCGAGGAGATCGAGAAGTTTACCAAGGGGAAAAATGTTAAAGGTGTTTATGTAGCACAGAATGCGGATCGGGTCTACTGGAAGAAGATGGCGCAGATCAAAAAACGGGATGGATTCAAGCTGATGTGGGAGATCGAGGGCCCATGGGCACATATTCATTACCTGAAGGATGTACAGGAAATCTGCCGAGATGCAGTGGATATTTTCTCTTTGAATATCGAAGAGGCTCAGAAACTGTTTGACTGTGTTGGTGACGAGGCCTGCATCCGGGAGCTGCAGAAGCTGGATGTGGATATGACACTCTTCCGTGTGGGCCAGCGTGGTGCATATGTTGTGACGCCGACAGAGTCGATCTATTTGCCGCCGGCACCTGGCCCGGTAGTAGATCCGACAGGCTGCGGCAATACCTCCACCGGCGGTGCGCTGTATGCCTATGCAGAGGGGATGGATCCGCTGATGGTCGGCATTATGGCCAATGTGGCATCGTCTATGAATATTCGTCAGTACGGGATTATACCGGATATGGTGGGCATTCGGGAGGAATGCTGCGAAATGGCAAAAACTCTTTATGAGCAGTATAAGCAAAAACAGTAAGATACGCAAATAAAGATCTGAGTAAAGCAGCAAGGCATGAGCAAACGGGTCTGACCGACAAGCCGGCGCCCGTGGATAAAATCACATTTACAAGGAGGAACTGGATTGAATAAACGGGATTACTACAACTCTGTAACAGATCAGGTCAAAGACATTGAAAATTTGGCCAGAATCCAGACGGAGCTGTGCTTTGATTTAAGTGTTCTGGAAAAGGTTTTGGATGTGGAAACAGCCAAACGGATTAAGCGTGTTATTATTACCGGATGCGGTGACTCCTATTCTGCTGCTGGCGCTATGATGCCCGGGTTCCGGAAGCTGAGTGGCCTGAAAAAGTGCAACAGCCCGGATATTATGGATTTCTGCTGTTTCTATTCGGAAAACAAGATCTCTAAGGGATACCGGATGGATGAAGTATTGGTGCTGGGCATCAGCTTCAGCGGAAAGTCCGCCAGAGTGGTGCAGATGCTGGAGCGGGCCAATGCTCTGGGAACGGAATCGATGCTGATCACCCGCACCCCGGATTCCATCGGTGCCAAGACGGCAAAGCGGGTGTTCGATGTGGCAACGCCAGACGGCTGCAACACACCTGGCTTGCGCTCCTATTATGCCAGCCTGGTGGGAATCGCTGCGCTGGGAGCTTACATCGGCCTGCACAACGGGACCATTACCCAGGGGCAGTTCTATGCCGTGAAGCAGAGCATCTTTGACTATACCATGGCATTTATGGAGCGCTTTGAGGAGATCGATGACCTGATGTTCCAGGAAGCCCTGCGGATGAAAGATCTGCGCAAGTTTGAACTGATTGCCGACTGGAATGAAGGTTACTCTGCTCAGTTTGTTGAGCAGAAGTTTATCGAATGCGGCGGTATGTTCTGCACCCATACCACTTCTGAGGAATTCGCCCATATCAACTTTATGGCGCGCTGCCCGGAGGAATATGGTGAGATCATTATGGTCAACGGCGCAGACAAGAGCATGAGCAGAATGAAGGATACCATCAACGGCTGCCTTGCACAGCACCGCCCGACCTTGATCGTGACGGATGTTGCCCCTGAAGCATTTGATCTTTCCGTGAATGTGTTTGATGGCTCCAGCCCCTATTTCCAGCAGGTTCAGGGACACGACTCTATGGCAGAGCGCGGTAAGCCCGTTTTCTGTAAGATTCCCAAAGCACCGGAGCAGTGGATGTCTCCGTTCGTGGATTTCCTGCCGGGATCTCTTCTGGCCGGTTATCAGGCGGCAGTCAATGAGCTGGCTTTCTTCTGTGGGCGTTATAATTTTAGAACCCAGACATGGAGTATGGATTAAGGAGGGCGTGAAAGATGTATAAACGGTTAAATGATGAAATTTATTACAGAAAGTTCTATTTTCAGGACAGCTTTTACGCCCAGTGCATGGATGTTGATCCGTTGACGATGGATCAATTTGATCGATCTGTAGAATCGGTTCAGAAGATTTTGAATAATCCGATTTTTACGACCTGCAAGCATATTGTAGGCGTGGGCTGTGGAGATTCCAACATCGCAGCCTTTGCTGTGAAAGATGCTTTCGAGCATTATCTTCCGGATGTGGAATATGAGGGTGTAGAAGCCATTGAAATGAGCCGGCACTATGACTATCCCGACGATTGCGCAGATATGGTGGCCCTGTTTATCAGCTATTCCGGCGGTGTGATCCGCACGGTGGAAGCCATGCGCCAGTGCCGCAAGCATGGAGTGACGACTGTGGGCGTGACTGCCAATGCGGAATCTCAGACAGCTCAGGAATGCGATATCCTCTACTATACCAATAACCCTCCCGGTGATAACAATGCTGGCTTGCGAACTTACTACAGCAATGTGATCAGCTGCATCATTCTGGTGGCAGCTATGGCAGAGCGTCGGACAGGTAAGTCCTATTTGAAGGAACTCCGCCAGCAGGTGCAGAAGTATCACGATGTGTTCTTTGCGCAGTTGGCGCAAATGGATGAAATCTGCTTCCGTGCAGCGATCCACTACATGGATAAGAAGATCATCGAGGTGACGGCCGATGGGCATAATTTCTGGGCCGGCCGGTTTATTCAGGCTAAGGTTTGGGAGCTGTCGGGGGACGCCTGCTCCGTAATCGACAGTGAGAACTATATGCATGTCAATTCGCTGATGCATCCCGGTTCTGAGATTGTGAATCTTGTTATCATCAACAGCAATGACGGCAATGTGGAGAATATTGTCAACAGCACCAACGCCATGGTGGAAAAGGGCGGACGGGATGTGCTGCTGTTCTCGGACAAAACACCGGAGGAATTGGGAATTAGAGTGCCGGTGCGCTACTGTCCCATGCCGGTTCCGGAAAAAGACTGGAACTTCCTGGCTCCGATCTATGCTTACCTACCTGGCTGTATTTTTGCCGGATTCCGGCATACAACCATCGGAGAGCCGATGTTCCGCGGCGGTATGGACTTTAGCTTCTTCCCGGCGACCTATTGCTCACCGATGAATGTGGTAGATCTGTGATTCTGTATGAATAATAGGGGGTATTTTCCATGGGAACTTGTTTTGAAAATCTGAATGGCAGAAAGCTGGTAATTGGTTTGGTCCATTTGCTGCCTATGCTGGGAACGCCGCTGTACGAGGATGGCAATATGGATAAGATGATTCGCAAGGCCATCCAGGACTGCAAGACCTTGAAGGAAAATGGCGCCGACGGCGGCCTGATTCAGACGGTGGATGTGTACTATCCTTCTACGGATGATACAGACTATGCCCGTGTTGCCGGCTTGGCGGCCGTAACGGCAAGGGTTCGAGACGAGGTGGGGCCTGACTTTATTCTGGGATCTCAGATCATGTGGAACTGTATCACTCCTTCTTTGGCGGTGTGCAAAGCAGCCGGTGCAGACTTCACTCGCTGCACAGCTCTGGCTGGCAACACGGATTCCATGTATGGTATGATCGAAGCACAGCCGCTGAAGGTTGCAGAGTATCGCAAGAAGATTGAGGCGATGAATGTGGGGATGCTGGCAGAAATCTCTGGTTACCACCATACGGGAGATGACAGCGATGCCAGTATTCAGAACCTGGCGTCCACATCTGTGCGTTTGGGAGCCAATGCGGTTGAGGTATGCGATCGGAATTTTGAGACCAATGAAAGACTGGTTAAGGCGGTAAAGGCAATCAACGGGGGGGCTATTCCCGTTATCCTTGGCGGCGGTACTGATGTTATGAATTGCAAGGATCGTCTGCGTTATGCGGATGGTGCACTGGTCGGCACTGCTTTTGAGGGCGGAAAATGGGGCGGCCCGGTTATTGGCTCCATTGTGGCGGATTATGTCCGCAATGTTCGCCAGCTGGAAGAGGAATTGGCCCGGTAACATAACCAATGGGGGGAGACGCACAGATGAAGCAAACATTGAAAAAAGTATGGGGATTCCGTTCTGGAACGCCGTGGAAAATGACTTTGGCAACGCTGTATTACATCGCTTGTTTCGGGTTTTTGATCATCGGAATGACTACGCCGCCGCTGATTCCCTGCGGGCAGTGGGATGCCGTTGTGATGAAGATTTCTACGCTGATCCTGTTTTTGTGGATGCTGAGTCCTGCGATCTTCCTGTCTGACACGACCCTTAGAGAGATTCTGCCTTTCTTCAAAGATCACATTGGAATGCGGTCTTTGGTGGGAATGATGATCGTATTTGTAATGTTCCAGTACTTTTTTATGGCATCGGAGAGTATGCACACCGAAGCGTATAAGGCATCGTTCAACACCTATATTACCCAGTCCTACGAGGGATTTGTGGAGGCGGGAACACGGTGAAAAAGGCAGAGAATATGGGTAAGAAAAAAGTGCATTATGCCTGGAAAGTGGTTTTTGCCTGCATCCTGATCAAGCTTGGAACTGGGGGACTGACGGGTGTGGCAATGGGAAACTTTGTCACACCCATCGTCCAGGAGCTTGGCTGCCAGGTCAGCGAACTTACGGCCTATACAAATTTCAATGCCATTTCGATGGCGCTTCTGTATACGACAGCGGCCAAGTGGCTGAATACACGCCATATTGGTAAAATTATGGGCTTTGCATCAATTGCAGAAGTGGTGGGACTGGCGTTGATGGCAACCTACAAGACCCCTGCAATGTTCTGCCTGTCCGGAACGATCATCGGCGCAGGCAATGCCTTTACCGGTTTTGTGGCACTGCCGATCGTAATCAATATGTGGTTCCGCAAAAATAATGGCACGGTTTTGGGAAGCGTGGTGGCGATTGGGACAGCGGTTTCCATGGTGTATTCGCTGATGACAGCCCAAATGATTACCCACTTGGGTTGGCGCCTTTCGTACCTGATCATGGCTCTTGCGGCGGCTTGTATCTCGATTCCGGCGGTGTTTTTCTTGATAAAAACGCCGGAGGAGGTTGGCTGTAAGCCCTATGGAGCAGAGGAAACAGATCCGGAAGGAGCTACGGTGTCCACAGACACAGGAATGTGCGGATTGACCCAAAAGCAGGCATTTCGTCTGCCATTGCTGTACATTGCATGGATTGCCTGTATCATGTATAGCTACAGCTGTGGTGTATCCGGTTATTTTACACCTTTTGTGACCATGGAGTTGAGGCAGAGCATCAACTTTGGCGCAACAGTGGGTGTGGTATTTGGCTTTGGTGGAACGTTAAGCAGTTTGGTTGTTGGTAAAATCAATGACCGGTTTGGTGTTAAGGCTGGCCTAATGTGGGGAACAGTCACTACAGCACTGGGCTATGGTACGGCGTTTTTAAGTTTCCGAAATCCTGCTATCGTGTATCCAGCAGTATTTTTAGTGGGATTGGGCAACAGCATGTATATGGTACAGTGCCCGTTGCTAGCCAGAAGCATTGTCGGAAGTCGAGAATACTCTGGAATTTGGTCACGAATGATGATGGTTAACAGCCTGATCGGTGGAGGACTGTATTCTACAATTGGCCTGTTCTATGACAAGTTTGGCAGTTTTTCTGGCGCATTTGTTATGGCAATTGGGTTTTATACGGTAGCTAGCTTGCTGGGATGTACGGCAATGAATCTTAGCCGGAAAAGCAAATGTCAGACGATGTAAATTTTTTGAATAAGAGGCTGTAAAATGAAGAATGACAAAAAACACTACGCTTGGAAGGTTATGCTGGCGTGCATCTTGATAAAAATCGGCATCGACGGCATGACCATGTCCGCAATGGGAAATTTTGTAACGCCGATCGTGAAAGAGCTGGGGTGTGGTGTCAGCGCGTTGACGGCGTATACCAGCATCAACGCAGTGGCAATGGCCCTGTTGTACACAACAGCTGCAAAGTTTCTGAATACAAAAAACATCGGTAAGATCATGGGAACGGCAGCATTGATCCAGGTGGTCGGCCTTGGGATGATGTCCACCTACCATAATGTGGTGATGTTCTACATCTCCGGTGCTATTATCGGTCTGGCCCAGGCGTTTACCGGCTTTGTGGCGATCCCGGTCGTGATCAATATGTGGTTTAAGAAGAATACAGGCACGGTCCTGGGTACGGTGATGGCAACCGGCAGTGTGGCGACGACGCTGTACAGCCTGCTGACCGGACAGCTCATCAACCATTTCGGCTGGCGAATCAGCTACCTGATTATGGCAGCAATCGCCGCTGTGGTTACAGTGCCGGCTGTGTTTGCCATCATCCGCAGACCCCAGGAGGTTGGGTGCTTTGCCTATGGCGCAGGGGAAGAGGCGCAGGTGAATTTGGGCTCATCTTCCGGCAAGGGCAGCGTTGGTTTGACCAAAAAACAGGCGATGAAGCTTCCCATGTTCTATATTGCCTGGCTGGCCTGTATCTGTTTCAGCTACGGCAGTGGTGTGGCCTACAATACCCAGACCTTTGCAACGCTGGAATTAAAGCAGAGCATTACCTTCGGATCGATCGTCGGTGTCGCACTGAATTTGGGAACCATTTTCAGCAGCATGGCGGTTGGCCGGATCAATGACCGTTATGGTGTCAAGGCGGGCATCGGCTGGGGCGTTGTGACAACAGTCCTGGGATACAGCATGATGTTTATGAGCTACCGCAATCCGATGTTTGTGCTGCCGGCAGTGTTCCTGGTGGGACTGGGAAATACCATGTACACCGTGCAGTGCCCGCTGCTGGCCCGTACCGTTGTGGGAGATCGGGATTATTCCGAAATTTGGGCTGTGATGATGGTTGCCAACAGCATCATCGGCGGTGGCCTGTGCTTCACCATTGGCCTGTTCTACGACCTGACAGGTACCTTCAAGGGAGCTTTTATCATGGGCAGTGCGTTGTTTGCCATGGCTGCCATTCTCGGCTTTGTGGCAATCAATATGAGCAAGGAGCTGAAAGAGAAATTGGCGAGGGCCTAAATCTACTATTTTTCCCGTCTTAGGGAAAATATCTGCACCACAGGTGGTGTTCAGCAGTATAGGAACCGGGTGTGCTGTAGATCAGTCTTCCGGTTCTTTGCGTAGCATGGGTTGTATTTCCCCAAAGGATATAGTAAAATAACCCCACAAATGCAATACACAGCAAAGGAGTGTCCCAATATGCAATACAGAAAACTTGGAAAAACGGGCCTGATGGTCAGTGAGATCGGGCTTGGGGGTGAGTGGCTGGAGCGGCATGATGCGGATGAGTGCCGGGCGGTGGTGGATGCCTGTGAACAGCACGGCATCAACATTCTCGACTGCTGGATGAGCGAACCCAATGTCCGGACGAACATCGGCAAGGCGCTGGCTGGGCGGCGGGAGAAGTGGTACATTCAGGGCCACATCGGCTCTACCTGGCAGGATGGGCAGTATGTGAAAACCCGGGACATGGACAAGGTGGTCCCCGCCTTCGAGGATCTGCTGCGGCGGTTGGGGACGGATTACATCGACCTAGGCATGATCCACTATGTGGACAGCGAAAAGGACTGGCAGGCCATTGTGGACGGCCCCTTCCTCCCATATGTCCAGCAGCTGAAGGCCCAGAGCGTGATCCGCCACATCGGCATGAGTACCCACAACCCGGCCATGGCCCGCAAGGCGGTGGAAAGCGGGATCGTGGAGATGCTGCTGTTCAGCGTGAATCCGGCCTTTGATATGCTGCCGGCTACGGAGAACATTGACGACTATTTTGAGGAGCAGTATGACGCTTCTCTCGGCGGCCTGGATCCCCAGCGGGCGGAACTGTACAAGCTCTGCGAAAGCAGGGGCGTGGGCATGACAGTGATGAAGGGTTACGCCGGCGGCCGGCTGCTGGACGCAGCGCACTCCCCCTTCGGCGTGGCCCTGACACCGGTGCAGTGCATCCACTACGCCCTGACCCGTCCCTCGGTGACCTCGATCATGGTGGGATTTGACACGCCGGATCATGTCCGTCAGGCGGTGGCCTACGAAACCGCCACCCAGGAGGAGCGGGACTACGCCACCGTGCTGGCCAACGCACCACTGCACGCCTACTCCGGCCAGTGTACCTATTGCGGCCACTGCAAGCCCTGCCCCAAGGACATTGACATCGCCATGGTCAACAAGCTCTACGACTTGGCCGCCATGCAGCCCCAAGTCCCCCAGTCCATCCAGGCCCACTATCAGGAGCTGGAACATCCGGCCTCTGAATGCATCGGCTGCGGCGGCTGCGAACAGCGCTGCCCCTTCCGTGTCAACATCGTGCAGCGGATGCAGCAGGCCGCCCAGCTGCTGGGATAAGGAACTGCCATGTACGAACAGGAACCGATTGAAATTGCAGGTGCGTCGGAAAACAATTTGAAGCATATTACGGTGCGGATCCCCAAGGAGAAGCTGGTGGTGTTTGCAGGGGTTTCCGGCTCGGGAAAAAGCTCACTGGTATTTGACACGCTAGCGGTGGAGAGCAGCCGTCAGTGGCAGAGTACCTATCCGCTGTACATCCGCAACCGGATGCCGGGCTATGAGCGGCCGGCGGTGGACTATATCCGCAACCTGACTCCGGCCATCGTGGTCGATCAAAAGGGCATCGGTGCCAACAGCCGCTCCACTGTAGGCACGGTCACGGACATTGCGCCGCTGATCCGGCTGCTGTTTTCCCGGCTGGGCCAGCCCAGTGCAGGCGGGGCCACAGCCTATTCTTTCAACCATCCGCTGGGAATGTGCCAGGAATGTACCGGCCTGGGAGAGCGGGTCCAGCTGAAAGAAAGCGCCCTGTTTGACCCGGAAAAATCCATCCGGGAAGGGGGCATCCGCTTTTCTCCCTTCGCCGGGGGCAGCTGGCAGGGCTGGTTTTACCGGGAGTGTCCGCGGTATGATTCCAATAAGAAGCTGAAGGATTTTTCCCCGCAGGAATGGCAGGATCTTTGCTATGGCCCGGCAGAACCGCTGGAAATGGAGATGATCAACAACAAAGTCGGTACCGTCTCCAAGCTGAAATACGAAGGGATCATCCCCCGCTTCAACCGGCTCTACCTGAACCGGGACCTGAGCCGCCAGAAGCAGGCGGTACAGGAGGAGGTGCTGCGCTTTGTGGAGAAAGCCCCCTGCCCCTGCTGCGGCGGGACGGGATTGAATCCGAAGGCACTGGCATCCAAAATTGACGGCTATAACATTGCCGATTACTACCGGATGGAAGTGACAGAGCTGATCCCGGTGCTGAAGCAGATCGCCGCTCCGGTAGGGGCGTCCATCGCCAAACAGATCCTCACCAGCCTGGAAAATATGGTCACCGTGGGGCTGGGCTATCTCAGCCTGGGGCGGCGGACGGACACCCTTTCCGGCGGCGAAAGCCAGCGGCTAAAAATGGTGCGCTGTCTTGGCAGCAGCCTGAGCAATCTGACCTATGTATTTGACGAGCCGACCGCCGGGCTGCATCCGCAGGACGCAGCCCGGGTGGGAACGCTGATGCAGCGGCTGCGCAGTGGACATAACACCGTGCTGGTGGTGGAACACAACCGGGATCTGATCGCCATGGCCGATGAGATCATCGAGCTGGGCCCGGAGGCTGGCAGCAGCGGGGGAGAAATCGTCTTTCAGGGTTCGCTGGAGCAGCTGCTGCAAGCGGATACCTTGACGGGGCGTGCCATGCAGCAGAAGATCATGCTCAACCGATCTCCCCGGCCCTGGCAGGAGGCCTTGTGGATCCGAAACGCCACCCGGAACAATCTGAAAAATGTCACTGTGGCCATTCCCAAGGGGACCCTTACAGCGGTTTCCGGTGTGGCCGGTTCCGGGAAAAGCAGTCTGATCAGCGAGGAATTCCCGGAGCAGTATCCGGATGTGATCCGCATCGACCAGAAGCCCATCGGCACTTCCAGCCGCTCCACCCCGGCGACTTATGTGGGGGCAATGGATGAGATCCGCAAGGCCTTTGCCAAGGCCAACGGCGTGGGGCCGGAGTGGTTCAGCTTTAACTCCAAGGGGGCCTGCCCCGCTTGCAAAGGCAAGGGGGAGATCACCCCGGATGTGGCCTTTGCTGACCCGGTGGCCATCCGCTGTGAAGAATGCGGCGGCCATCGCTACAACGCCAAAGCCTTGAGCTATACTTATCAGGGCAAGAATATCGAGCAGGTGATGGATCTGACGGTACAGGAGGCCATGGCCTTCTTCCGGGAGAAGAAGATCCTCTCCCTGCTCAAGAGCCTTGCCGATGTGGGACTGGGGTATCTGGCGCTGGGCCAGCCCACCAGCACCCTGTCCGGCGGCGAGATCCAGCGGCTGAAACTGGCCAGCAAATTGACGGAGCAGGGAAATGTGTATGTTCTGGATGAGCCGTCTGTTGGAATGCACGCCCAGGATGTGCAGAGCCTGCTGGCACTGCTGCAGCGGCTGGTGGAAGAGGGCAATACCGTAGTGATGATCGAACACCGCCTGGACCTGATCGCCGCCGCAGACTGGATCATCGACCTGGGCCCCTCCAGCGGCGAACAGGGCGGTCAAATCCTCTTTGAAGGTACTCCACAGCAGCTGCTGGAATGTGTTGATTCGGCAACCGCGAAATATTTGAAAAAGGTGCAATAACCTCCTTTGTAGTGTACACATTACCACACTTATTTGATAATATCCATTCACGAAACCTACCAAAGAAGTTGGCGGGTATTTTACTTGTTTCCTGCGTTTTGTTAGCGACCGTCATGTTATTCCTCTTCGTCACAAAAACCTTCCCGCAATTCCCAGGTGTCATCCAGAATGGATTGCAAGTCGATGTGACCGCGCATTTTTGCAATTCGGATGTTGGCATTTTTGCGGAACCCCTCCATGATCTGATCGCCGCCTGTAAAGTTCAGGTAGACGAGGATTTGACAAAGTATGTCAATGAGAATGGCATATCGATACAGCCCCTTTGACAACCGACTGGCGATGGGCGTGACTTCTTTTCTGACGGCCTTTTGGACCTCCCTGCTGACAACGGGGTGCAGGCGTTTTCCGAGCAAGTGGTCGATGTACATATTCAGCGCATTGCTGGTGAATTGGGAAAAGGAATCGACCCCGGCTTCGGATTTTAAGATCTCATAGGCATGCACCAGCGTCTTTTCGATATGAACTGTTTTGCGAACGGTTTCTTGCTTTTCGATGTTTGAATCACCTCCAATTTTCGTATTTCACACGGAATCGTGGTTGGGGCAGTAGCAGAATCCCAACCACGGCACACTTAATTCTTGTTATGTGCCCAATTTTCATTTGCTGCCCTATTACACAAAATGGTTGCGGCGCTAAGGAAATCCCCGCCCGGCGTTGCCGGACGGTGGGAATCGGGTGGGGTTTTGACCCCACCCTTATTCCTGCTTTCTTTTCCGTAACCTCTGGTTTTCACCTTTTGGGTAAATAATCCTATGCCACTGGCGATTCCCTGCACACGGCGTTTTCACCTGAGGAGCATGGACATTCACCTGCCGATACAACGATGATCGGACACAGGCTTGCCAGCGGCTTCACACTGCGGGAATATCGTCGATGGCGAAGGGCAATTCCGCTGCTTCATCCAAATTACGATACACTTCCGGGTTGTTCAGATCCAGCAGCGTGTATGTGTTGTTCTTGTAAGCACTGCCAGGTCGTTTCTGCTTCCCGATTTCAATGATCTGCCGTTTGGCAAGAACTTTCAGATGTTCGTTGACGGATGTTTTGCTGATACCCGTCCGGTTGCTGATGGTTTTGATGCTGGGCCAGCAATAGCCTTTGCTCCCAGCGCAGCAGACAAGATACGCATAGATCGTAAATTGAATTGGTGTCATGGGAACATCGAAAATCTTGTTTGGCAGACGGAAGAACTCTTTGTTTGGCGCACGATACTTTTTCAACCGTTCACCTCCGTCTGCTGCCTGATCCATTCGAGGAACGCATCTTTCGGAATGAGAATCCGTTTGCCGACATTCATGCGTGGGAATCCTTTGGAGCGAACCAACTCGTAAGCTGCCGCCCGGGAGATTCCCAAGACCTCTGCCACATCCAAGGCATTCAAAGATATTTGCAAAAGGGCCGTTTGATCACCAGCAACAGCAGGAAAACTGTGGAAAATCCCAGCAGCTTTACAGCCAGAAGGCCGGGTTTCCATGCTTCCCGATTGGGAAGAAACAGGGTGGGGATGAGGATTACCAGCAGAACAAAGAGGATGTATTTGAGCTTCCTCAGCTGTCGGTCCCAGGGGAGAGAACGGTACTTTTTGGGAAAGGGGATTTTGAAAATCAAGTCCTCCAAAATTCCCAGGGGACAGATTCTGCCGCAGGCCCAGCGGCCGCCAATGGCTAAAACGAGTAGGGTAACCAAGAAAAGCATAGAAAACCTCATACGGGGGACTTAAGATTACACCATAGTGAACAGTGTTCATTATAGCAAACAGAAATCCAATTTGTCAAGAGGAAGCGTGTTTGCCATATGGATTTTGGAAAAGAAAAAGCTTGCCGCAACCGAAGTTGCAGCAAGCTTTGGAAGTTAAGCATCTTGCTCAGAGGGGGCAGCGGGAGCGCTGGCCTGCTGGGCGGCGATTTGGTTGACGTAGAGCTGAGCGGGGTCGTGGGGGCGGAAGTGCTGGTAGAGGAGCACCGCCGTGGCCACCAGACAGCTGGCAGCAGCCAGCACCTGGCTCACCCGGAAGTCGCCCCAGTACAGGCTGTCCATCCGCAGGCCCTCGATCCAGGCCCGGCCCAGGCCGTACCAAGCCACATAGCCCAGGGCAATCTGTCCGTCGTAGCGGCGCTTCTTGGACCAGAAATGGAGCATGACCAGCCCCGCCAGATTCCACACGGACTCATACAGGAAGGTGGGGTGGTAGTATTCCCACTGGCCGGTGGCGCTGTTGAACAGGCCCATCCGCAGGAAGCTGTCGGTGGGTGCGCCGAAGGCCTCCCGATTGAAGAAGTTGCCCCAGCGGCCCATGGACTGGCCGATGAGGAAGCCCAGCAGCACCAGGTCCATCACGGCGGCGAATTTCAGCTTTTTCACCTTGCACAATATGGCAATGCCCAGCACCGCACCCAGCACACCGCCGTAAATGGCGATGCCGCCCTCCCAGATGTACAGGGCGGAGATGGGATTGTCGGCGTAAGCCTCCAAGGTGAAGGCCACATAGTAAGCCCGGGCGCAGATGATGGCAAAGGGGGTGACCCACAGCACGCCGTCCAGCAGGTCATCCTGCTTCAGGCCGAACTGCTTGCACCGGCGCAGGCTGTACAGCACGGCCAGCAGCAGGCCGACAGCGATGACCAAACCGTACAGATGCAGGGTCACCGGCCCCAGGGAAAAGGTCCGGGGCGGATCCAGAGAAATCCCCAGGGAGGGGAAGGAAATGGTGGTATAATTCACAGAAAAGCACCTCTTATTCTTGAACTTCGATGGGCGTGATGATGGAAAGGGCGCAGCGTTCCCGCCGGACGACCCGGCTCAGGAAGGCCAGCAAATCTTCCTCCTGGATGGTGCGGTATACCTCCGGGAAGGTGAAATAGTCAAACTGAGAGAAATGGTAGGCGCAGATGCGGAAGCACGTGCCGTCAAAGCTGTCCAGTGCCCGGATGCGCCGGCCAAGGGCGCTGCGCTTCATCCGCAGGAAGCTGCCCTGGGGCAGGCCTTGGCTGCACAGGATTTGCGCCTGGTGCAAAATGGCTTCCCGCACCGCTCTGGGGTTCTGAGAATCTCCGGAGCACAGCAGCAGGGCACAGCCGTCCACAGTCTCAAAGCCGCCGCCGAAGGAGGAGTCGATCAGCCCCTGCTCATACAGATCCAGATACAGCTGAGAGGACTCGCCAAACAGGGCTTCCGCAGCCAAATCTGCAATCATTTCCTGGCGGATGGCTTCCTGCCCGGTGCCCAGAGGCTCACACTTGAAGCCCAGGTTGAAGGTGGGCATGGCTACTTCCATGGCCTGCTCCACCTCGCTGCGCTGGCAGGTCATGTCCTCGTCCCAGGGGCGAAGCTTCTTTGCACAGGGGGCCGGTTCTGTGCCCAGCACTTGTCTGGCAAGATCCAGCACCTGCTGGGGGTCTACATCGCCCACCACACACAGCACCATGTTTTCCGGAGTGTAGAAAGCCTGGTGGCACTGGTTCAGAATCTGGGGGGTGATGCTGCGAATGGTCTGGCTGGTGCCCAGAATGGGAACCCGAATGGGGTGGGCATCGTACATGGCCTCCATCAGGTTTTCAAACACCCGGTTGTCCGGGGCATCCAGATTCATGCCGATTTCCTGGTCGATGATGCCCCGCTCTTTTTCGACGCTTTCTTCGGTAAAGTAGGGGGTGGAGACGAATTCCAGCAGCAGCTTCAGGCACTGGTCAAAATGCTCGGTGCAGGAGAAATAGTAGGCGGTCATGTCATAGCTGGTAAAGGCGTTGACACTGGCCCCCAGGCTGGCAAATTCCTCGCTCACATCCCGGCCGCCGGGCATGTCAAAGAGCTTGTGCTCCAAATAGTGGGCCACCCCGGCAGGGGCCTGACACTCCACACCATCCAGCCGGAAGCCGGTGTGAATGGAGCCGTAATCGGTGACGAAGTAGGCCATTTTTTTCGAGAAGCCCTTGCGCTGGGCGATGCGCACCCGCAGGCCGTTTTCCAACGTCTCGTGGTACAAAGTTTCGTCCAGCTCGGGATAGTAGACAGGTTTCATGACTGCGCTCCTTTCAGGAAGAAGGTGCTGTGGGGCTGGGTTTGCTGGGCGGTCCGGATTACATCCTCCAGCGTTACCGCCTCAACCGCCTGCATATATTGGCCCACGTCCATATTCAGGCCGCTGAGGGCGGCGGTGGCATAGTAGCTTTCGATGGCACCGGGAGAATCGTGGGTGGCCCGCAGAGAGCTGAGCAGAGCTTCCTTGGCGGCGGTCAGCTCCACCGGGGAAATCTGGCCCTGCTGACAGGCGGTCAGCTGGGCCAGCACCTCCTGACGGGTGGCCTGCTCCTGGTCAAAGTCAATGCCGGCAGAAACCAGGACAATGCCCTTGGTGCTGTAATAAGCCGAGCCGATGGAATAGCACAGCGACCGCTTCTCCCGGACATTGACAAACAGCTTGCTGGTCATACCGCCGCCGAAAATCACATTGAATACCTGGGCAACGGCAAAATCCGGGTCCCGGTTGGTGACGGGGGTGACAAAGCCCATGCACAGCTTGCCCTGGGACACGTCCATCCGCTCCTCGGTATGGGTGGCGGGGCAGGGGTGGAAAGCGGTCTGCGGCGGCAGTACCTGGGGGGCGCGGTCCAGACGGGCCAGCAGCGGCTGAATCAAATCTGCCAGTTCCTGGGCAGAAGCGCTGCCCACGTAGAACATCTGGATGGGGCTGGTGCGCAAAATGGTGCGGTAGTGCTCCGTCAGCTGCTGGGCTGTAATGGTGGCAACGTCCGAAACCTCACCCAGCCGGGGCAGGCCGAAGCTGTCGCCCTGGCACATCTGCCGTAGCAGCTTGTTCATGGCGTACAGCCGCTTGTCGTTGCGCTCGGATTCGATGGTGGAAATCAGGTTTTTCTTCTCGCTTTCCACAAAGCTGGGCAAAAAAGCATCCTGCTCCTGGCGGTAGTCCAGCAGCAGCTCCTGCAAAAATTCCACCATAGGGGCCAGCACGGCATCCCCCGGCAGAGCAAAACGGTCATCCATAAAGCTGCAGCACAGGCCGGTGGTCTGGTAATCTCCCACCCGGCGCACCAGCGGCCCCACGGCACCGCCGTAGAGGGTATCCAGGCGCTGGGTGATGGAGCGCAGGTCCGGACAGGTGCGGCTGCCCCGAAGCAGCACCGACGGCAGCAGGGCATTCATGGCCGCTTCCTCCCGGCACATGGGCCGCAGCAGCTGAAAGCTCAGGCATCCCTGCTTAAAGCGGGGGTCCCGGCAGACCTGCAAAACGGCACCGGGCTGTAAGTGAATGGTTTCAATCATAGATAGGCTCCTTCGTATGGGTGCAGGGAAAATCCGCCAAGCGGCCCGGAGATTCCCTTGGGCAACCGCTCCTATTTTTCCGGCTGCAAAGTCACGTAACGGTTATTATATACCAATTTTTCCAAAATAGGAAGTAGGACACAAAAATTTAAGACTTTTTCAGTTGTTATTTTTTCGGATTTGCGGTAAAATGGAGGGCAAGAAACCGATAGAGAGGAGCATTTGCCATGGCATGGCTGGAAATTACTGTGAAAACTGCCGCTGAAAGCTGCGCCCAGACAGCTGCTGCCCTGACTGCCCGGGGCTTTGCGGACCTGGTTATTGAGGACCAGCAGGAGTTTGAGACCTTTTTGGAGGACAACCGGGCCTACTGGGATTATATTGACGAACAGCTGGAGCAGTCCCTGCAAGGGCTGTCCCAGATCAAGCTGTATTTAGAGGATACCGACCAAGCCGGTATGGCCCGGCTGGATGGGGTGCTTCAGGAGCTGGGGCTTTCCAAAACTGTCACCGCTTTGCCGGAGACGGACTGGGCCGAGAGCTGGAAGGACAACTATCCGCCCCAGGAGGTAGGGCAGAGCCTGGTGGTGCTGCCTTACTGGCTGGCGGACCAGGCGGGCAGCCGCCTGCCCATTATCCTGGACCCGGGCCTGACCTTCGGCACCGGCGCCCATCCCTCCACCCAAATGGTGATGGAGCAGATGGAGCAGCGGGTGAAGCCCGGCCACCGCTGCCTGGATCTGGGCAGCGGCAGCGGCATTTTGTCCATCACCGCCCTGCGGTTGGGAGCTGAGCAGGCCACCGGCGTGGATATCGACCCCAAGGCCGAGGACATCGCCCGGGAAAATGCAGCCTACAACGGCTTTTCCGCCCCGGCCTTTACTGCCTGCACCGGCAACGTCACCGAGGATCAGGCGCTGATGGAGCGCCTGGCTGCGGAGCACTATGACCTGGTGCTGGTGAACATTGTGGCCGATGTGATCATCGCCCTGGCCCCGGTGCTGCCGCAGCTTTTGGACCGGGACAGCGTGCTGCTGTGCTCCGGCATCCTGGATGTGCGGCTGGATGATGTGCTGGCGGCGCTGGCACAGGCGGGGCTGACCGTGACGGAAATCTGCCAGAAAGAGGACTGGCGCTGTGTCCGGGCGCAGCTTGCCCAGCCGAAGGAGGACCGTGCCCATGTTTAACCTTCCCTATCGCACCCAGCGCACCCTGAAACGGGTGGGCATCGTGCTGATGGTTCTGTTTGTGCTGGCCGTGGCGGCCTGGCTGTGCTGGGTGGTCTGGCTTCAGCGCTATGTGGTCTATACCGACATGGAGGACGGCACCGCCGGTGCCAAGCTGGATTTCTCCGTTTCTGCCAACGAGGCCGTGGGCGAGGAGGCCACGCCGCCGGTGGCGGAGGCCAAGGTGTCCATCTTCTACAACGAAGGTGCCGATGCCATCGACACCAGCAACGAGCTGAAGCCGCTGGTGGGCTACTATATCACCAGCGACATGTTCAAAGAGGATATGGCCGGGGTGCTGCTCCAGCTGGAACGGCTTCCTGCCGGCACCGCCGTGATGATTGAGATGAAAGGCCCCTATGGCTCTTTCTACTATCCCAGCAAGCTGGGCAATGCCACCATTTCGGCCAGTACCGACGTGCAGGCGGTATCCAGCCTGGTGCAGAAGCTGAAGGACAAGGGCTTTTACACCATTGCCGAGGTCAGCGCCTTCCGGGATCGGGAGTTTGGCGACAAGAACGTGACCTCCGGCCTGTATATGCTGAGCCGGGCGGGACTGTGGATGGATCCCGGCGGCATGTACTGGCTGGACCCCACCAACGGCAGCACCATCAACTGGATCACCTCCGTGGTGACGGAGCTGAAAAACATGGGCTTTAACGAAGTGCTGCTGAGCAACTTCTGCTTCCCGGGAACGGATCAGTACATCTTTAACGGCGATAAGCCTGCGGCGCTGAAAGCCGCTGCGGACAGCCTGCTGTCCAACTGTACCTCTGCGGACTTTGTCCTCTCCTTCGAGGTGACAGACCCCACCTTCGCCCTGCCGGACGGCCGCTGCCGGATGTATCTGCGCAATGTAGACCCCAACAGCATCGCTCAGAAGGTCGGTCAAGCGACCTTTGACGATACCGACGTGCGCCTGGTGTTCCTCAGCGAAACCGGCGATACCCGGTTTGACGAGTACAGCGTTCTGCGCTCGCTGAATGTCTCCGAAGAGGTGGAGGCACGGAAACAAGGATAAAAATAAGGTGTCAGGCGGAAGCCTGACACCTTCATTTTGCGCTAGTTTGCGGAAATCGTTAGTCCCACAGACCGTCGGGATACAGTCCCTGCTGGGTCATGCCCTTCAGGGCAGCCACCACCACCGGCTTGTCAGCGGCGTAGGTCACGCCGTACCAGCGGTCAGGGGAGGACAGGACACGGAAGCTGGCCTTGCCCTCGTGGATGAGCTGTGCCACGGGAATGGGCAGGAAGTACTCGCCCTTCAGAGGATTTTCCACCAGGGCCTTGTCCAGGAAAGCAGCGAACCGGGCGTTGATCTCGTCCAGGAAGCTGGGCATGAAGCCCCACATGTTCATGGAAACGATGGTCTCCGGGGCTACGTCGGTCCAGGTCTCACCGTCTTCGGTGAAGTGGATGCCGCCGTCGTACTGCTCGATGCGGGTGCGCTCGGTGACCTCGGTCAGGAAGCCGTTTTCGTCGGTGACACAGATGCCCCGGGCCACGCTGCCGTTTTCGGTGACGGTCTTGCTCAGCTCGTAGCCGACCATGCAGTGGGCGTTGGGGTCCTGGGTTTGGCTCAGCTGGTCATAGATGACCTGGAAAGCGGCCTTGCCATAGTAGTCGTCGGCGTTGATAACGGCAAAGGGAGCGCCGTCAATGGCTTCGGCGGCGCACAGCACGGCATGGCTGGTACCCCAGGGCTTGGTACGCTCGGCGGGAGCGGTGTAGCCGGCAGGGAGCTTGTCCAGCTCCTGGTAAGCATAACGCACCTCCACGGGGGCCTTCTCCAGGCGCTTGCCCACGGTGCTCATGAAATCTTCCTTGATGGCCTCTTTGATGATGATGACCACGGTATCAAAACCGGCCCGGTGGGCATCATAGATGGAATAGTCCAAGATGGCCTCGCCGTGGCTGCCCACGGGATCAATCTGCTTCAGACCGCCATAACGGCTGCCCATGCCGGCTGCCATCACAACAAGAACAGGTTTTTTTGCCATGATAATATCTCCTTTATTGCGCCTGGGGCTGTGCCCTGGGCGTTATTTTCGTTCGCCATGGGATATGAGCCTAGTATATCTGTTTTTCCAATAGAAAGCAAGACAGGGCGGAGAAAATTGTGCAATTCGACACGGATTGGATTGAATATGCCCCGTCATTCCAACAGATTTCCATCCAGGCAAATGTTGTCGGATTTTACCTTCGCCCAGGAGAATTCACAGGCCAGCTCCCGGGGAGAGATGGGCTGGGGCGTGGGCAGCAGTCCGGCAGCCCACGCCAGACTTCCGATGATTGCCTCCGGGCGGCAGCGCAGCCGCAACTGTCCCAAGTCCAGGTCCCGGTCTCGCTTGCTCAGCCGCCGTCCGTCCGGCGCCAGCAGCATGGGCACGTGGGCATATTGGGGGTGGGGAAAGCCCAGCAGCTCCTGCAAGTACATCTGCCGGGGGGCCGAGGAGAGCAGATCCATCCCCCGGACCACTTCCGTGACACCGGCTTCCCCGTCATCCACGGTCACCGCCAGCTGGTAGACGTACACCCCGTCAGCCCGGCGCACCACCATATCGCCGCAGTCGGTGGCCAGGTTGCTTTCGTAGCGGCCCTGAACCAAATCGTTTACCTGCCACAGCCGGTCGGGCACCTGCACCCGCCAGGCTGGCTTTCGGTCAAAGGCAGCACGCTGCTGACTGGTTAAGTGGCGGCAGGTGCCGGGGTAGACATAGGTCCCGTCAGACAGGTGGGGCGCATCGGCACTGTGGAGCTGGCTGCGGGTGCAATAGCAGGGGTAGAGCAGCCCCTGCTGCTCCAGCTGGGAAAAATATTGGTCATACACCGCTGTGCGGGTGCTCTGGGCGGGCATCTCCCAATCCCAGTCCAGCCCCAGCCAGAGAAGATCCTGCCGGAGGGTGTCGGCAAAGGCAGCACTGGTGCGCTGGGTATCCAGATCCTCCATCCGCAGCACCAGCTGTCCGCCTTGGCTGCGCACCGACAGCCAGGCAAGCAGCGCCGCAAATACATTGCCCAGGTGCATCCTCCCAGAGGGCGTGGGCGCAAAACGTCCTACCACACTTCCAGCCATTTCAGCCACCATCCTACCACTGCCAGAATTCCCAGCAGCTCCAAAATTGCCAGCACCAGCAGCCCGCCAATGCCCTTGGGGGGCGGTTCGTCATCAAAAACGGCGGCACTTTCGTCCCACTCCTGACCGGGGTCATAGCTTTGAAAATGCGCCGGCGGCGCCTGACGGGCAGCCTTGCTGGCTCTTGTCTGCCTCGCAGCCCGGGCAGGGTGCTGGGGCTGAGGATCTTCCGGCCCCAGCAGACTGTGCACCTGCTGAAGCCAGGCAAGTTCAGGGTCATCCTCGGGACAGTATTGGGGATTGTCCTCTTCTTCGTCGTCATAATCCTCGTCGTAGCCCTCGGCCTGCTCCTCGGCCAGAAGCTCCTCCTGAAGCCAGTGCAGATCGTCCCTGGGATTGTCAAACATACGCCTTCCCTCCTTTTGTGCCTATTTTACTAGATGGCGGCGGGAAAGTAAAGGCGAAAGTGCTGCCAGGAAAATGGGAAAAAGTACTCCGAATGCCCGCACTCGCCGAAAAAACCCTGAAAAGCCTGGCTGATCTTTTAGGACAAATGGGGAAAAATGTCGGATTCGTTGTGAAACATTCCAGGGATTTTTTCGCAAAGCGTGTGTCAATTGTGGAAAGTGACGATTTTTCTCTTAATATTTTAGATATCTTTTCTCTTTTCTCAGGATGAAAAATATGGTATGTTATCACTGTGGGAAAGTGCGCCCAGGTGCGCCTATCTTTCATTCAAGAGGAGAGCATCCATCAATTATAATAAGGAGCTGTGACCATGTATTTTCAGAAAAAACGTGTAATCGCCATGCTGCTGGCCGGTGGCCAGGGCAGCCGCCTGAAGGTTTTGACGGAGAAAACCGCCAAGCCTGCCGTGCCCTTTGGCGGCAAATACCGCATCATCGATTTTCCCCTGTCTAACTGCGTCAACTCCGGCATCGACACTGTGGGTATTCTGACCCAGTATCAGCCTCTGGAGCTGAACGAGTACATCGGCAACGGCCAGCCCTGGGGCTTGAACAAGACCCATTCCTGCGCCCAGGTTTTGCCTCCCTATGAGCGCCATGACAAAAAATCCGGCTGGTACAAGGGCACTGCCAATGCCATCTATCAGAACATCGACTTCGTGGACCGCTTCGACCCGGACTACGTGGTGATTCTCTCCGGCGACCACATCTATAAGATGAACTATGCCGCCATGGTGGCCTACCACGAAAAGAACGAGGCTTCCTGCACCATCGCCGTGCGCAATGTGCCCCTGGAGGAGGCTTCCCGGTTCGGCATTCTGAATACCAATCCGGACAACTCCATCTATGAATTTGAGGAGAAGCCTGCAAAGCCCAAGTCCACCAACGCCTCCATGGGCATTTACTGCTTCAACTGGAAGGTGCTGCGGGAAGCACTGCTGGCCGATGAGGAAGACCCCAAGTCCTCCAACGACTTCGGCAAGAACATCATCCCCAATCTTCTGGCTGCCGGTCACAAGATGATGGCTTATCCCTTCGACGGCTACTGGAAGGACGTGGGCACCATCGACTCCCTGTGGGAGGCCAACATGGAGCTGCTGGGCAAGGAGCCGGAGTTTGACCTGCGGGGCGATGAGCGGTTCAAGATTTATGCCCGTCATTCGGCACTGCCTTCTTCTTACATTGATGAGGATGCTAAGATTTACAACGCCTTCGTGGCAGAGGGCTGCGAGATTTTTGGCACCATTCGCCACAGTGTCATCTCCACCGGCTGCACCGTGGGGGAGGGCGCTTTGGTTGAGGACAGCGTGGTGATGCCCGGCGTGGTGATTGAGGCCGGCGCCATTGTCCGCAACGCCATTTTGGGCGAGGATTCCAAGGTTTGCAAGAACGCCGTTGTCGGCGGCGCATTCGCCCCCGGAGAGAAGAAGCAGATCAGCGTTACCGCCAAGGGCGCTGTGGTCGAAGCCAACGCCGTGCTCAAGCCCGGCGACATGCTGTAACAGGAGGATTCCGCAATGAATGTAATGGGTATTATTTTCACCAACGATGCAAGCCTTGGTGAGCTGACCGATAAACGTACCATGGCGTCCCTGCCCTTTGGCGGCCGCTACCGTCAGGTGGACTTCGCTCTGTCCAACCTGAGCTGCGCCGGCGTGCGCCATGTGGGCATCATCTCTCGCCACAACTATCAGTCCCTGATGAACCACATCGGCGACGGCGAGGAGTGGGGTCTGGAGCTGGAAGAGGGCGGCCTGGAATTTCTGACTCCCTTCGCCCAGTCTATGACCCACACCTACCGGGGCAAGCTGGAGTCTTTGAACACCGCCATGGACTTCCTGGAGTACGGTGCGGAGGATGAGCTGGTGGTGATGATCGACTCCGCTGTGCTGTCCAACCTGGATTTGACGGATATCCTCACCAAGCACGTGGAAAGCGGCAAGGATGTGACCGTGGTCACCAAGGCCGGCATTGCCAACGGCAAGAAGGTGCTGGATTTGGCCATGAAGCTGGATGAAAACGGCGAAGTGGCCGATATGGTGGTGGACTACGCCGCCCCTGAGGATTATCTGGCTTCGATGGACGTGTTTGTGCTGAGCAAGAAGTGGCTCATCCAGCAGGTTCAGGAGATGATCGCCCGGGACAAGTTCCACATGGACCGGGACCTGGTGCTGGGCGGCTGGCAGCGGGGCAAGGTGTCTGTGAACGTTTACCAGTTCCAGGGCGTGGCCCTGTTTAACGAGTCTGTGGAGGAATATTTCTACAACTCCATGGCGCTGATCGACAAGGATACCCGCCATGATGTGTTCCACGGCAACCACCCCATCTATACCAAGGTGCGCTTCCGTGTACCCACCTACTACGGCGAGAGCTGCGAAGTGGAAAACTGCCTGATTGCCGACGGCTGTATGCTGGAAGGTGAGGTGGAGGACTCCGTGCTGTTCCGTCAGGTCAGCGTGGGCAGAGATGCCGAGGTGGAGCACTGCGTCATTATGAACGATGCCGTCATCGGCGAGGGCGCCGAGCTGAAGTACGCCATCCTGGATAAGAATGTCACCGTGACCCCCGGTGCCAAGCTCATCGGCACCAAGAAGAGCCCGGTGATCGTCAAGCGGGGGGAGACTGTATGAGAATTGCCATCTGTGCCTCTGAGGGGGCACCCTATGCCAAGTCCGGCGGCCTGGGCGACGTAATGGAAGCTCTGCCGGCTGCGCTGGCCAGAATTGAGGACAACCAGGTATCCCTGTTCCTGCCCTACTACAACAAAATCAAAACCAACGCTGCCTACGAAGTGGAGGAGGTCGCCCAGTTCCGGGTGACCTTGGGCTGGCGGAAGCAGTACTGCGCCGTGATGAAGCTGCGCAACCGCCATGACGGTGTGCAGGTCTACTTCCTGGACAACGAGTATTACTTCGGCGGCCGCACCGGAGCAATCTATGGCGACATGGATGACGGCGAGCGCTTTGCCTTCTTCTCCCGGGCTTGCCTGGATGCCATGGTGGCGCTGGAGCAGATTCCGGAGGTCATTCAGTGCAACGACTGGCAGACGGCGCTGATTCCCACCTTCCTGAAGGCTATGTACACCGAGCAGTTCCCCAAGACCCGGTGCATGTACACCATCCACAACATCGAGTACCAGGGCTGGGCAAACTCCAACTTCTTCGATGATATGCTGGGCCTTCCTTGGGAGTACCGGGGCACGCTGGACATGAACAACTCCGTCAACGTGATGAAGGGCGCCATCGAAACGGCGGATCTGGTGACTACCGTTTCTGAGACCTACGCCCGGGAGCTGATGTATCCGTACTATGCCCACGGCCTGGACGGGATCCTGGCCAACAACGCCTGGAAGCTCACCGGCATCACCAACGGCATTGACGTGAATACCTTCAACCCCGAAACCGACAAGGCCCTGCCTGCCCACTACAACAGCGAAACCTTTGTCGAGGGCAAGGCTGCGGTGAAGGCGGCCCTGCAAAAGGAAGTGGGCCTGCCGGTGAAGCCGGATGTGCCGCTGATGGTTATGGTCACCCGCCTGGCTGGACATAAGGGCCTGGACCTGCTGTGCTACATCGCCCGCAGACTGATGTGGGAGGAGGATGCCCAGCTGCTGATCCTGGGCACCGGCGAAGCCCAGTATGAGGCTTTCTTCAAGGACCTGGCCAAGCAGTTCCCGGAGCAGGTGGCGGCAAAGATCACCTTCAATCTGGGCCTGGCAGCCCGCATCTATGCCGGCGGCGACATCTATCTGATGCCCTCCAAGTCCGAGCCATGCGGCCTGAGCCAGATGAACGCCATGCGCTACGGCACCGTGCCTGTGGTCCATGCCACCGGCGGCTTGAAGGATACCGTGCCTCCCTGCGACGAAAATGGCGAGGGCGGCCTGGGCTTTACCTTCCAGAGCTACAACGCCGATGACTTCTACGCAGCTGTGAAGCGCTGCCTGAATCTGTACAACAAGGAACCGGAGGCGTTCCGTGCACTGCAAAAGCGGGGCATGGAGACCGATTTCAGCTGGGACGTGCCTGCGGCCCAGTACATGAAGCAGTTCCACCGGATGCTGGCCTGGTAATCTGATTTCGCGCCCCCTCTATCCTGCGGGATGGAGGGGGTTTGCCGGAAAACGGGGGCTTTTCCCGGAAAAAATCAAAAAACTTCTGGAAAAACCCAGGAAACCCTCTTGCCAAACGGGCATAAGGGTGGTATAATAACCACTGTAAATGGTAGAGTGTAGGAAAAGAGAGGCGCAAGCGCCTCTCTTTCTTGTTGAAGAAAGGACGGTTTGCATGAAAGTGACAGATTTGGTGGCTAGCTTTGCGCAGCCCATCGTAGAAGCCCAGGGCTGTCAGCTTTGGGACGTGGAATATGTCCGGGAGGGCAGCGAGTATTTCCTGCGGCTGTACCTGGATAAAGAAGGCGGCGTGGACATTTCCGACTGCGAGGCCGTCTCTCGGGCAGTGGACCCCATTCTGGACGAAAAGGACCCCATCCAGGGCTCCTATCACTTCGAGGTCTGCTCTGCGGGACTGGAACGGGCGCTGAAGCGGCCCGGTGATTTCCAGCGGTTTCTGGGAAGTCCCGTTACTGTGAAGCTCTATCGTCCCCGCAACGGCCTGAAGGAAATTCCTGCCGTGCTCCGGGGCTATGATGACGGCCGCATTACCGTAGAGGCCGGAAAAGAAACCATTACATTTGAAAAATCAGAGGTCGCCCTGGTGCGGCTTCGTGTGGAATTCTAAAGGAGGAATCATCGAACATGGCCAGAAATACCAGAGCCAAGAAGCAGGCCGAGGCCCCCAAGGTCGATATCGGCGCAGAGATTTTTGCATCCCTGCGGGAACTGGAAAAGCTTAAGGGCATCCCGGTGGAGTACATGGTGGAGCGGCTGAAGCAGGCGCTGACCAATGCCTACCGCAAGGACCGGGAGGACCGGCGGGACGTGCCGGCAGACAACGTGGTGGTGGACCTGAGCGAAAAGGGCCTTGCCATGCACATTGTGAAGACTGCGGTGGACGTGCTGGAGGATACCGCTTTGGAAATCCACATCGACGCTGCCCGGCGGATCGATCCCACGGCCCAGGTGGGCGACAGCATCTCCATCCCCGTGGACATTCAGAAGTTCGGCCGCATCGCTGCCCAAACCGCAAAGCAGGTGGTGATTCAGGGCATCCGGGAGGCAGAGCGTGGCGTGGCCTACGAGTCCTATTCTTCCAAGGCCCAGGAGCTGCTCACCGGCACCGTGCTGCGCATCGACCCCACCACCGGGGACGTGTTCCTGCGCATCAACGGCCAGGACGGCGACCACTCCGATGCCGTGCTCCGCTCCAGCGAGCAGATTCCCGGCGAGCACTACACCGAAGGCCAGCTGCTGCGGGTGTATGTGCTGGAAGTGCATAAGATGGGCCGTGGACCCATGGTCCAGGTTTCCCGGACCCACCCCAACCTGGTTCGCCGGCTGTTCGAGTTGGAAACCCCGGAAATCGCCGATGGCCAGGTGGAGATCCGCAACATCGCCCGAGAGGCCGGTTCCCGGTCCAAGATGGCAGTGCGGGCTACCATGGAGGGCATCGATCCCGTGGGCGCTTGTGTCGGCCCCAGAGGCGGCCGTGTGGGTGCCGTTGTGGAGGAGCTGTGCGGCGAGAAAATCGACATCGTGGTTTGGAGCGAGGATCCCTGCGAGTATGTGCGGGCAGCGCTCAGCCCTGCGGATGTGGTGTCTGTCAGCCTGATCCCCGGCCAGAAAGCCTGCCGGGTCATCGTCCCCGACGACCAGCTGTCTCTGGCCATCGGCAAGGAGGGCCAGAACGCCCGCCTGGCCGCCCGGCTCACCGGCTGCAAGGTGGACATCAAGCCCGCCAGCTTCCTGGCTGCCGCCGCTGCGGAGGAGACCGAGGAGCCTGACGAGGCTGCGCTGCCCGACGAGGCAGAGTCCGAAGAAATTTGACAATTCCGGGAGAATAGATCCCGATTTTGGAGGGAGTCCGTATGCAAAAGAAAATTCCCCAGCGGCAGTGTATGGGCTGCCGGGAACGCAAAGCCAAGCGGGATCTCATCCGGGTGGTTCGCACCCCGGAGGGCGAGGTCAGCCTGGACTTTGGCGGTAAAATGAATGGCCGGGGGGCCTACCTGTGCCCGGACCCGGCGTGCCTGAAAAAGGCAATTCGCTCCAAGGCACTGGACCGGAGCTTGGAAGTGGCCATCCCCCAGGAGGTCTATGACCGTCTGGAAAAGGAAATGGAGGCAGGCCGTGGATAAGGTGCTGAATTATCTGGCCCTGGCCAGAAAAGCAGGGCTGGCGGAACTGGGCGAGGAGCCGGTAGGCGCCGCAGCCCGGGCCGAGAAGGCCTACGTGATTCTGGTGGCAGGGGATGCCTCGGACCACACCTGGCGGCGAGCCAAGAGCTTTGCCGCAGGGACGGACCAGCAGTGCCTGCGCCTTACCTGCACCAAGGAGGAGATGGGCTTCGCCATTGGCAGAACCAGCCTGGCCATTGCCGCCATTACCGATGCGGAGCTGGCCCTGGCGCTGGCCAAAAGCCTGCCCCAGGTTCCTGCCGGAACGCTGGAGGTGCTGCAGGGCAAGGCGATCAAGCAGAAGAAGCACCGCCAGGAGGCAAAGGCCCACCAGCGCAATCGGAGAAAAGGAAAGAAGTGACTCCCGCAATGCCGGGAATCCCATAGGCAGTACACACAAGTTGACAGCGAAGTTCGGCATTTCCCTGAATTTTGCTGATCCAATGATGGAGGTGCGTTTATAGAATGAGTTTTGTGAAGTATCGAGTCAAAGAGGTGGCCTCGGATTTTGGTGTGGCCCCCAAGGTTATCACCGAGATCATCGGCCAGTTTGGGGAGAAGCCCAAGTCCAACACCCAGGTCCTGACGGACCAGGAGCTGAACCTGGTCTTTGACTATATGACCCAGAAAAACCAGGTCCAGTCCTTGGAGCAGATTTTCACGGTCAAGCCCACTGCCCCCAAGCAGGAGCCCAAGGCCGAGACCCCCAAGGCCCAGAACAATAAGCCCCAGCCTGCCAAGGCCCAGAACAACAGCCGGCCCCAGACTGAAAAGCCCCAGCCCGCCCAGAATGCCCAGCCCCCCAAGGCCGACAAGCCCAAGGAACCGGAGCGGAAGCGGGAGCGCCGGGTGGTGGACACCTCCGCAGTTCAGGTCAACTCCGGCCGCTTTGCCGACGTGGACAATCTGGTTTCCGAGCGGGTCCAGAACTTCCAGGGCGGCAAGCAGCGTATCGGCGGCGGTAAGGGCAAGCAGAACGGCCGCCAGCAGAACGGCAAGTACCGTGGCAATAAGAGCCGCAACGAAGAGCAGGAGAAGATGCGCCGCCTGCAAATGGAAGTGGCACGGAAGGCTCCGCTGACCGTGAAGATTCCTGACGAAATCACCGTGGGCGAGCTGGCTTCCCGGATGAAGAAAACCGCCGGTGAGGTCATCAAGTGCCTGATGAAGAACGGCGTGATGGCCGCCATCAACCAGACCATCGACTTTGAAACCGCCGAATTTGTGGCCACCGAAATGGGCTGCAAGGTGGAGAAGGAAATCACCGTCACCATCGAGGAACGGATCATCGACGACCACGTGGACACCGCCGAAGAGCTGGAGCCCCGTGCACCCGTTGTGGTGGTTATGGGTCACGTTGACCACGGTAAGACCTCTACCCTGGATGCCATCCGCAAGACCTCCGTCACCTCCGGCGAGGCTGGCGGCATCACCCAGCACATCGGCGCTTACACCGTTGAGGTGAACGGCCAGATGATCACCTTCCTGGATACGCCGGGCCACGCCGCCTTTACCTCGATGCGTGCCCGTGGCGCCAAGTCCACCGACATCGCCATTCTGGTGGTGGCAGCCGACGACGGCATCATGCCCCAGACTGTGGAATCCATCAACCACGCCAAGGCAGCAGAAGTGCCTCTGATCGTGGCCATCAACAAGATGGATAAGCCCACTGCCAACCCGGATAAGATCAAGGAGCAGCTGACCAAGTACGACCTGATCCCCGAGGAGTGGGGCGGCGATACCATCATCGTGCCCATCTCTGCCAAGACCGGCAAGGGCCTGGACGAGCTGCTGGAAATGGTGCTGCTGACTGCTGAGGTGCAGGAGCTGAAGGCCAACCCCAACCGCCGTGCCAAGGGTACGGTGATCGAGGCCCGTCTGGACAAGACCCGTGGCCCCGTGGCAACCCTGCTGGTGCAGAACGGCACTCTGAATCAGGGCGACATCGTCATCGCCGGTACTGCCGTGGGCCGTGTCCGTGTGATGACCAACGATAAGGGCCGCACCGTGAAGACCGCTGGACCTTCCGTGCCTGTGGAGATCACCGGTCTTGCCGAAGTGCCCGCCCCCGGCGACGAGTTCAACGCCGTCACCGACGAGCGCATGGCAAGAGAGCTGGTGGAGCAGCGCAAGCAGGCCCAGAAGGATGCAGCCGCCAACCTGATGCAGAAGGTGTCCCTGGATAACCTGTTTGCCAAGATGCAGGAGGGCGAAATGAAGACCCTGAACCTGATCGTCAAGGCCGACGTGCAGGGTTCTGCTGAGGCAGTGAAAGCCTCCCTGGAAAAGATTTCCAACGAGGAAGTCCGGGTCAAGGTCATCCACGCCGGTGTCGGCGCTATCAATGAGTCCGACGTGCTGCTGGCTTCCACCTCCGGCGCCATCATCGTGGGCTTCAACGTCCGTCCCGATGCTGCTGCCCAGGCTTCCGGTCACCGGGCCAACGTGGATATGCGCTTCTACCGGGTCATCTATGATGCCATCGACGAGATTGAGGCTGCTATGAAGGGCATGCTGGCACCTAAGTACGAGGAAGTGGTCATCGGCCACGCCGAGGTCCGCATGACCTACAAGGTCAGCGCCATCGGCACCATCGCCGGCTGCATGGTCAAGGACGGCAAGGTCACGAGAGATGCCCAGGTGCGCATCCTCCGGGACAACATCGTCATCCACGAGGGCGAGATCGGCTCCCTGCAGCGCTTCAAGGATGCGGTGAAGGAAGTCACCGCCGGCTACGAGTGCGGCATGAGCGTGGTCAAGTACAACGATATCAAGGAAGGCGACATCTTTGAATGCTTCGCCATGCAGGAAGTAAAACGATAACGGATTGGACCGCTGCCGTGCCGCTGAAGCGGTGCGGCAGCGTTTGCATTACGCCGGGAAAGTCCCCGGCGGAAAGGAGATTGCACTATGGCACAAAACCGTATTTTGCTGATTAACGAGGAGATTCAGAAGGAGCTGTCGGCCCTTCTGCGCACCGTCAAGGACCCCCGGGTTCAGGATGTGATGATTTCCATTACCCGGGTAGAAACCACCCCGGATCTGCGCTACACCAAGGTGTATGTGTCCTTCCTCCAGGAGGACAAGGCCAAGGAGGCCATGGCGGGCTTAAAATCCGCCGCCGGATTCCTGCGCCGCCAGCTGGGCAGCAATCTGCGCCTGCGGTACAGCCCGGAAATTGTCTGGGCACAGGATGACTCCATCACCTATGGCGCAAAAATGCTGAGGCTCATCAATTCCCTTGAGGTAAACCACGATGAAGACAACGATACTGACTCGGAATGATACCGCCCGGTTTCTGATGGAGCGGGACAACTTTGTGATTTTAAGCCACTGCCGCCCGGATGGCGACACCACCGGTTCTTCCGCTGCGCTGTGCCGGGGCCTGCGGCAGCTGGGAAAAAACGCCTATGTGCTGAAAAATCCCGAGGTTTCCCCCCGGTTTGCCTGGCTGCATCAGGGCCTGACCAAGGATGCGGCGGAGTCGGGAGACACGCTGGTGTGCGTGGATACGGCTTCTCCTAGCCTGGTGCCCAAGGCGTTTGCGCCTTGGAAGGATGCCATCCAACTGCGCATTGACCACCATGGCTCTGCCACGTCCTTCACGCCCTGGGAGATGGTGGACCCGTCCAGCGCCTCCTGCGCGGAGATTGTCTGGGATTTGCTGATGGCCATGGGCGTTCAGCCGGATCAGGACCTTGCAGAAGCGGCCTATGTGGGCCTGTCCACGGATACCGGCTGCTTCCGCTATGCCAATACCACGGCCCACACCTTCTCCGTAGCGGCCCAGTGTGCCCAGGCGGGTGCCAGAATTTACCAGCTGAACCAGGAGCTGTTTGAAACCAACACCCTGGCCCGGCTGAAGATGCAGGCTTGGATCGTGGACCACATGCACCTGATTCAGAATGGGCAGATGGCAGTTTGCGCCATTCCCAAGGCTGTGGAAGAGGCGTTGGGTGTGACGGAGGACGATATGGACAACATTTCCTCCTTCCCCCGGACGGTGGCCGGTGTGAAAATGGCGGCTACCCTGCGGCAGAATAACGACGGCGACTCCAAGCTCTCCGTCCGGGCCATTCCCGGCTACGATGCTACCCGGGTGACGGTCTGCTTTGGCGGCGGCGGTCACAAGGGCGCTGCCGGCGGCCTGATTCGGCTGCCTCTGGAGGAGGCGGCCAAGGCTGTGGAGCAGGCGATGCTGGCCTTGGAGCAGGAATAAGCTATGGATGGAATTGTAATCATCGACAAGCCCCAGGACTGGACCAGCCAGGATGTGACCGCTCGGCTGCGGCGGGTGTATCAGACCCGACGCATTGGTCACGGCGGCACCCTGGACCCCATGGCCACCGGTGTACTGCCGGTGTTTGTGGGGCGGGCCACCCGGGCTGTGGAATTTTTTGAGCATGCCGAAAAGACGTATGAAACCGTGCTCCAACTGGGCATCACCACCGACACCGAGGACATCACCGGCCAGGTGCTGACCCAGCAGCCGGTGTGCGTCACGGAGGAACAGGTGCGCAAAGCGCTGGACGCCTTCCGTGGGGAGATTCAGCAGGTGCCGCCCATGTACTCGGCGCTGAAAGTGAATGGCCAGAAGCTGTACGACCTGGCCCGGAAGGGGCAGCAGGTGGAGCGAAAGCCCCGGCCTGTGACCATTCACGAATTGGACCTGCTGGAATTTTCCGGCCAGCAGCTGCGCCTGCGGGTGCGCTGCTCAAAAGGAACCTACATCCGCACCCTGTGCAAGGACATCGGCCAGGCTCTGGGCTGCGGCGGTACCATGGCGGCGTTGCGCCGGGTTCAGGCCGGGCGCTACACCATCGACCAGGCCGTACCCCTGGACGAGCTGCTCGCCAGCGACCAGCCTCAGCAGTGGCTGCTGCCGGTGGACAGCCTGTTTGCCCAGTATCCCCAGGTGGTGCTCACCGCCAACCAGGAAAAGCGCTGCCGCAATGGCAACGCCTTTTCCATCCAGCTTCCCCCGGACACCTACCGAGCCTACAGCCAGGAAGGGGAATTTCTCATGCTGGCAAAGGTAGAAGATGGCGTCATGTCCACCATAAAAAGCTTCTGGGCGGCGGCCAGTGGCCGCTGACAATGCGAGCCTGCTAAACCCACGCCATTGGGTGTCACCCGGGCGGCGTGCCGCCGCTGTCAATTACGAGCCTGCTACCCTGGTGGTAAACACACACTTTTGGGTGTCACCCGGTTCGTTACAGCTCAATAGTTTTGGGAAAGGGAACGCACCTTTCGTAGGGCGGGGGCATGCCCCCGCCGCTCACCTGCGTTTACGATAGCACGTCTGTGGTTCCTCCGCACCAAAAAACCTTCCCCCGGAGGGAAGGTGGCTCGCCGCAGGCGAGATGGATGAGGAACGGCGAACCCTTCCGAAACGAATGCACTTAAACCAAACGCACCCTACTTGGCTCTCCCTCTGGGAGAGCTCAGGCTGTCGAAAATCCCCCACAGGGCTTTTCGACAGGTTTTTGCAGTCTGCTACGTGCATAATTTGTCCGCCCGTGGCGAACAAATTCCACACTTGCAGCCTGATAAGTATTTTCGCCCAGGTACACGCCCCGGTCGAAAATGGATTTGACTTTATTCGCCGCTACGGCGGCGAACTCTGCGAGGCACTTTTTTGACAATCTGGGCTCTCCCTCTGGGAGAGCTGTCACCGCAGGTGACTGAGAGGGGCGGCGTGCCGCCGCTGTCAATTACGAGCCTGCTACCCTGGCAGTAAACCCACGCCATTGGGTGTCAACCGGTTCGTTACGTGGTGATGGACTGGGAAAGGCCCTCTCCGTCACGGCTAACGCCGTGCCACCTCTCCCAAAGGGAGAGGCAAGGGTGGCACATGGGGGTCAATACCACAATAATCAATTCCGAATTGCCCAAGAGGTGGTGAGATTATGAATAAGACAATTTACGCCCTGGGCTTTTTCGATGGGGTACACATTGGCCATGCGGCGCTGCTGCACCAATGTCAGGCCCTGGCCCGTCAAGCAGGTTTTCGCTGCGGTGTGGTGACCTTTACCAACCATCCGGACACCCTGGTGTTTGGGGTTACCCCCAGCTTGATCAACACCAGTGCAGACCGGGAGCGGCTGCTTACCCAGCACTTCGGCATGGACCGGGTGGTGGGGCTGCCCTTTGACGAGGCCATGCGGGCTATGCCCTGGCAGGACTTTTTGCAGCTGCTGCAAAGCCGCTATGATGCCGCCGGATTTGTCTGCGGAGAGGATTTCCGCTTCGGCAGCCAGGGGCTGGGCAACGGCCGGCGGCTGGCGGAATACTGCACCCAGGCAGGACTTCCCTGGGCTGTGGTGCCGGAGCAGTCCATTGGCGGCATCCGGGTGTCCAGCACCTACATCCGCAGCCAGATCGCCTGCGGCGATATGGAAACCGCCGTGCGGTTCCTGGGCCATCCCCACATCCTCACAGGCCGGGTGGTCCACGGCCACCAGCTGGGCCGCCGTCTGGGCATTCCCACCGCCAACCTGACCCTGCCGCCGGAGCTGGTGCCGCCCCGATACGGTGTCTATATCTGCCGTGCTTTGGTGGATGACCGTGCCTATCCGGCGGTGACGAACATCGGCACCCGGCCCACGGTGGACGGCCAGGGCGTGACGGTGGAGCCGTGGATTCTTAACTATGACGGCGATTTGTACGACCGGGAAATCACCCTGGAATTTTACCGTTTCCTCCGGCCGGAGCAGAAATTCCCCAGCCTGGAGGCTCTGACGGCGGAAATCCACCGCAATGCCCAGCAGGTGCGGGACTATTTGAAACAGAAGGAGCTGCTGCCATGAACCGGGAACGCCTGGAAGCGGAGCTTGCTCAGCTGCCGCTGTATCTATATGACTATTTTGACCCCCAGGAGCTGGAATTTTCCCAGCGCATCCGCTGGATCTGCGAGCACGAGTGCCCCATGTACGGCAAGTCCTGGGCCTGTCCGCCTGGGGTTGGCACCGTGGAGCAGTGCCAAAAGACCTGCCTGAGCTACAACCGGGGGCTGTTGATCGTCACCATGGCCCAGGTGGAGGACATTGCCGACATCCAGCAGACCCTGGCCACCCGGCCGGACCACGAGGCCATCACCGATCAGGTGGGGAAGTTTCTCCGGGACCAAGGTGTGGAGCCGTACATTCTGTCTACGGAAAGCTGCACCCTGTGCCAGCGCTGTGCCATCCTGGACGGCCAGCCCTGCCGCCTGCCTGGAAAAATGCACCCTTGCGTGGAAAGCCAGGGCATCAACATCATCCCGGTGCTGGAGCGCCGGGGCTTGGAATTTCAGTTTGGAGACAACGTGGTCACCTGGGTGTCCGTGCTGTTGTTTCAGGAATAAAAAAGCATCCCCTGCACCGGAAGAAGGCTTCCAGGTGCAGGGGATGGTTTGCATTATTGCGGTTTTTTGGTTTGGCTGGAGCGATTGGGCTTTTTGCGCAGCTCGCCCTTTCGGTCGAAGAAGAAGGCGGCGGTGCCATTGATGCCCAGGGTGGCCAGCAGGGCGGCCACGGCCTGCCAAATCAGGCAGTCCAGAGCCTTCCAAACCATGGCGGTGACCTCCATAGAGGGGAAGCTGCTGCTGATCCACAGCATCATCACCACCAGCAGGCCGCCCAAAAGGGAGAGCACCAAACCCGCCAGCCGCTGGGTGAAGCGCCAGGCGTTGACACTGCCCATGCCATAGTAGCAGCGGTAGCCGAAGTAATAGTTGGCCTCCTTGGGAGACAGGAACAGATAAGCCAGCCCCAGGGCCAGCATCACCACAGGGCCAATCATCACCGCAAAGCGGCACACCGTAGCGAGATTGCCAAAGACCTTGCTCAGGTCCGGCAGCAGGGCGGCAGGGTCGAAGCCGTCCATGATTTCCTTGATGGAGGCGATGTCCAGCACGGCCTCGGTGGCAGCGGTGGGATCGGTAACGGCGGTGGTTTCCAGAGCGGCTGCTGTGGTTTCCAGAAGCTGGGTAGGTGTTGTGGTCATTTATTTTTCCTCCAGGAATTTGCTGATCTCCTGCATAAAGCTCTCTGCATCCTGGAACCGATGGTAGATGGAGGCAAAGCGAATATAGGCCACCTCGTCCAGGGGCTTCAGCCGCTCCATGACCATTTCGCCGATTTTGTCGGTGCTGATTTCCCGGTCCAGAGTGTTTTGGATGGTCTGCTCGATTTCGGTGGTGATCCGGTCCAGGTCCTTTACATCCACCTTCCGCTTGTCGAAGGCCCGGATCATGGAGTTGAGGATCTTGTTCCGGTCAAAGTTCTGGCGGGAACCGTCCCGCTTGACCACGATGATGGGCAGATTCTCCACGATTTCATAGGTGGTAAAACGGCGCTGACAGTTCAGGCATTCCCGGCGGCGGCGGATGCTCAGCCCGTCCTCACTGTGCCGAGAGTCCACCACTTTGCTTTCCTGGTCACCGCAAAAGGGACATTTCACGGGGAAATCCCTCCTTTTATCCAAAATGTTTGGTATATTATACCAGAAATTCGCCCCACTGTCCAGCTTTTTTTGCTTGCCAACCGGGGACGGTTGGGGTAAAATGGGGATATTCCCGGCTAGAAGCCTGGAAAAATCAACTTTGGCGAGGAAATGTGTATGAAGCAGCGTAGTTGGCTGGCCCTGTGGGCCGTTTTGTTTATTGTGTGCAGCGTCCTGGGATTTATCCCGGAGCAGCAAGGAGCAGGGGCTTGGATGATGACCCTTGCGGCCGCAGTGTTTTTCCTGCCGCCGGCAATGGTGCTGTACCAAGCGGGAAAGGCGAAAGACCGGCAGAGCGTGAAGCTCATCTGCTTTCTGGCAGCGCTGTCTCTGGGGCTGACACTGGTGCTGCTGGTGCTGAATTTTATGGCGGCAGTTCGCTCGGAGTTTTTGGGAACGGTGCTGCACTATGTCCTGGTGGTGGTGTCCACCCCGATGATTGCCAGCGGCCACTGGGCGCTGAGCCTGTTTGCGTGGGCGTGCCTACTGATGGCAGGGCTGGGATTGCTGAGACGGAAGGATTAACCGAAGGCGGCGTTATCAAAGGTGATGTTCACGTGATAGGCTTGCGCCTGTCCCTGATTCAGCCCCTGCTCCATCCGCTCTTGAATGGCCTGCTCCTGGCCCTGTAAGTCAGTGGGCAGAGAGACGTCAAAAATCAGATTCACATGCTGCCGGCCCTGGGTCATGCGGAAATCGTGCAGACCCAGCCGGGGATCCTGGGCTTTCAGCAGGGCGGCGGCCCGGTCCCGCAGGGCGGTCAGCGCCGGGTCATCCGTTACCACCGGGTCATAGTGAATTACCAGATGGACGTTGTGGCTGCGCAGGCATTCCCGCTCCATATCGTCGATCAGCTCGTGGCATTCCAGGGGGTCCTCCCGGTAGTCCATCTCCACATGGAGGCTGGCAAATCGCTGACCCGGGCCGTAGTCATGGACCATCAGGTCGTGATAGCCCAGCACCTTGGGCTGTTGGGCGATGTAATCCAGCAGCTTCTGTCGCAGTTCGGAGTCGGCGGTTTCTCCCAGCAGGGGGGAGATGGTCTGCTTGGCCAGGTCCCAGCCGCTGTGCAGAATGAATACGGCCACGCCCAGACCCATGATGCCGTCCACCCGCAGATTTAGGAAGTGCTCCACCAGAGCGGCAGCGGCCACGGCAGCGGTGGTCAGGCAGTCGTTGCGGCTGTCGGCGGCGGTGGCTTCCAGCGCGGTGGAGCCGATGCGCCGGCCGATGGTGCGGTTGAAGCAGTACATCCACAGCTTCACGCAGATGGAAGCGGCCAGAATGCCCATGGCGATCCAGGAGAATTCCACCGGGGTGGGATGAAAAATTTTCCCCAAGGAGCTTTTGCCCAGCTCCAATCCAATTACCAGAATCAGCGCTGCCACCACCAAGCCGCTTAGGTATTCGGCACGGGCGTGGCCATAGGGATGGTGGGCATCGGCGGGTTTATCCGCCATGCGAAAGCCAATCAGCGTCACAATGGAGCCGGAGGCATCAGAGAGGTTGTTCATGGCATCGGCGGCGATGGACACCGAGCCGGTGAGCAGACCCACCAGGGCCTTCCCCAAAAACAGCAGCAGGTTGCACGCAATGCCGACACAGCCGGACAGGACACCGGCTGCGGTGCGGGCTTTGGGGCTGGTTAGGTCCGCCGGAACGAACAGGCGCAGAAGCAATTGAGTCATAGGGATCCTCCTAAACAGAAATATTTTCGATAGACGGAATGGGAAGAAGAGTGGCTGATTTTTCGGAAAACCCGATAAAACCCGAACTTTTTCCCACTCTACTGCCAGTAGAGTGGGGGATTCTACCAAAAGTAGCCCCAAAATCCGGGGCTTTTTCGGAAAAAGACGTGACAATCCCATCCGGGTATTGTATGATTACCGGGTAGTGTCTAGTCCTAGTATACCGCAAAATCAGCGGTTGTCTATTCTTTTTTTGGAGCGTGAAGCAACATGTCTTATCAAATCATAACCGATTCCTGCTGCGATTTCCCCAACGAAGCCTATGCAAAGCTGGATTTGATCAAAATTCCTCTGGTGGTGGAGTTCCGGGGGCAAGTGAATGAGGATCGCAACGACGACAGTCTGAAAGAAATGTACGACGGCCTGCGCAACGGCGAGAGCGCCAAAACGGCTGCCGTCAACCCCCAGCGCTGGGCGGAGGCCATCGAGCCGGTGCTGTCCGGCGGCGAGGATGCCCTGGTGCTGTCCTTCTCCTCCGGCCTGTCCACAACCTTCCAGAGCGCCATGATTGCCGCACAGGAGCTGATGGAGCGGTATCCGGACCGGAAGGTGCGGGTGGTGGATACCCTGTCCGCCTCCATGGGCGAGGGCCTGCTGGCGTGGTACGTGTGCCGCCAGCGGCAGCAGGGAGCTACCCTGGACGAGGCCTATGCCTGGGCTGAGGAGAACAAGTATCACCTGTGCCACTGGTTTACGGTGGATGACCTGATGTACCTGAAGCGGGGCGGCCGGGTCAGCGCCACCACCGCCCTGGTGGGCACCATGCTGCAAATCAAGCCGGTGCTCCATATGGATGACGAGGGCCACCTCATCAACATAGCCAAGACCCGGGGCCGGAAGGCTTCCATCGATGCCCTGGCCAAAAAATTTGGCGAGCTGGGTCAGGGCTATGACAATTCCACGGTGTTCATCTCCCACGGCGACTGCCTGGAGGATGCCAAGTATCTGGAAAAGGTGCTCAAGGAGCGCTACGGCGTGAAGGAAGTCTGCATCAGCTACGTCGGTGCGGTCATCGGCTCCCACTCCGGCCCCGGAACGGTGGCCCTGTTCTTCCTGGGCAGCCATCGATAAATCCCATATAGCAGCAACTGCCATGGCAGCACCGGCTTTCCCCGGCTGCCATGGCAGTTTTGTTTTTTACGCCCCGGCATCTAACAGAGCAATGTATTCTTCCAGGCACAAGCCCTGTTCATACATCTGCCGGGCGGCTCTAAGCTGTCTCTATTGTTCGGTTTCCGGCAGCACGTAGGGGACGAGATAGTTGAAAAAGTCCCCCTCCAGCACCCACCGGGAGTAGGTGATTTTGTTCACCACCGTGTTGTGGATGGCTTCCAGATAGCTTTCATCCACCGTCACCCCAGGAGCGGGGGTGAATTTGCCGGTGCGCACATCGTAAAAGCCCTTGTCCGTTTTCCAGCTGAAATCCGGCCACAGCACCAGCGGCGGCTGCTGGGAGAACACGTCCCGTCCCACCAGCAGGCGGGAGTCATAGGGCAGGCCAAAGAGGTTGCTGAGGGTGGGCAGAATGTCCAGGCTGTACACCGGGCCTTCCACCTGGATGTTTTTGCCCTCCAGGCAGCCGCTCCAAATAATCAGGGCGTTGTGGTCCCGGATCTCCTTGTCCCACTGCGCCACGCCGTACAGCTCCGACAGGTAGTCGGCGTGGTTGCCCCAGGTGCTGCTGTATTCCAGGCCGTAGGGATAGTGGTCGGTGGCCAGCACCACCACGGTGTCGTCGGCGATGCCCGCCTGCTCCAGCTGGGTCAGCAGGGCCGTCATAGCCTCCTCCAGCTCCAGCTGGCAGGCGTAGTAGCACTTGACCTTTTCGCTGTGGTCCATCTGGGCCACTTTGTCATAGTGCTTGCGGGACATGGCATTCTCCTTCTGGGAGTACATGCTGTGGCCGCTGACGGTCATGTAGTAGATGCTGAAGGGCTGATGGTCGATGTACTGGGGGATGGTAAGGTCCATCATTTCCCGGTCGCTCTCCGGCCAGGTGGGGGTCACGTCCAGCCCGCCGTACAGGGCCAGGTATTGGTCATATCCCAGCAGGGTGTGGGTCTTGTCCCGGTCATAGAAGTCTTTTAGGTGGTTGTGGTAGGCGGTGCTGTAATAGCCCTGGCGCTGAAGCTGGTGGCCCATGGTGAGAAACAGATTTTGCTGGCGCACCTCCTTCATGCAGGAGCCGCCGTTGGTGGGCACCAGGCTCGTCAGATTGGAAAACTCTCCGGAGATGGTGCTGGCGCCCCAGGCGGGTTGATAGTAATCCTGGAACGCAATGCCCTGGGTGGCCATGCGGTACAGGGTGGGGGTCCGCTCCGGGTCGATGACCTCCTTGGTGAAGGCTTCGGCGGTAATGAGAATCAGGTTTTTTCCGGCAAACAGGCCGGTGTAGGCGTTCTTCTGGGAGGGGGTGAGGGTGGCCAGATACTGGCAGATGGAGCTGGCGGTGGGGTTCTGAATCTCCTTGGCCATCTGGGCAAAATCCAGCTGGGGCAGCACATTCTCCCCATACACCACGGCCGGCTCCTCGCCGGACTCAGTGCTCTGGGGCTGGACAGGGGGCTGGGTTGCCTCCGGCAGCTGGGTGGGGACGAATTCCGGCTGAGCGCTGCTCCCGCCCTGGGTCAGTTCCAAAATCAGGGACACATTCAGACCGAAGCTGCCCACGGCGCTGTCAAATTCGTAGGTCTTGTCCAGCTTGGACCAGTCCGGGGTGCAGGTATACACCGCCAGCAGTCCTGCCAGGTACAGCCCCACACCGGCAGCGGCCAGGCAGCCCCGCTGTTTCCATCCGGCCTTCCTAGGCTTTGCCAGCAGGCCATAGGCAATGCTGGGCAGCAGCATCAGCACGATGCGCCACCAGTTGCCAAAAATGGTAGCCTTGACCTCCCCGGCAAAGTCCCGGGCCACGCCGCCGGCGCCGCCCAGAATGGTGGTGGGAATCATAAACTTGCCAAAGGCCTGGGACAGAAAGTATTCTGTCAGCCACAAGGCGCACACCACCACGGACACGGCCACGCTGGCCCACTTGACCCACCGCCCGCTGGGCAGCAGGCTGGTCAGCAGCGCCAGCACGGCACCCAGGCCCAGGGCAAAGGCGGTCACGGCCGCCAGGCGGCCCCAGTGCAGCTGGGGGGTAATCCATAGGTGCAGAGCCAGTTCCTGGTAGAGTACGTTGGCCATAACAAACAGCCAGGCGGGAATGGCAAGGCTGGAACGGATGGTTTTCTCTTTCATGGAGTCTCCTTTGTGATGCAGCACCGGCAGAGGCCGGGAGGAAAAAATTGGAAGCTATGCGTACAAATCACCGGCCCCGTCGGGCAGAGCGCCGACAGGGCCGAAATGTTACGAATTGCCGCCTTCCGATGGGGTGTTGGGCTTGCTGGGGCGGCGGCGACGGTTATTGGGCCGGCGGCGGGGTTTCCCGCTGCCCTCCGTATGGGGCTTTTCCGGTTTCTCAGGCTGTGCTTCCTGGGGCTTGGGGGCCTCCTGTCTGCGGCGGCGGGAGCGGCGGTGCTCAGCCTGGGCAGGCTTGGTCTTTTCCTCCGGCTCTTCCACCACGGACTCGGTGCTGTATCGGAAGCGAATCGGCTCCAGCACGGGCTGCTGCTCCTGGGGCTCTGCCGGGCGGGGGCGCTTGCCGCTGCCGGAGATGGGGGCCAGGTCTGCCGGGATGGGGGGATCGTTCTTCCGGGCCTTGCCGCTGCGCAGCACGGCGATGTCTGCATTGGCAAACAGGGAGAGGGTTTCGGGAGAATCCTCCAGCCGCACCTTCACCCGCTGCCGCAGCAGGTCCACTTCCACCACGGTGCCCCGGCCTTCGGGAGTATCCACGAAGGAATCCGGCTTGGGACTGGTGCGCAGCAGGTCCTCGTAGGCCTCCTGCTCGTATTTCAGGCAGCACATCAGCCGCCCGCAGGTGCCGGAGATTTTGGTGGGGTTCAGGCTCAGGTTCTGGGTTTTGGCCATTTTGATGGACACCGGCTGGAAATCATCCAGGAAGCTGGCGCAGCAGAAGGGCCGGCCGCAAATGCCCAGACCGCCCACCATTTTGGCCTTGTCCCGGACGCCGATCTGCCGCAGCTCGATGCGGGTATGGAACACAGAAGCCAGATTTTTCACCAGCTCCCGGAAGTCCACCCGCTCGTCGGCGGTGAAATAGAACAGGATCTTGCTGCCGTCAAAGGCAACCTCTGCCGAAACCAGCTGCATATCCAGCTTGTGGTCGGCGATTTTTTGCAGGCAGACCTCATAGGCCCGTTTTTCCTTGGCCCGGTTGTCTGCCACGATCCGCTCGTCCTGGGGGGTGGTTTTCCGCAGGACACGGCGCAGGGGAGCCACCACGTCCTTAGGGGGAATCCTGTGGTTTCCGCTGGTGCAGATGCCAAACTCGGCACCACGGGCGGTATCCATAATCACGTGGTCCCCGGCGGACAGCTGAAGTCCGGCGGGGTCAAAATAATACACCTTCTGTCCCGGGCGGAACTGGATGTCTACGACCTCCACATCCTGCTGGGGAGAAGCGACTGTTTCTTCCATGTTGTTACTCCTTATCCTATATAAGGCGGCCAGTGGCCGCTGACATTTCGAGTTTGATACGCTGGCGATAAACCCACGCCATTGGGGGTCACCCGGTTCGTTACAGGGTAGTGGCTGGAAAGGCCCTCTCCGCCCAGTGTGCGCACTGGGCACCTCTCCCAAAGGGAGAGGCAAGGGCGGGCGGCCGGTGGCCGCCGACAATACGAGCCTGTTACCCTGGCGGTAGACCACCACCGCTGGGGGTCACCCGGTTCGTTACGGCTCAGTAATCTGTGCAAAAGGGGCATGCTTTTCGTAGGGCGCTGGCTGCCCCCGCCGACCAGGTGGGTTCTGCCACAGCACTCCCACGGCAGGAACACCCCAAAATCCTTCCCCCGGGGGGGAGGTGGCTCGCCGCAGGCGAGACGGATGAGGAATGCGCCCGCTATCGTCCACCATAGTACCTACCCACTTCCACTGCACCTCACTTGGCAACTGTACATCACCGCAGCTCCCATTCCAGCCAGCCGCAGACGGCTGCTGGGGAGACGTTGCGCTGGGTGTAATCCAGGGCCTTTTTCAGGCACTGGACGGCGTTGTAAAGCTGCTGGACTGGGCAGACCTGGGCCAGCTGGCGGGCCTGGGGAGAGATGGCCTGGACACCGCTGCGGCTGACCAGGGCCGCTTCTACAAGCTGAAGCCACTGGGTCAGGGTCTGGGCCAGGGCATCCCGCTTCCATTTCTCCATGGGCACCAGCACTTGCAGCAGTGCCAGGGCATCCCGCCGGGCAAGGGCCTGGGCAAACAGCTCCGTCTGAGGGTCCTGCCCCTCCTGCTCCAGCAGCTGCCGGGCCTGCCCCAAAAAGCCGCCGCTGCGGCCCATGGCTGCGGCGATGTCCTCCGGCTGAGCCTGGGGGAAATCCTTGCGAAGCTGGGCCTTCAAAACCTCCGGCGGCAGCGCCTGCATGGCAAGCTCTGTACACCGGGAGCGGACTGTGGGGAGAATTTTGTCGGGATTGTCTGTGAGCAGGAGAAACACACCGTATTTGGGTGGTTCCTCCAGCACTTTCAGCAGGGCGTTCTGCCCTGGAATGCCCATGTCCTGGGCACGGGGAAAGAGGTAGATTTTGTGCTCGGATTCATTGGGCTGGATGTAGATATCCGCCCGGGCCTGGCGAATCAGCTCCACCGGCACGGTTTTCTTCTCCGGGTCGTCCACGGTGATGAAATCCGGGTGGCTGTCCTCCAGCACTTTTCGGCAGGGATGGCAGTGCAGGCAGGGGCGATCCTGCCCTTGGCACAAGATGGCGGCAGCCAGCAGTCGGGCCAGGGTGTGCTTGCCGGAGCCTTCCGGCCCGCTGATCAGGTAGAAATGGGAAATGTGTCCCTTTTCCAGGCTTCTGGCCAGATTCTGTTTCAGCCGGTCATTGCCCAGCAGGGTTTCAAAAGCCATGGCTTCCATCCTTTCCGTGAAAATACAAGTATACCACAGGTCGCAGAAAAAGTAAAACAGGAATTGCCCAAATCGGCGGCATCAGCCCCACAAATCCGACAGCATAGGAATGACCTGCTTCTTCCGGCTCATGACCTTGGGCAGGAAGGCGGTGTGGTCCTTGGGCACCACGCCGAAGGCCTGACGAATGGTATCGTCTTCGCCTACATAGAGAATTTGGGTGCCTTCCAGCAGCACATCGGTGAGCATCATCACCACCAGATCCAGCCCCTTCTTTTGGGCGTGGTTGCGCATCAGGGAGAGGAACTCCTCCCGGCGGTTCAGCAGGCTGGGGCTGTCCACGCAGGTCAGCTGCGCCACAGCCAGAGAGTGTCCGGCAATGTGGAATTCCTTGTAGTCGGTGAACAGAATTTCCTCTGCGCTTTTGTTGCCAACACTGGCGGAGAAAATTTCCTTGCCCAGCTCGTCCAAGGACACGTTGGCGATTCTCGCCATCCGCTCGGCGGTGCGGATATCCCGGGGGGTGCAGGTGGGGGATTTGAACATAACGGTGTCCGACAAAATTGCCGCCGCCATCATGCCTGCCAGCGCTGCCGAGGGCATCAGGCCCCGGTCCTGGAACATGCTGGCGATGATGGTATTGGTGGAACCCACCGGCTCGTTGCGGACGTAAATGGGGTTGTTGGTCTGGATATCCGCCAGGCGGTGGTGGTCGATGATTTCCAGGATCTCCGCCTCGTCCAGGCCGGGCACGGACTGGGATGCTTCGTTGTGGTCCACCAGCACCACCCGCTTGCGCCGGGGGCGGAGCAGATGGTAGCGGGTGAGAATGCCCACCACTTTTTCCTGCTGGTCCAAAATGGGGTAGCTGGGGTGGCGGTGTTTCAGCACCGTCTCCCGCACGTCGTCCACCCGGTCGTCCAAATGGAAGCAGACGGCCCCGTCGGTGTTGCAGATCCGGCCCACCGGGGTGGACAGGAAAATCAGCCGGGCAGCCCGGTAAGCATCAAAGGGGGTGGAAATGATGCAGGTGCTGGTGGGGAAGCTTCGCAGCTCGGCGGGAAGCTCCGCCTGGCACAGCACCAGGCAGCTGACATTCAGCTCCAAAGCACGGCGGATCATATCCGGCTGGTGGCCGCACAGGACGATGCTGTGGCTGTCCTGGAACAGCAGGTTCTCCCGGCTTTGGGGCAGGGCGATGATGACTTCACCGGCTACGGTGTCGGTGCTTTCACCGGCCTCGTTGAGGAGCTTTCCCTCCAGCACCGACAGCAGGTTGAACAGCGGCACTTCCTCCAAAACGCCGGAAGAAATGCCGGACATGTTATAGCTGGCGATATCCGTCCGGGAGAGAATGCCGTACAGGGTGCCGTCCTCCTTGGCAACGGGGACGGCGGTGATGCCGGGGTAGGCTTCCAGCTCATCCCAGGCCCGGCTGATGGTGACACCGGCATTGAGCACCGGGGGCGTGTCGAAGTCCAAATCTCGGACCTGGTTATACAGGTCCGTAATCCGCATCGGGGGCTGGAATCCGAACCGGTCCAGCACGATATGGGTTTCGTCCGAAACCCGGCCCAGACAAGCCGCCTGGTACTCCCGATCGCCGCAGGCATTGCGCAGTGCCGTGTAGGCAATGGCGGCTACAATAGAGTCCGTATCCGGGTTGCGATGCCCGGTGACATAAATATGATCCATAAAATACACCTCCATAATAAGCGGCGTGCCGCCGCAGTCAATGCGAGCCTGTTACCCTGGCAATAGACCACCACCTTTGGGGGTCACCCGGTTCGATGCGGCTCAATAGTTTGGGACAAAAGGGGCAGCGTGCCGCCGCTGGCAGTTACGAGTCTGCTACCCTGGTGGTAGACCACCACCATTGGGAGTCACCCGGTTCGTTACGGCTCAATTGTTTGAACTGAGGAAATGTAACCCTTTCGTAGGGCGCTGGCTGCCCCCGCCGACCACGTGAGTTTACCTCTGCACCTACCGAGTACTGCCGCACCAAAGCCTTCCCCCTCGGGGGAAGGTGGCACGGCGAAGCTGTGACGGATGAGGGGCGCAGCGTGAAAGCTACCACCGGCGCTAAAAAATCCGACATTACCACCCCTCATCAGTCAAAAATCAAAGATTTTTGCCAGCTTCTCCCCAGGGAGAAGCCGAAGATCTCAGGGTGTGATCTCCCCGGCCAGGCTTTTTCGGAACAGGGCGGCGATGCGGCTTTGATCCAGGCCCTGGCCCAAGGCCCACATGAGCTTGGTCATGGCGGCTTCGCTGGTCATGTCCCGGCCCTGGATGACTCCCAGTTCCAGCAGGCGGCTGCCCACCTGGTAAACTTCCAGATTGGCGCTGTCGTACAGGCACTGGGTGGTGACCACCACGCTGACCCCGTCTTCGATGCAGCGGCGGATGCCCCGCAGGCCACGGTTGAGCACATTCATGCCGCCAAGGCCGAACGCCTCCACCACAATGCCCTTGTAGCCCATAGCCGCCAGCACGTCAAAAATGGCGGGATTTAAGCCCGGTGTCAGCTTCAGCAGGAATACCTCCTGGCTGATGGCGGTGCACAGCCGTGCAGGGCCGGTGGGCACAGGCAGAACATCCCGGTCCACCACCAGTCCCAGGTTGCTTACCCGGGCGGCGTAGCGAGCATTCACGCTTTCAAAAGCGGAGAAGCCGGAGGCCCGGACCTTCACCGCCCGGCAGCCCAGCATTACCTTTCGGTCAAAGGCCAAAAATACGCCAGGATGGCCGGAAGCGGCCATGGCAAAGGCAGTGCGCAGATTGTCCGGCCCGTCGGAGAGCATGTCCGACAGCGGCAGCTGAGAGCCGGTGAACACCACCGGCAGGTCAATGTCCGGCAGCATGAAGCTCACCGCCGAAGCGGTATAGGCCATGGTGTCGGTGCCGTGGGAAATCACAATGCCGTCAAATCCGGCCCGGTTTTCAAACACGCTCTGGGCGATGCGCTGCCACTGCTGGGGCTGGATGTTGGACGAGTCCAGGCACATCACATCCTGCACGGAAATGTCATAATAGGTACGCAGCTGCAGAAGCTCCCGCTCCATCACCTGGGCGTGGTGAGGCTCCAGCCCCTCTCCGCCGGGAACGCAGGCGATGGTGCCGCCGGTGGTCAGCAGCAGAATTTTCTTTTTCATGGGTTGCCCTCCAATTTTTTCAGGAAGCTTTCCATCCGGTCCAGCCCCAGTTCCAGCTCCTGCTGGGAGCAGCAGTAGGACAGGCGGATATAGCCCTCGCTGCCGAAGCAGCTGCCCGGAACCGCCGCCACGGCGGCCTCCTGAATCATCCGGGTACAGAAGTCGGCGCTGTCCAGGCCATAGCGGGAGATGTCCGGGAAGACGTAAAACGCCCCCTCTGGCTTGGGAAAGGTCAGCCCCATCCGGGTCAAGCGGCTGCAAATATAATCCCGCCGCTGCCGGTAGGCTTCCACCATAGGGGCCGGGTCCGTATCCAGCGCCGCCACGGCGGCATCCTGGACGAAGGTGGGCACGGCGGTGATCATGGCGGCGCTGAGCAGCAGCAGCCGGTCCATCACGTATTTCGGACAGGTCAGATACCCCACCCGCCAGCCGGTCATGGCATAGGGCTTGGAAAAGCTCTGGCACAAAATCAGCTGAGGCCGCAGCTGCTTATCCAGACTCAGGTCGGGAAGCTCGCCGGCATAGCACAGCTTTTCATAGACATTGTCGCAAATCAGGAAAATCGGCTTTCCCAAAATGGCGGACTTCACCGCCGCCAGACTCTCCCGGTTCAGCACCACGCCGGTGGGGTTGCCGGGGGAATTGAGGATGATGGCCTTGGTTTTCTCGCTGAGAACGGCTTCCAGCGCCTGGGGGGTGATTTGGAAATCGGTTTTCGTCAAATCCAGCCGCCGCACCACGCCGCCGGCAATGGTGACGATGGTTTCGTACAGCCCAAAGCAGGGGCTGGGCAGCACTACCTCGTCCCCGGGATTCAGGATCCCCAGCAGGGCGGTGAACAGGGCCTGACAGGCCCCCACCGTCACCAGAACCTGCTCCGGCTCCGTGGGGCAGCCCCGGCGGGTTTCCGCCTGGGCGATGGCCTGGCACAGCGCCTGGGTGCCCTGGTTGGGGGCATAGTGGGTGCGCCCGGCTTCCAGGGCGGCAGCCGCGGCCTGTCGGATGGGGGCAGGGGTGTCGAACTCCGGCTCGCCGATGGTGAACATCACGCACCCCGGTGTCTGTCTGGCCAGGTTGGTAAACACCCGGATGGGGCTGCGCCGGAGGGTAGAAAGATTGCGGTTTAGTGGAATCATAGGGGCAGATTTGCCAATTTCTCGAAGAAATCAGCGCCTTTCGTCAAAATAGCGTCGTCAAAGTCAAAGGTGTCGGTGTGCAGGGCGGGCACATCCCCCAGCCCCAGGAAGAAGAACAGGCCGGGGAGGGTTTTCTGGTACCAGGAAAAGTCCTCGGCGGTCATGCTGGGCAGTTCCAGCTGCCGGAAGGGAAGCGCCGCCAGCACCTGACGGTACAGCCCCTCCGGGTTCATCACCGCAGGATAGCCCTCGTTGCGGTGGATCTCCACCCGGCAGCCATAGGCTTTCTCCGTCTCCCGGGCGATGACATCCAGCCCCTGGCACAGGCCGTCAAAAACCGAATCCTGGAAAGCCCGCAGGGAGCCTTCCAGATGGGTGTGGGCGGACAGGGCGTTGCGGACGGTGCCGCTTTGGAATTTTCCGAATTTCAGCAGCCGGAACACCCCGTCAGGCAGGCTCTGTTCCAGCTCTGCGGCACGGCGGTAAAATTCCGCCCCGGCGGCCAGGGCATCCACCCCCTGGCTGGCCTTGGCAATGTGGGCCGAAGTGCCGTAGATGTCCACATTCACCTCACAGGACCGGGCCATCAGCTCCGGGCAGCGGCTGGCAATCACCCCGGCTTCCAGCCCGGGCCACAGGTGCAGGCCGAAAATGGCCCGGACGGCGTATTCCTGAAACACGCCGCTTTCACAGATATATCGGGCGCCGCCGGTGGTTTCCTCAGCACTTTGAAACACCAGCAGCACATTGTGGGGAAGTGCGGTCATTTGGTCCAGACGGCGGGCCAGCTCCAGCACAATGGCCATGTGGCCGTCGTGGCCGCAGGCGTGCATATTCCCACGGTGGCAGGAGGCATAGGCAGCGCCGGTTTTCTCCAAAATCGGCAGCGCATCTGCATCCGCCCGGAAGGCCAGGGCGTGGTCCTGCCCAAAGTCGAACCAGGCGCACAGGCTCCCCGCCACCGGGGAAAATACCTGGCAGCGAAAGCCGGATAGGGCCGTTTGCAGATAGGCAAAGGTCTGGGGAAGGTCTCTGTCCAGCTCCGGAATCCGGTGGAGCGCCCGGCGGTGTTCCTGGATTTCCACAGGCAACGCCTCCTTGTAGAAAAGTTGCTATTATTATATCCTGCTTGCCCAGCGGTGTCAATTTCTCTCTTGCGTTTTTGGAAAAAAGATGGTAACATCAAACCCGAAGGCTGGCCTTGGGCCAAGCATTCGGGCATACAGAATCCAGGAATGCCCCCGCCTGGAAAAGGGGGGCAGGAGGCGGCTGCCTCCGGTAAAGGAGCATTATGGACGCACAGCAGATCATTGAATATATCCGCACCTCGGAGAAAAAGACTCCGGTGAAGCTCTATGTTTGGGAAAAGACCCCGGTGGCCTTCCCCAACTGCCGGGAATTCCCCGCCGGTCCCGGCTGCAAAATCGTCTTCGGCGATTGGAAGGACATCCAGCCGGTGCTGACTGTGGCAGAGTTTGACCACGTGGAGGTGGAGAACAACTGCCGCAACTCCGCCATTCCCATGCTGGATATGAAGGACATCCCCGCCCGCATCGAGCCGGGTGCCATCATCCGGGAGCAGGTGGAGATTGGAAAAAATGCCGTAATTATGATGGGTGCCGTGATCAACATTGGTGCTGTCATTGGCGAGGGCACCATGATCGACATGGGGGCCATCCTGGGCGGCCGGGCCACGGTGGGCCGCAACTGCCATGTGGGCGCCGGTGCCGTGCTGGCGGGCGTGATCGAGCCTGCCTCCGCTACCCCGGTGGTGGTGGAGGACGACGTGCTCATCGGAGCCAACGCTGTGGTGATTGAGGGCTGCCGCATCGGCCACGGAGCCGTGGTGGCTGCCGGAGCCGTGGTGGTGGAGGATGTGGAGCCGGAGACGGTGGTCGCTGGCTGCCCCGCCCGGGTCATCAAGCGCAAGGACGAAAAAACCGCCGGAAAAACCGCCCTGGTGGAGGCGCTGCGCCAGCTTTGATTCGCTGGACGTGCCGCTTCGTCTGAAACGAGAATAAGAAATGCCCGGATGGCACTGCCATCCGGGCGAATCTTTTGTAAGCGGGCCGTTAGCAGCAGCCGCAGTTGTTGTCGTTATTGTAGCAGCCGCCACCGCAGCCACCGCCGTTGCCGCAGCAGCACAGCAGGATCAGCAGGATGATCCACCAGTTGTTACCACCGAAGCAGCCGCACAGACCATTGTTGTTGTTACACATAAGATGACCTCCAGGAACTGAATTTGTCGAGCGCTAAGCTCACTTCATTCTATTCCCCGGCGGGATTTTTGTGCAGCGTTAGTCCCGGCCCAGGTAATGCTCGTCGGTGGCAAACTTCTTCACCACACCGCTGAGGGCCAGCACTGCCAGTAGGTTGGGAATCACCATCAGACCATTGAACATGTCGGACATGTTCCACACCAGGGCCACCTTCTGGAAAGAGCCAAGCACGATGCACATCAGGGCGATGAGGCTATACAGCCGGGTGGCCAGCTTGCTGCCGTGGAACAGGGCTTTGACGTTGGTTTCGCCGAAGAAGTACCAGCTGATGATGGTGGAGAAGGCGAAGAACAGCAGGCAGATGGCCACAAAGGCATTGCCGAAGCTGCCAAAGGCATGGTTAAAGGCGGCCTGGGCCAGGGCGGTGGCATCCAGCAGCGCACCGTCTGCGCCGGTGGTTCCCAACATGCCGGAGGTGAGAATCACCAGGGCGGTGATGGTCAGCACCACAAAGGTATCGATGAACACGCCAACGATGGCCACAGCACCCTGATCCTGGGGCTTGGCAACCTTGGCCATTGCGTGGGCATGGGGGGTTGAGCCCATGCCGGCCTCATTGGAGAACAGGCCTCTGGCCACACCAAACCGGACGGCCTCCTTAATGCTGACGCCAATCACGCCGCCCATCACCGCCTGGGGCTGGAAAGCGCCCAGGAAAATGGCCTGGAATGCCGGCAGAATGCTGTGCCAGTTCATGGCAATGGCTGCCAGCGCTCCCACAATGTAGAAGCAGGCCATAATGGGCACCAGCTTTTCGGTCATGGCGGCGATCCGCTTTACGCCGCCCAGGAAAATGAAGGCGGACAACCCGGCCACCACCAGGCCGGTGAGCAGCTTGGGCACGCCAAAGGCGGTGAAGAAGGCTTCGCCAATGGAGTTGGACTGGACCATGTTGCCCATGAAGCCCAGAGCCAGGATGATGGCTACGGCGAAGAAGCCGGAGAGGAAGGTGCCCAGCTTCCCCCGGAAGGCCGCCCGGATGTAGTAAATGGGGCCGCCGGAAACGGTACCGTCCGGGGCAACGTGGCGGTATTTCTGGGAAAGGACGGCTTCACCATAGATGGTGGCCATGCCGAAGAATGCAGAAATCCACATCCAAAATACAGCCCCCGGGCCGCCGGCCACCAGCGCACTGGCACAGCCGGCGATGTTGCCGGTGCCCACCTGGGCAGCAACAGCGGTGGCCAGCGCTTGGAAAGAGCTCATGCCGTCCTTGCCGGCGGCTTTTCCCCGGAGGTTGATGCTGCCAAAAACCATGCGCAGGCCGCTGCCAAACTTGCGCACCTGGACGAAGCGGGTGCGGATGGTGAAATAGATACCGCTGCCCAGCAGCAAAAACAGAAGCAGCAGCCACTTGTTCCACAGGATGTCGTTGACAAAGTTTACGACGTTTGTCAGGATGGTTTCCATAGTCTTTCCCTCATTTTCTTTGTTTTCAGCAAATAACCCACAAAAAAACGCCGGAAGCAGATTGCTCCGGCGAAAAAATGGGTACAATTCCAGAAAATTCAGGGAATGCTTCCCACTCTGTCCTTTTACCTGAGAGATTCAGCGGCCAAGCCGCCTTGCCCCTTCGGTACCCGTTTCCGGGATTCTCCAGAGCCACATCTGTCCTTAGTCCCTGCCTGAATACCAGGCGCCTGAGAGTGTTACTCCTTCGGCAGGCAAAAGCCATTTTCCTAAGAACTTCTTTTGTCGTTATTTGATTGCTCTTTTGATGATAATACATTTTCACTGGATTGTCAACGGAAACTTTTCCTTTCGTACAAATTTTTCTGTGAGGAAATCACGGAAGGGGCGGCGGCTGTCTGCTAGAATGAGGCCATAACCAAACCACACCACTTCAAATTGATGGAGGAATCGTATATGACGACCTTTTATATCTGCCCCCATTGCGGCAATATTGTAGAAATGGTTCACGATGCCCACGTTGTGCCCCACTGCTGCGGCCAGAAGATGGACAAGCTCATGCCCAATACGGTGGAAGCCAGCGGCGAAAAGCATGTGCCGGCGGTGATTGTCACCGGCGATGCCATCCAGGTTCATGTGGGTACGGTGAATCATCCTATGGCCCAGGAGCACTGGATTTCCTGGATTGCGCTGGAAACCAGCCGAGGCAGCCAGCGCAAGTACCTGAAGCCCGGCGAGGCCCCGAAGGCGGTGTTCGCCCTGGCAGGGGAAGAACCTGTGGCGGTGTACGCCTACTGCAATCTCCACGGCCTGTGGAAAACCGAAGTCAACTGATGGAATCAATTACCATTTACATGCTTAGGAGGATTTTATTATGAAGTATGTTTGCGACGTTTGCGGCTGGGAATATGACGAGGAGCTGGGCTGCCCCGAGGAGGGCATTGCACCCGGCACCAAGTGGGAGGACCTGCCTGAGGATTTCCAGTGCCCCCTGTGCATGGTGGGCAAGGACGAGTTCTCCCAGGTGTAAGCTGTGAGAAAATACCATCCTTCCGGGGCGCAGATTCTGCGCCCCGGAAAATTCTGCATTTCCGGAAGAAGTTCCCGCATTTTACAGCATAGAGCTAAGATTTCGACAGCATTTGCACCGGGTCTATGCTAGGATGTAGGCAGGCTTACCGGCCGCAGGCGAATCACCGCTGCGGTGGCATCGTCCTCCCGGTCCCGGCAGCCCTCCTCCAGAATTTTCGCCGCCAGCTCCCCAGGCGGCGCATCCGGAGTCAAAGAGAATTGGCGCAGGGCTTCCTCTCCGTCCACGCCATCGCTGAGTAAAATCAGCGCCTCCCCCTGACGAAGGGACAGCTTTCGCACCGCCATGGTCACCGGCTCAATGCCAAGACCCGGCGGGGGCGTGGCTGTCCCGATTTTTTCTGCCCCGGACCGCCGCAGCAGCCAGCTGGGGGCAGCGCCCCATTTGTACAGTGTGACGCTGCCGGTGTCCAGCCGCAGCTCTGCCAAATCCATGGTAGCGGCCCCGGCACTGCTGCCCAGGGTCAGCAGACTGTTGATGCTGGGCAGGGCGTGTTCCGGCGGAAATCCGGCGGTGAGCATCTTCCGCAGCAGCCGGGCCACCTCCCGGCTGTCCTGGGCAGCTCCCAGCCCGGTGCCCATGCCGTCGCACAGCGCTACAAAATACCGGCACTCCGTCCCGGAAAAGGCCAGGCACACATCCCCATTGGCGGCCTCCTTCCCCCGGGATCGGGCGGAAACCTCTACTCGGTAGGATGGTTCTCCGGTTGTGGAATGCCGGGGCAGGCCGTCGGCCAGGGTGCGCAGGTAATTCCCCAGGAAGCGGTACTGCTGGATCAGGGCCTGGCGATACTCCTGCTGGCGGAGCCTGTCCGCCTTCATCCAGCGCAGCTGATCCTGGGCACGGCGCAGCTCGGGAATCAGCCGCCCGGCCTTCCGGCATTGGGTATCCAGGGGGTATTCCAGCAGCTGCACTGTCAGCTGGGCCTGATCCAGGCAGGATTTGCGCAGGGAGCAGGTGGTGCAGGCCCGCTGGCGGGCTTTGTCCAGCAGGGCCTCCTGGTCGATGGGGCCGGGAATCCGCTCCGCTACCATGCCTGCGGCAGCGGTGAGCACCTGAGCACCCAGCTCCAGACGGACCTGGGCCGTGCCGGTCTGCCCCCGGCGGTGAATCAGCTGGGGCCGGGGTGGGAGAAACGCACCCAGGACGCTGCCCACTGCCAGAGCCGGCAGCGGCTGGATAGCCCAGCGGCCGGTCACCGCCAGCAGCAGGCCATAGGCCAGGGGCGGCCCGATGTAGTGCTGCCACCGCTTGTCAAAGGGAATCAGCCGAATGAAATAGGCCAGGCACAGCACCGCCGTCATGGGCATCGGGCTGACCTGGGCCAAATCCAGCCCCAGCCCTGCCAGGGCTGCCCCGGGGAAGGCCCCTGCCACTGCTACCGCCGCCCCGGCGGCATAGCCCAGATTGCCATACGGCCCCAGCTCCACCTGGGCCAGAGCCAAGGTGGCAAGGCCCAGGCACAGCCAGTCGGTGATGGGGTCCCGGCACCGGGCGCTTTGCCCAAACAGGGCAGATGTAAAAAAGGTGACGACCACCCGCAGGGCAAAGATTCGCACCGGCGTGCCGTCGTGCAGCAGCAGCCGGAAGCACAGCCCAGCCACCGCCGTGAGCACCGCCGCCAGGGCGGGAATCATCAAAGGCTGGTCCTTTCGTTCTTCCCGATTGCCTACCAGCAGGGTCAGCAGCCCGCCGGCGGCGGACCACACCACCCCCTGGCTGCCCGCCATGCCCCAGAACAGGGGATATCCCGCCATGGCCCCCAGGCAGATGAGCACCGCCCGCCAACCGGTCACGGCGGTGATCAGCCCCATGGCTAGGGGCTGAGGCGACTGGCCCAGGCTGGCGGCGCTGCCCAGAAAGCCCGCCACCGTGCACACCGCCGCCTGAGCCGCCCGGCGCACGCCCGGTTCCAGCGCCATCCGCTGCAAGCTCCTCTGCCCCCGGCGCAAATAGGTTTCCACCATCATTTGTGTACCACTGCCTTTCCTTGAGATAGTGCAATCCTACCACGCCGGGAGAAATTATGCTGTCGGAATGGCAATGGGCGGAAAGATTCTTGCATCCCGGCCCCAGCCTGTGTATAATGGGGGCAGATTACCGCAGCCAGGCTGCGCCGAAAACGGGAGAGTATGCCCATGTCCAGAGAATTTGAACGAAAATTTGCCGCCGATGCCAAGACCTTGGAGGCGATGGAGGCGGCCTGGGGGCCGTTTTCCCCAATTACCATGGAGACAACCTATTTTGACACCCCGGATCTAAAGCTCAGCGCCCGGCGGTGGACTCTGCGCCAGCGGCTGGAAAACGGCACCAGCGTGTGCGCCGTGAAAGTCCCCCTGGAAGACGGCAGCCGGGGAGAATGGGAAGAAGAAAGCCCCCATTTGATGCAGGCCCTGTTTTCCCTCATCCGTCAGGGCGCTCCGGCAGAACTGCTGGCGCTGACGGCCAGCGGCCTGCGGCCGCTGTGCGGGGCGAAATTCACCCGGCTGGCCAGAACCATCACCCTGCCCCAGGCCCAGGTGGAGCTGGCTCTGGATCGGGGTGTGCTCACCGGCAGCGGCCGGGAGCAGCCCCTGTGTGAGGTGGAGGTGGAGCTGAAATCCGGGGACCAGGAAGCGGCGGATGCCTTCACCCAGGAGCTGGCCCGGCAGTTTTCCCTGAAGCCGGAGCAAGCAAGTAAGCAGGCCCGGGCCTTGGCCCTGGCCCTGAATGGAGGAATCGACCCATGACAGAACGAGAGAAAATGCTGGCAGGACAGCTCTATGACTGCGGCGACAAGGACCTGCTGGCCCGCTGGCACGAAGCCAAGAACCTGGTGCGGGACTACAACCAGCTGGACAGCCAAAATTTGGCGGAAAAGGACGCGGTCCTGGATAAGCTTCTGGGCGACAGAGGCAAGAACCTGTGGATTACGCCGCCGTTTTACGTGGATTATGGGGAGAATATTTTCTTCGGCAACAACTGCGAGGTGAATATGAACTGCACCTTCCTGGATGATAACCGCATCATCATCGGCGACAACGCCCTGATTGCTCCCAATGTACAGATTTATACCGCCTTCCATCCCACCAGCGCTTCAGAGCGGTTTGGCCCGGTGCAGCCCGACGGCTCCTTCTCCTTCTGCAAAACCCAGACGGCGCCGGTGGTGATTGGCAGCAATGTGTGGATTGGCGGCGGCGTGGTGATTCTGCCTGGAGTGACCATTGGAGACAATGTGACCATCGGGGCGGGAAGCGTGGTCACCCATGACATCCCGGCCAACACTGTGGCCTGGGGCAGCCCCTGCCGGGTCATGCGCCCCAACGGCCCAAAAGAAGACGAACATCCCCTGGGAGAGAGAGAGCATGTTTGAAAGTCTGTTTTCCAAATACGACCGTCTGGTGCTGTTTGACACCGAGACCACCGGCCTGCTGTACAGCCGGGACGAAATCATCGAATTTGCCGCCGTGGTGCTGGAACGGGTGGACGGCCAGTGCCGGGTGGTGCAGGAATACGACCAGCTGGTGGCCCTGTCCCCCGGCGGCTTCGTGCCCCCGAAGATCCAGCAGCTCACCGGCATCTCCACCGCCGACCTGCGCCAGCGGGGCCTGCCCAAAACCCGCATCTGCCGGGACATTGCCCAGATGATCGGAGGCAATACCCTGCTGCTGGCCTACAACGCCCATTTTGATTTGAGCTTCCTGTTTTACATGCTGCTGCGGGACGGCGACCCTGCCATTTTGAAGGGAAAGGACAAGCTGGACCTGCTTACCGTCTACCGGGACCGCCACAGCTTCCCCCATAAGCTCAGCAGCGCCATTGAGCAGTACGGCCTTTCGGAGCAGGTGGTCAACTCCCACCGGGCTGTGGATGATGTGCTGGCTACCGTGGCGGTGATGGAGCAGATGGAGCTGGAACGGGATGATTTGCTGAATTATGTAAACCTATTTGGCTACAATCCCAAGTACGGCATCGAGGGTAAGCCCATCGGCTCCGTTACCTACCGCCCCCAGCCCTATGACCCCGTCCGTCCCCTGTATGAGCAGGGGTAAGGCGTATGCTGACCTATGACTTGAAAAAAGCCCCGGGGGTGCCGCTGTACGAGGCCCTGTACCGCTGCATTCGGGAGGACATTCTCCAAGGCAGCCTGGTCCCCGGGCAGAAGCTGCCCTCCAAGCGCTCCCTGGCCCAGAATCTGGAACTCAGCGTGATCACCGTGGAAGCGGCCTACAACCAGCTGCTGTCGGAGGGATATCTGCGCTCGGTGGAAAAGGTGGGGTATTTTGTGGAGACGGTGGAGCGGCGCTGTGTGCTGCCCCTGCCCCCGGCGCCCCAGCCGCCGGAGCCCTGGAAGCTGGACCTGACCGGCAGCGGCAGCCAGCAGTTTCCCTTTTCCGTCTGGGTGCGGCTTCAGCGGGAGGTGATGCTGGACTACGGCCAGCAGCTGCTGCAACCGCTGCCCAACCGGGGCCTGCCGGAGCTGCGCCAGGCCATCGCCCAGCACCTGTCCGGCTTCCGGGGCATGGATGTGGACCCGGAGAATATTTTGGTGGGTGCGGGAACGGACTTTCTGTACAACCTGCTGATTCAACTGCTGGGCCGGGAGCTGGTGTATGCGGTGGAGGAGCCGGGCTACGGCAAGATCCGAAAAATCTATGCCGCCGCCGGCGCCACCTGCCGCAGCGCCCCCATGGACGGCCAGGGGGTTTGCCCCAGGCAGCTGGAGGATGCCCAGGTGCTCCACCTGTCGCCGTCTCACCATTTTCCCACCGGCCTGGTGACCCCGGTACGGCGGCGGCTGGAGCTGCTGGCCTGGGCCGGGGAGGACAAGTGGATCATCGAGGATGACTACGACTCGGAATTTCGCTTCGATGCCCACCCCATTCCCGCCATGCAGACCCTGGACCGTCAGGGCCGGGTGATTTACATGAACACCTTCTCCCGGTCGCTGGCCCCCTCCATCCGTATCAGCTACCTGGTGCTGCCGGGGCCGCTGATGGAGCGGTTTCAGCGGCAGCTGGGATTTTACAGCTGCACCGTGCCCAGCTTCGAGCAGTACACCCTGGCCCGGTTTCTCAGCCGGGGGCATTTTGAAAAGCACATCAACCGTATGCGCAAATTCTACAAAAACCAGCGCAACGCCCTGTTCACCGCCCTGCGCAGTTGGGATACGGAGGGCAGGCTTACTCTGGTGGAGCAGGATGCCGGGGTGCATTTTCTGCTGGGGCTGGACACCCGGCTGCCGGACCGGGAATTGGTGGAGCAGCTGGCGAAGCAGGGCATCCGTATCCACGCCCTGCGGGACTTTTACCACGACCAGCCTCAGGACCGGCGCTGTCTGGTGGTGAATTACGCCACCATGACCGAGGCGCAGATTCCACTGCTGCTGGCGGCGCTGGATGCACTGCTTTCGTGAAAAGAGCGGTTTTCCCCTTGCGTTTTCCCCAAAAGACAGCTATAATCTATCTTAAGAAATATGGAAGGAGGGCGCATCAATGGCCATCACCCGTTCTGCTTACCGCGGATGCCTGCTGGGCATGGCGGTGGGCGATGCCATGGGCTATACCGTGGACAGCCGCACCTGGCGGGAGATTCAGGAGGACTACGGCCCCAATGGCCTGCTGGGCTATGACCTGGTCAACGGCTATGCCGATGTCACCTCCTATACCCAGCTGGCGGCATTCACCTGCAATGGACTGCTTCTGGGCCTGACCCGGGGGCAGATGACCGGCCGCATGGCGCCCTTTATCAAGTATATTGCCCTGAGCAGCCGGGAATGGGCGGCCTCCCAGCGGCCCTGGGGGCGGCCCAGCCGCACCTACTGCTGGCTGATTCGTCGGCCGGAGCTGTGCCGCCGTCACTGCATGGACACCCGGATGCTGGACAGCTTGAGCCGGGAGAATCTGGGCACGCTGGAAACGCCTCGGAATAGCTTTTCCGACCCCGGCGGCCTGACCAGCGCTGTAGGGGTGGGGCTGTTCTTCCACCAGAACCGGATGGAGCAGCTGGAAATCGACCGCCTGGGTGCGGAGGCCGTGGCGCTGACCCATGGCAATCCCGGTGCATTTTTGTCCGGGGCGGTGCTGGCCCATCTGCTCAGCCGTCTGATTGGGCGGCCCAATGTGCCATTGAAACCCTTGATTGTGGATGCCATTGAGACGGTGAAGGACCAGTTCGGCCACCAGTACAGCCAGGCGTTTGAAATTGCTACTTTGGTGCGCCATGCCATGACCTACGCCCAATCCCCCAATCTCAAGCCGGTGGACGTTATGGAGCAGCTGGGCTGCGAAACTGCGGCGCAGGTGCTGGCGGGGGCGATTTACGCCTGCCTCGTCAGCGGCGGCGACTTTGACCGGGCCATGATTACCGCCGTGAACCACTCCGGCCGCAGCGCCGCCGTGGGAGCGGTGGCGGGGGCAATCCTGGGCATCCGCCTGGGAGAGGAGGCCATGCCGGAATTCTACATCGAATGCTTGGAGCCGGCCGAAACCCTTAAGGAGCTGGCAGACGATTTGTTCACCGGCTGCCCTATGGAGATGGGCAACAAGCTGTTCGACCTGGACTGGGACTACAAGTACCTCCACGGCGGGCAGTAACGCAGACGCACTGCTGCCAAGAAAACAGATACAACCCCCGTGTCGGGATCATTCCCGGCATGGGGGTTGCGGTTTTGTGACCAAAATATAGGCAAAATGATTCAGCGCTGAGGAGGAAGATTGGGACAAAACAGGGAAAAGAGCGGGGCTGTTTTCTTCCGCCTTGCGCAGCAATTTCACCTGGAGCATATGCTGAGAATCCTGAAATTGCAGCAGGCGTTACGCTTCCGTGTCCTCCTGGGTGGCCCGCAGCAGTTCTTCCGAGGAAACGCCGTAGAGTTTGGCCAAAGCAATTAATATTGGAGGTGCTGGGGTCGGAGGAGCCGTTTTCCCATTTGGATACAGCTTGGCGGCTCACACCCAGGGCCTCGGCTACAAATTCCTGGGTCATTTTACACCGGAGGCGATGCTCCTTCAGCACTTGGCCCAGGCTTTTGCAGACGGCCTGCTTTTCCCGGCGCACTGGCTGGGAACGAATGTATTTGCGCAGAGCTTTTACAATCAACACAAACAAATAAAGAATTGCACCGGCAATGACTGCGTAAACCAGCAGTACAAGAATGGCGAGCAGCTGTGTCAGAAGCATGGAATCCTCCTTATGCCGTCCAGCAGGACAGCAAGTATAGTATGGCGAGGTGGCCAGGGTAGAACAGGTAAAAGAAGCGCCGGCTGCCGTTTCCCCGCTGACCGTTGTAGAGCAGCAGGATTCCGGCGGCAAAGCCCATCATCCACTGATACCCGCCGCTTATTATATAGGTAATGCCGGACAAAAGCAACAGCGCAGCAAGTTGAATGGCCCGGTGGCGGCGGAAAATGTAAAATGCCATCCCCAGAGCCGCCATGGCAGAGCCGCCCTCGCAGGTCAAGGGGCTGGGGAACATCAGCGCCAGGGTGATCAAAACCCGCAGCAGGGGCAGGGGTACCGCCTCCATGGTGGAAAGCTGGGCCACCGCCAGCAGAGGAAGGGTACACAGAATGGGAACCAGCCCCAGCGCCAGGGCTTTTCCGAAGCGTTTTCCCAGCGGGCCACTGCCGGTGAGGATGTCCCAGCACAGCATATACCACCCGGCCACAAAAAAGGTGGAAAAGGCATTGTTCATCAGCACCACCTGTTCATTGGAAATCCATTGCTGCAAGAGGGTGGTCAGAACCGGCATAGCGGCACTGCCCAGCAGAAGGCGGCTGAGGTAGCGCTTTTTGCTCCGGGTGTGGGCAAAGCCTTCGACACAGGCAAAGAGGAACAGCGGGAACACCAGCCGACCGGCCATGCTGAGCCAAAGCGGTGCACCCTGGAAATAGAACATCTGATGTATGTGGTCGAGCACCATCAGCGCTGCTGCCAGATATTTGATGGCGCTGATGCTCAGACCGCCGCCGGGAAGAGAACGTGTGAATGTTGACATGAGAGATCCTCTTTGGATGTGTTTTCCCGAAAAGAATACCACAGCGCCATGGTTGCCTCCACCAACTATGGCGCAATTTTCGGTTGCGCAGTGTTATATTCGCCTGCTTTTCCGTGAAATGCAGGAAAAAAGCGCTGCTTTTTCGCAAAAAGGCCGGGAAAACCGGTGATGAAAAAGATTCGGTCATATTGTATCGATACAAAAAGATTTATGAAAAAATTTTGGCTAAGATGCCAAATGCTTGTGGACAAATGACAATTTGTGCGGTATTATAAATAGCGGAGAAGTGCGGCCTTTGTTCCGCAAAATTTGAAAGAGGTGAAGTAAAATGGCGTTTTCTTTTTTCGGCGGGGTCCATCCCAAAGAAAATAAATGGTACGCTTGCGACAAGCAGACCCAGGAATTCCCAGCTCCAGATCTTGTGGTCATTCCTATGCAGCAGCATATCGGCGCCCCCTGCAAGCCCCTGGTGAAGAAGGGCGACTTGGTTACAGTCGGTCAGAAGATTGGCGACAACCAGGGCTTGTGTGTTCCTGTCCATGCTTCCGTGTCCGGCAAGGTTAAGGCGGTGGAGATGCGTCCCCACACCAGCGGCACTACGGTGATGAGCGTGGTGATCGAAAATGACCATCTGGATACCCTGTCCCCGGAAATTCAGCCCCGGACCCCGGCCCAGGTGGAGGCTCTGACGGCCCAGGAACTGATTGACATCATCCGTGAAGGCGGCGTTGTGGGTATGGGCGGTGCCACCTTCCCCACCCATGTGAAGCTCTCCGGCGGCATTGGCAAGGTGGATACCGTCATTGTCAACGCCGGCGAATGTGAGCCGTACATCACCGCAGACGACCGGCTGTGCCGGGAGCAGCCGGAGAAGCTGATTGGCGGCTTGAAGCTGATTCTGCGGATTTTCGGCCTGAAGGAAGGCCACATCGGCATTGAGGACAACAAGCCTGAGGCGGTTAAGTCCCTGCTGGCCCACGCCGACGATTCCATCAAGGTGGACGTGCTGCCGGCCAAGTACCCCCAGGGTGCAGAAAAGCAGCTGATTTATGCCGTCACCGGCCGGGAGGTCCCCTCTGGTGCTCTGCCTGCCGCTGTGGGCTGTGCTGTGTTCAACGCTGCCACCTGCAAGGCCATTTACGACGTGGTTTACGACGGGATGCCCCTGATCAAGCGGATCGTGACCGTCTCCGGCGACATCCTCATGGAGCCGAAGAACCTGCTGGTGCCCATCGGCACCGCCTTCAACGACCTGCTGGATGCCTGCGGCCATTCCGAGAATCCCTACAAGGTCCTCTCCGGCGGCCCTATGATGGGCGTTGCCCAGTATGACCTGAATGTGCCCACCATCAAGGGCGTCAATGCCGTCACCGTGCTGGGCAGGAGCAACGAGTACGCCGTGGAGGAGGCTCGGTGCCTGCGCTGCGGCAAATGCATCGATGCCTGCCCCATGAAGCTGATGCCGGTGCTGATGTACAAGGCCATTCAGAGCCAGGATGTGGAAGAAATGAAGTCCAACAACCTGATGGACTGCATCGAGTGCGGCTCCTGCGCCTACACCTGTCCTGCCAGCGTGCCGCTGGTGCTGGGCTTCCGGGTGGGCAAGCAGCTGATTCGCAACGCCGCTGCTGCGGCCAAGAAATAAGGAGGTGGAAATTGTATGGCACAGATGAAATACTTTTATGAGCTGACGATTTCCAGCTCTCCCCACGTGCATTCTCCCGTCACCACCCAGACCATTATGCGGGATGTGCTGATCGCCCTGACCCCGGCTCTGCTGGGCAGCGTGTTCTTCTTCGGCTTCCGTGCCCTCACCGTGACCATGGTCAGCGTGGCTGCCTGTGTGTTCTTCGAGTGGCTGTACTGCAAGCTGATGAAGATGCACTGCAAGGTGTATGACCTGTCCGCCTGCGTTACCGGCGTGCTGCTGGCTTTTGTCTGCCCGGTGACCATTCCCTACTGGACCATTATCCTGGGCGCTGCCTTTGCCATTTTGCTGGTGAAGATGCTCTTCGGCGGTCTGGGCCGGAATATTGTCAATCCTGCGCTGGCAGGACGTGCGTTCCTGTTCAGCTGGCCGGTGATTATGAGCACCTGGACCAAGGTGGGCTTCGGCAATGCCGTAAGTGTCATCTCCCCGGATGCCGTTACCGCCGCAACGCCCCTGGCCAACATGCACCAGGGCCTGATGTGCGAGGAGTCGGTGCTGGATCTGTTCCTGGGCAATGTGGGCGGCTGCATTGGCGAGACCTCTGCGCTGCTTCTGCTGGTGGGCTTTGCGTACCTGCTGTGGCGCAAGGTGATTACCGCCCGGATTCCCCTGGCCTTCATGGGCACGGTGGCTGTTCTCAGCTTCCTGTTCCCCCAGGGCAATGACCGCATTACCTGGATGGCTGCTCAGCTGTTCGGCGGCGGCCTGATGCTGGGTGCTATCTTCATGGCTACCGACTATGTCACCTCCCCGGTGACCAAGCTGGGCCAGATCGTTTTCGGCATCGGCTGCGGCGTGCTGACCATCCTCATCCGCTACTTCGGCGGCTATAACGAGGGCGTGTCCTATGCCATTCTGATTATGAACTGCTGCGTCGTCCTGCTGGACCGGATTGGCCGTCCTGTGAAGTTCGGCGCACCGAAGAAGGAGGCGGCGAAGTAATGAAAAGCGAATCCACTGTGAAGTATGTGGCCCGGCTGGCCCTGACCCTGCTGCTGATTACCTCCGTGGTGGCGGTGGCTCTGGCAGGCATCAACAAGGTCACGAAGCCTGTCATTGCCTCGCTGAACGAGCAGAAGACCCAAGAGGCAATTACAGCCGTCCTTCCCGGCGGCGGTCAGCCTGCGACATTTGATGCAGCGGCAAATCCGCTGGTGCAGGCTGTTTACGAAGGCGAGAGCGGCTATGCTGTGCAGGTGGCCCCCACCGGCTTTAATGGAGAGGTATCCATGATGGTGGGCGTGGGCAGCGACGGCAGCGTGCTGGGCATTTCCATCATCAAGCAGGCGGAGACTGCCGGCTTGGGTGCCGTGTGCGCCGATAAGACATCTGCCGGCGAGGAGTTCCGGGGACAGTTTGCCGGAAACAGCGGCAGCGTGTCCGTCACCAAGGACGGCGGCAGCATCGATGCCATCACCGGTGCCACCATCACCTCCCGGGCAGTTTGCTCCGGTGTCAACGCAGCACTGGCCTGCGTTGCCGGTTAATAGGAGGGAAGCACTATGAATTTCAAGAAGCAATTCAAAGAGGGCCTGCTGACCAAGAACCCGGTCACGGTCCAGCTGCTGGGTATGTGCTCCACCCTGGCCATTACCACCAGCCTGTTTAACGGCATTGGCATGGGCGTTGCGGTTACCATCATCCTCATCTGCTCCAACGTGCTGATTTCCGCTCTGCGGAACTTTATTCCCAACCAGATTCGGATTGCGGCATACATTACCATCATTGCCGGCTTCGTTACCGTTGTGGACCTGGCTTTGCAGGCGTACCTGCCGCCCCTGTCCGAGAGTCTGGGCGTGTTCATCCCCCTGATCGTGGTCAACTGCATCGTGCTGGGCCGTGCGGAAGCCTTCGCTTCCAAGAACGGCGTGCTGGCCTCTGCGGTGGACGGCCTGTGCCAGGGCGTGGGTTATACCGTGGCCCTGATTGTGGTGTGTGTCATCCGGGAGCTGCTGGGCAGCGGTACCTTCGGCGGCGGCATTCTCAACGGCGGCGAGGGCATCCGCATCATCCCCGCTCAGTTCCCCGCCATGCAGATGGTCATGCCTGTGGGCGGTTTCCTGGTGCTGGGCTTCGTCATTGCCGGCTCTCAGTGGCTGATGAAGCACCTGGAGCGGAAATCTAAGAAGAAGGAGGCCGGAAAATAATGGAAGCAATTCTCGGTATTATTATCAGCGCCATCCTCAGTGAAAACTTCATTCTGGTGAAGTTCTACGGCATTTGCCCCTTCATGGGCGTGTCCAAGAAGATTGACACGGCTCTGGGCATGGGCATGGCGGTTACCTTCGTTATGGCCCTGGCCTCCGCAGTCTGCTATGCGATCAATCTGGTGCTGGTGGCACTGGACTTGGCCTACATGCAGACGGTGGCCTTCATTCTGGTGATTGCGGCCCTGGTGCAGGTGGTGGAGATGTTCCTGAAGAAGTTCGTCCCTGCTCTGTACAAGGCTCTGGGCGTGTTCCTGCCCCTGATCACCACCAACTGCGCCGTGCTGGGCGTGGTGCTGGTGAACGTGCAGAAGGGCTACAACTTCCTGCTGAGCACTGTCAACGGCGCTGCCGGCGGCCTGGGCTTTACCCTGGCCATCGTCCTGTTCGCCTCCATCCGGGAGCGGGTCAACAAGGCCGAGTGCCCGGAATGCTTCAAGGGCTTCCCCATCGCACTGGTGGCGGCTGGCCTGCTGGCGCTGGCCTTCATGGGCTTCTCCGGCCTGAAGATTTTCTAAGGAGGGCGAAGAATGGATATTTTGATTGCATTGGGAATTTTGGGCGGCCTGGGCTTGGTGTTCGGCCTGGTTCTGGCGGCTGCATCCAAAATCTTTTACGTCGAGACGGACCCCCGTCTGGACCAGCTGAACGAGTGCCTGCCCGGTGCCAACTGCGGCGGCTGCGGCTATGCCGGCTGCGGCGCCTATGCGGAAGCTGTGCTGAAGGGCGAGGCGGAGATTGGCAAGTGTGCCTCCGGCGGCAACGAGTGCGCTCAGGCCATGGCAGCCATTATGGGCGTGAAGGCGGAGACTGTCACCCGGAAGGTAGCCATGGTGCGCTGCTCCGGCGCCAAGAGCTATGACAAAGACGGCAACCTGACCAAGGGCGCTAAGGTGAAGGCCAACTACGAGGGCTTCCATGATTGCCTGGCAGCATCCAAGGTCGGCGGCAGCGGGCCCCTGTCCTGCAAGTTTGGCTGCCTGGGCTATGGCTCCTGCACCAAGGCTTGTAAGTACGGCGCCATCAAGGTCGTGGACGGCGTGGCTCAGGTGGACGAGGATCTGTGCGTGGGCTGTATGGCCTGTGCCCAGGTCTGCCCCCGAAACCTGATCGTGCCGGTAGAGCCCAACCGGAATGTGGTCATCGCCTGTGCATCCCTGGCCCGTGGCGCTGCCACCACCCGGGCTTGCACCGTGGGCTGCATCGGCTGCGGCCTGTGTAAGAAGATTTGCCCCAAGGATGCCATCACCATTGAGAACAACCTGGCCCGCATCGATTACACCAAGTGCGATAACTGCGGCCTGTGCGCCACGGTCTGCCCCAAGAAGCTGATCAAGGACTCCAAGGTGGAAACCCTGGGAGACCCCACCACCCAGCCCATCAACGGCCCCGCTGTGGATGCCTGAGTTCGGAATTAAAAAAATACCTGCTGCAATTTGCGGCAGGTATTTTTTGCGGCGGCCAGTGGCCGCTGACAATGCGAGGCGGCGTGCCGCCGCTGTCAATTACGAGACTGATACCCTGGCAATAGACCAGCACCTTTGGGTGTCACCCGGTTCGATACGGCTCAATAATTTGGGGGAAGGAGTGCACCCGTGCGTAGGGCGGGGGCATGCCCCCCGCCGACCAAGTAGGTTTGTCTCTGCACCCACGAACGAAAAGCGCCCCACTTGGCTCTCCCTCTGATGCGAATCAATAGTTGAAAAACAACAAAAGTGCGGAAAATGCCAGGGATGAGTAGATATGTGTCAGCAGGCCCTGGCAGGAGCGGACGTAGCGGGCGGTTTGGATGTCGGTTCGGGCGTTGAGCCAATTGAAGTATATCTCGATTGGCTGCCGGATACCGCATTTATCTAACACTTTGCACTATTTGTCATCTTTTTTCGCTTTTTTTCCGGTTTCTACTATTGATTCGCATCTCTGGGAGAGCTGTCACCGAAGGTGACTGAGAGGGCAGCAATGTTACTTTACGTTGTGGTCAGTGAAAAAGCCCTTCTCCGCCCAGTGTGCGCACTGGGCACCTCTCCCAAAGGGAGAGGCGAGGCGGCGTGCCGCCGCTGCTAACAGTAAAAATCCCCCGCTCTTGTTGAGCGGGGGATTGGCGCAGTTAGGGGTTACACGCCGCCGGGGAATACCCCGGCGGTCATTTTTTGTCTGCGCCCATAAAAAAGCCGTGCCGCTGCAAAGGATGCAGCAGCACGGCAATTTTTTAGGAATTATGCGCCGTACACCAGCCAGATGTAGATATAGGCAGGAATAATGGCGGACAGGGTGAAGGGAATGCCGATTTTGAAGAAGTCGGAATTCTTGACCTCCTTGCCCTCCCGCCGCAGGATGCCAATGGCGGTGATGTTGGCGGAAGCGCCGATGGGGGTGATGTTGCCGCCCAGGGTGGCGCCGGAGAGGAGACCGAAGTACAGGGGCGTGGGATCGCAGCCCATCTGGGAGGCCAGACCGGCAATCACGGGAATCATGGTGGCCACATAGGGGATGTTGTCGATAAATGCGGAAATCAGCACGGAAGCCCACACGATGATGGTAAACATCAGGAACACATTGCCGCCGCCCAGCTTGGCCAGGCCAGCAGCCAGGGCATCGATGACACCCATGTTGGAGATGCCGCCAATCATCAGGAACAGGCCGACCAGCAGACCCAGGGTCTCAAAGTCGACGGCCATCAGCGGCTCCGAAACAGCGCTGGGATGCTTCTTCTTGCAGAAGTTGTAGATGAGGCCGACAACCAGCAGGGTGCAGCAGATGATGCCGTTGGTTTCTGCCGGCAGGTTCCAGCTGTCGGGAGCGAAGCTGGCGCAGATCAGCAGGCCGATGGCGCCCAGCAGCAGCACGGTGGGAACGTAGTCGTTCACCGGAGTAAGGGTGCCGGTCTTGGGGATGCTGCCCTTTTCCTTGCGGAACAGGAAATACACAATGGCGGCCGACAGCACGGCGCCCAGTTCCACGGCAAAGAAGATGGAGGGCTTGCCCTGATACCAGAAGAAGTCCATGAAGCTCATGTCCAGAGCCGAGCCGAGCATAATGGCGGTGGTGTCACCCACCAGAGTGGCAGCGCCCTGCAGGTTGGAGGACACGGCAATGGCGATGAGGATGGGCACCGGGTTGGTTTTCAGCTTTTTGCAGATTTCCAGAGCAACCGGGGCTACCATCAGCACCGTGGCCACGTTGTCCACAAAGGCGGAGATGACACCGGCGAACAGGCTCAGCGCCACGGCGGCCCACTGGACGTTGGGCACTTTTTCCATAATCATATCGGCCATACGCTCGGGCATATGGCTGTCAATAAACAGCTGCACCAGACCCATGGTACCGCCAATCATCAGCAGCACATTGAAGTCCAGTGCAGGCAGAATTTCCTGTACCGGCAGCATTCCGGTGAAAATGAAGATCAGACCGGAAGCCAGGGCGATATACGGACGATATTTGCTGAACGTCAGCATGAGGACATAGGTTGCGGCAAAGAGCAAGATTGCAGGGAGCATGATTCGTTTCCTTCCTATTTGAATTTACCGACCTATTATACAGCCTTTTTGGCAAAGATACAGTAAAGAAACAGGCTTCTGCTTAATCCTCGTAAATTTGCTGATCCCCGGAGACCGCCTGGCTCAGATAAGTGTCCACCCACCGCTCGGCACCGGCCCGGTCTCGGTTGAGCATATGGCGATACAGCTCTTGGACATTGCGGTGCAGGGTGCTGACCCCAAATTTGCGGCAGAATCTGGCCCACAGGGCGATGCAGGGAACTTTGAAGGATAGGTAAATCAGGGGCAGAATGGTATTGCCCCCGGTAAGGGTCATTTCGTGATGAAACTGAAAGGCCAGCTCCGCCGCCTGGGCAGGACTGGGTGGGGGCAGAGCGCCCAGCTGGCTGACGTAGATGCCCAGGGATTCCAAAGCCTCCTCCGGCGCATTTTCAATGGCCCGGGCCACCGCCATCCGTTCCAGGCCCCAGCGCACCTCCAGGATGGAGCGAATTTCCTCCCGCCCCAGCACGCCGCCGTTGTAGTGCATGATTGCCAGCAGGGTGTCCATATTGCCGTTGCGGCGGTAGTCGGCAACATACGTTCCCTGACGAGGGCGTACCTCTAAAAACCCCTGACGGGCCAGCTCCGCAATGCCGGAATTGACCACCGCCCGGCTGACGTGCATCTGCTCGCCCAGCTCCCGTTCCGGGGGAAGCCGGGTGCCTTGGGGCAGGTCCCCGGACAGGATGCGCCCTTGCAGCTGCTGGATGAACAGCTCCTTGAGACTGGGGGCATACAGCCGCTCAAACTCCATGAAAACCATCCTTTCTGCGTTGTGGTCATACCACATACCACAATGAAATTTTACCATATATTTTGCCTAAATTCAAGGGATATTTCCAGGATAAAACGCAGAAAGTGGGGAACTACGTTGACAGAAGTATTCGATAGTTTTATACTGTATCTATCGGAATATACTGGTTGGACCAGAAAGGAGCGGAGCGCTTCTATGGAGGATGTCCGCGTTATCGAAATTAAGCAAAGTGTGTTTGCCAACAATGATACCCAGGCCCAGGCCCTGCGCCAGGAGCTGCGGCAAAAGCAGGTATTTCTGCTGAATCTCATGTCCTCTCCCGGCTCCGGCAAGACCACCACCCTGACGGCTCTGATTGGAGCACTGAAGGATCGGCTGCGGATTGCGGTGATGGAGGCGGACATCGACTCGGATGTGGATGCCAAGACCATTTTGGCCACCGGCGTGCAGGCCATTCAGCTCCACACCGGCGGCATGTGCCACCTGGATGCCGCCATGACCCGCCAGGGCCTGGAAAATTTGCAGCCGGGTCAGCTGGATCTGGTGGTGCTGGAAAATGTGGGAAATCTGGTGTGCCCGGCGGAATTCGACACCGGGGCCAGCGCCAACTGCATGATCCTGTCCGTGCCGGAGGGCCACGACAAGCCCCTGAAATACCCGCTGATGTTCCAGGTGTGCGACACCGTCATCATCAACAAAATGGATGTGCAGCCCTATTTCGACTTTGATTTGGAGAAATGCAGCGAGTACATCCACATGCGCAACCCCAACGCCCACATCTTCCCCATCAGCGCCAAGACTGGGGAAGGCATCGAAGCGCTGGCAGCCTGGCTGGAAAGCCGGGTCCAGCAATGGAAGGAAGGAGACTGAAACATGGCAGATTATCTTGCAGATTTTGTCCCGGATTTTGTCAAGGACGAGCAGCCCAGAGAGGTGATCCTCAAGCTGGGCCACATGGTTACCAACCGCATCCCCTATAAGCTGGGGATGAAGAAGCTGACCAAGTACGACCCGGAGTACTGGGGCCTTGCTCTGCTGCTGAGCGATGACGAGGCAGAGGTGGCCCTGAAAATGGGGCTGCGCAAGCCCCGGACCCTGCCCCAGATCATGGAGCTGACGGGCAAAAGCCAGCAGGAGCTGGAGCCGCTGCTGGAGCACATGTCCTGGAGCGGCGTGCTGGAATACAACTGGGAAAATCCCCAGCACGAAAAGCAGTGGGTGCTGCCCATGTTCGTCCCCGGCAGTGCGGAATTTTCCAACATGAACCAGGCGATTTTGGACGAGCATCCGGAGATGGGCCGGTTCTTCGAGCGGATGAGCCGCCTGCCCCTGGAAGCCGTCACTCCCATGGTGCCTCCCGGAGGCGCGGGCATCGGTATGCACGTGATTCCCGTGGAGAAGGCCATTGAGGCGGAGAATACCTCCATCGGCATCGAGCACATCTCCCACTGGCTGGATAAGTACGACGGCAAGTACGCCGCCTCTCCCTGCTCCTGCCGCCGGTCCCGGCTGACCTATGACGAGGGCTGCGCCGACGACCCGGAGGGCTGGTGCGTGGCGGTGGGAGATATGGCCGACTACGTGGTGGAGACCGGCAAAGGCGGCCGCTACATCACCCGGGAGGAGGCCCTGGCCATCTTCAAGCAGGCGGAGGACAACGGATTTGTTCACCAGATCACCAACATCGACGGCGAAAACAAGATTTTTGCCATCTGCAACTGCAACGTCAATGTCTGCTACGCCCTGCGGACCTCCCAGCTGTTCAACACCCCCAACCTGTCCCGCAGTGCCTATGTGGCCCGGGTGGAGACGGCGGACTGTGTGGCCTGCGGCAAGTGCGTGGAGGTCTGTCCCGCCGGTGCGGTGAAGCTGGGCCAGAAGCTGTGCGCCAAGGACGGCAGCGCCATCACCTACCCCAAGCACCCTCTGCCCTCCCAGCAGAAGTGGGGCCCCCACATGTGGGACGAAAACTACCGGGACAACAACCGCATCAACTGCTACGACACCGGAACGGCCCCCTGCAAAACCGCCTGCCCGGCCCACATCGCTGTGCAGGGCTATCTGAAACTGGCGGCCCAGGGCAAGTATCAGGAGGCCCTGGCCCTGATCCGCAAGGATAACCCCCTGCCCGCCATCTGCGGCCGCATCTGCAACCGCCGCTGTGAGGATGCCTGCACCCGGGGCACCATCGACCAGGCCATTGCCATTGACGAGGTGAAAAACTTCCTGGCTCAGCTGGATCTGGATGCCGAGAAGCGCTACATCCCGCCCAAGGTGGTGCCCACCCTGGACGGTGCCTTCCCGGAAAAAATCGCCATCATCGGCGCCGGCCCTGCCGGTTTGAGCTGCGCCTTCTACCTGGCGGAGAAGGGCTACAGCCCCACCATTTTTGAGAAAAATCCCAAGCCCGGCGGCATGCTGCGCTATGGCATTCCCTCCTTCAAGCTGGAAAAGAACGTTATCGATGCCGAAATCGAAGTCATTCAGGCCATGGGCGTGGAAATTCGCTGCGGCGTGGAGGTGGGCAAGGATGTCACCTTGCAGCAGCTGCGCCAGCAGGGCTACAAGGCATTCTACCTGGCCATTGGCTGCCAGGGCGGCCGCAAGGCCGGAATCCCCGGGGAGGACAGCGCCGACGTGATGACCGCTGTGGACTTCCTGCGCACTGTCGGCGGCAACGAAGCCTATCCCGTCACTGGTAAGGCGGTGGTGGTGGGCGGCGGCAACGTGGCCATCGATGTGGCAAGAACCGCCCACCGCTGTGGGGCCCAGTCCGTGCAGATGTTCTGCCTGGAACCCCGGGACAAGATGCCCGCTTCGGAAGAGGAAATCGCCGAGGCTCTGGACGAGGAGATCACCATCGACTGCGGCTGGGGCCCCAAGGAGATCCTCACGGAAAATGGCCGGGTCACCGGCATCGTGTTCAAGCGCTGTGTCAGCGTTTGGGATGCAGAGGGACGCTTTAATCCCCAGTATGACGAAAATGACCTGCGCACCGTGCCCTGCCAGCGGGTGTTCCTGTCCATTGGCCAGAGCATCCAGTGGGGCGGCCTGCTGGAAGGCAGCAAGGTGGAGCTGGGCCGGGGCAACGGCGCCAAGGCCGACGGCCTGACCTACCAGACCGCCGAGCCGGACATTTTTGTAGGCGGCGATGTGTACACCGGACCCAAGTTCGCCATCGATGCCATTGCCGCTGGACGGGAGGGCGCTATCTCCATCCACCGGTTTGTCCGGCCCCATTCCAGCCTGACCATCGGCCGCAACCGCCGGGACTTCATCGCCCTGGATAAGGACAACATCCGTGTGGAGCAGTACGACAACGGCTCACGGCAGATTCCCGGCAGAAATGCCGCCATCGACCACAAAAATTCCTTCCGGGATGCCCGCCTGCCCTTCACTGAGGAGCAGGTCAAGGCGGAGACGGCCCGGTGCTTAGGCTGCGGTGCGTCCGTGGTAGACCCCAACAAGTGCATCGGCTGCGGCGTGTGCACCACCAAGTGCGCCTTCAACGCCATCAAGCTCCACCGGGAGCGGCCGGAGTGCTCCACCATGGTGGTCAGCGAGAAGAAGATCCCCATCATCCTTGGAAACGGTGCCAAGCAGGCGCTGAAGATCAAGCTGGGGCTTGCCAAGAAGGAGTAAGCCATGCACGAGCTGGGCATTGTCTTTCACATTCTGGACACCCTGGAGCAGGTAGCCAAGGACAACAAGCTGGACAGTATTCAGAGCGTCACCATTGAGGTGGGGGAGGTTTCGGCGGTGATTCCCGCCTATCTCACCGACTGCTGGCAGTGGGCCACCAAGAAAAAGCAGAAATTCACGGACTGCGAAATGCTGGTGGAGACTCTGCCCGCCGTCACCTATTGCAGCAGCTGCGGCCGGGAGTATCCCACGGTGGAATACGGCCGCATCTGCCCCCACTGCGGCAGCGAAAAAACCTGGCTCCTCCGAGGAAACGAGCTAAATATCAAAGAAATCACGGCGGCCAGTGGCCGCTGACAATGGCGAGCCTGAAACCCTGGCGGTAGACCACCGCCTTTGGGTGTCACCCGGTTCGTCACCTGGCAGTAGACGGAAAGGCCCTCTCCGCCCAGTGTGCGCACTGGGCACCTCCCCCAAAGGGGGAGGCAAGGCGGCGTGCTGCAGGGCACATTCTCAAAAATTGTCAATTTATAAAAAGAGGAGGATCTTAGTATGTTATTTCAACTTTACGGTGAACGGGCCATGTACCAGCTGCTGGGCTGGGTGCTGGTGTTTGCGGGGCTGGTGCTGAGCAATGAGCTGGCACGGCGGACGAAGAAGGGCGGTATTTTCTTCTTCCTGCTGGTTCCCGGCGCACTGACGGTGTATTTTGTGGCGATCCATGTGGGTGCGGCCATGGGTGCATCCTGGGCGCTGAACAACCCTACTTACGTGTCCATGAACAGCTGGTTCCACTACGCCAAGCTCTATGCGGCCACCGCCGGGTGCATCGGCTTTATGATGCTGAAGTACAAGTGGAGCATTGGCAAGACCCAGTGGTTCAAGTGCTTCCCCTTTGTCATTGTGGCCATCAACATTCTGATCGCCGTAGCCAGCGACTTTGAGTCCGCCATCCGGGGCGCTATGGCCATGAAGGAGTACGGCGACCGCTGGTGGCTGTCCAGCGAAAACGTCTGGCTCTACGGCGGCTGGTGGAACTGGCTCAACGGCATTGCCGGCATTCTGAACATCTTCTGCATGACCGGCTGGTGGGGCATCTACACCTCCAAGAAGCAGGATGACATGCTCTGGCCGGACATGATTTGGCTGTACATCCTGGCCTATGACGTGTGGAACTTCCAGTACACCTATCTGAACCTGCCCACCCACGCCTGGTACTGCGGCCTTGCTCTGCTGCTGGCACCCACGGTGGCGGCGGCCCTGTGGAACAAGGGCGGCTGGATCCAGAACCGGGCCAACACCCTGGCCATCTGGTGCATGTTTGCCCAGGTCTTCCCCATGTTCCAGGACAACAGCGTATTCACCACCATCCCGGTGCTGTACGCCGACGGCTTCATGGATGCCGCCGTCCGGCCCACCCTGGTCAACCCGGTGCCCCAGGGGGTGCTGTCCATCGCCTCCGTTGCGGTGAACGCCCTGGTGCTGGCCATCATCATCAAGCGTGCCATCCAGCAGAAGAAGAACCCCTACAAGCACGAAATCTTCACCGACACCCAAGACTTCCAGCTGGCCATGAGCCGTGCGGAGTGATTTAACAGGTATCTGCAAGAACCCCCTACCAAGTATTGGTAGGGGGTTTTGTAGTTAGTCTGTGGATTCTGTGATGGTCAAGCACTGGACAAAGTTCTGTCCCTGCATACAACTGTTCAGCACGGCTGTGCGATATTGGGACAGAATTCTCTGGACAATCAGCAAACCATTTCCGTGCCCTGGACCCTTGGTGGAGACACCGGGGCGAACCCCGCTCTTTACGGTCTGATGGGAAACAGAATTTCGCACGAAGTAGGAGCAGCCGTGGTCGTTGCTGCTGATTTGAATATCTACCTGCCCCTGGGGTACTTGTTGGGCTTCCTCCAAGGCATTGTCCAGCAAAATGCCAAGCACTCGGGTCAAGTCTACAATGTCCATGCCAAGGTGAAAATGCTCCGGCTGCAAGTTCAGACGGATGAAAACCTGCACCTTTCGCTGCATGATCTGGGATACCTTCAGGTAGAGAAAAGCCCGCAGGGCCTCATTCGGAAGCTGGTAGATGGTGGAAAGCAATTCATTTTGGCGGATGGCGCTTTCTCCCTGCGGGTAGATTTTTTCCCAAAAGAACGCCTTCATCTCCTCGTCGCTGCTGCGGTCTACAAAGCCACCCATAGTGAAAAATAGGTTTTTGATGTCATGGCGGATTTCCTGCATAGCCTCTAGATTGTTCCCGAGGTCTCGGTAGTATGCTTTCAGTCCCTCACGTTCCCAGCTGCTGGCGACAACCCGGTCTTTGTAGAAGGTTACCCGATACAGCAGCAGCACGAACACCATCTGTAAAAGCAGCAGAACCAGGCATAAAATAGGAAAAAACAGCAGAAGCAGCGTGTTCAAAGAGGAGAGTAGGGTAAACGGCAGAAAAATCACCAGACACAGTGCCAGCACCAACAGTGACAGCCAGGAGAAGCAGCGCTCCAGGTTTCCGTGGCGCTGGCTGAACTGCTGGATTTGCGCAATCTGGGCGCCGCAGTATCGACGAATCAGGATGGAGACGGACAGCAGAACCAGGCAGAGGATGACCATAGTGCTGGAAAGACCCCAAGCACGGCTGCCTAGCCACGCCGTGAGCCAAGGTTCTAGGAAGGACACAGCCACATATAGCCCGTATGCGGATATGGATAGTACTACGCTGGTGAAGTAGCCGGAAAAGTGGTGGCCCTGCAAACGCCCCTGCTCCAGCCAGCAGACCAGATAGCACCCGGAGAATATGACCCAGAACAGCCATAGATGTCCCAGCAGGGCCGAGGTAGACTTGAAAAGTCTAGCCGGAAACAGAAAGCAGGTAAATAGCAGCAGCGCAGTGTCTGCCCTGGTGGGAATCAGCCCCAGCAGGTAAGCTTGAGCGGTAAGAATAGCAGCAAAAAGGAAAGAAAAAAAGAAAGCTGTTTTCTATGCTGGTGCTGCCCCATATTTATGACAGTTTCTGCACGTGGTTAGCAGGGGTGCTTGCGGCAACGGAAATGCCGGAGGCGTATGATCCATGGCCCCAGAATGTGCTGCCGCCAATGTGGCAAATGCTTTTCCTGGATGCGCCGCAGGGCGGCTCGGCGTTTGAGCTGCTGAATGGCTTGGGCGGCTGTATGCTGCTACTGGCAGCACTACTGGTGATAGAGCAGGCGGCGGCAGGAATTTTGAAGCCGTTTACTTGGGTGGGACGTTCGGCGCTGAGCCTGTATTGCCCACAGGTGTTTTTTGCCTGGATTATGATGCTGCTGGGCGGCGAGCCGACATCCATCGCCCAGTTTCCGTTAGGAGATTTGGTGGTAGCCCTCATTCTGATTGCGCTGGGATGGCTGCTGACCCGCTTCCAAAATGGCCCGTTGGAATGGGCGCTGCGCCGCTTCGAGGGACTATTTTATCAGGAACCTCGACGGGGGTAAAGGCCAGATTGCCTGTTTATATATGTGTAGGGCCCTGTCCGAAGATAAGGACAGGGCCCTATTGGCGTTTGCTTAAGAAACGGTACTCAGCTGCTCCTGCTGGAATTCGATGAGGGGCAGCAGCTCGAAGTAGAAGTCGGTGTATTCTTCCCCCAGGGCCTCGATGCAGCGGCTTTGGGCCTGCTGGAACTTCAGCAGAGATACTTCGTCCTTTTCCAAGGTGATGTAGGTGCTGATCCACAGCTTGCGGCCGGTTTTCACGATTTCGTGCTGAATCTGGGCGTAGTTTGTTCCTTGCAGGGCTTGCTCCACAATTTGGTGGATATTCTGCACAGTCTCCTGATCCGGCGGCAGAAGCAGCAGGTCCCGCAGGCCAGAAATCACCGTGCGGATGGGGGCGGGCAGCATGAACATGGACAGCACAATGGTGATGATTTGGTCTAAGTAAGGGGTGAGCACCTGCCAGGGGCCGTCGGGCAGCATCCGGGGCAGGAAGAAGGCCGCCGCCATGCCCAGGGACACCACGCAGTCGATTTTCCAGCCCTGCATCTCCGTCTCAATCAGCGGGGAGTTGAGGCTGCGGTTCTTCCGCTTCAGATACACCACCACACCCAGGCTCAGCACACAGGCAAACAGCTCGAAGTAGGCAACGGTGTCGAAGGAAATGCGCCGTCCGCCATGGAGGAGCAGGTCCAGGTTGTTCACGATCAAGCCCAACGTCACGGCGGTCATGGTGATGCCCTTGACCACCAGGAAGATGGTCTCCACCTGCATATAGCCGAAGGGCCGCTTCTCGCTGCTGGGCTTATACAGCAGGGGAATCATCAGCACCGAGGGCAGCAGCATGAAAAACTCGATGCCGTCGTACACGGCATCCAGCAGCACCGCCTGGGAGCTGGTGTACACAGCCATCACCAGCTCGATAATCACGAATAGAAGGTTTCCGTACATGGAGACGGTCATTGCAGATTTTTCTCGTTTTAACGTTTTTTTCTTACCACGCATAATTCAAAACTCCAAAGGCAGCAGCCGTTCAAGGGACGGCTGAAAAGATTTTGTCAGATAATCGTATCAGATTCCAGGGGAAAAGGCAAGCAAAATGCCTCGAAAACTGGGACTGCATCTGCAAAAAGCCCATGCAATCCTACGGACTGCATGGGCGCTGCCTTGTGGTTCGTTAGAATTCGCGGTATTTTGCCATCATGGACTTAAACAGCTCTTGGGCTGAGGGCGGGGTGTAGGTGATGGCATTGGCACCGGCCTCGATGGTGGCGGTGATGGTGTCCGGACGGTTGCCGCCGGTGGCGATAATGGGCACGTCCGGGAATTTCTCCCGAATGCGGCGGACCAGCTCCGGGGTCTTGGCTGCGGCGGCCACATTGAGGATGGAAGCGCCCGATTCCAGGCGGGCGGCGATGTCCGTCTTTTCGTCAATGACGGTGATGATCACCGGAATATCCACGGAACGGGATACTGCCAGCAGGTTCATATTGTTGATGGGCGCATTCAGCACCACGCCCATAGCCCCCTGGCTCTCCACATCCTTGGCCAGAGAAACGGTGCGCAAGCCCTGGGTGGTGCCGCCGCCAACGCCGCAGAATACAGGGATATAGCTGGCTTTGATGATGGCATCGCTGATGGACTGCTGGGGGGTAAAGGGATAGACGGCGAACACCGCATCGGCATCGCAGTTTTTGATCACCGCCAAATCGGTGGTAAATACCAGGCTCTTGATGCGGCGGCCATAGATGACGATGCCGCTGGCTTGGCGGATTTCCTTGGGCATTTCCAGAATGTTGTGCCGCAGGCGGCTTTCTACAAAGGGAACTTGCTTCTTTTGCTGCTCCATATGGATGCCTCCCCGTAGGTTGGATTCGGCCCGGGCAGACGGCCGGGCCGTGGGTCAATGAAAATTATACCACAGTTTCGAGGGAAAGCTCTGAAATAAGATTAAATTTTGCATGAATAGACCGCAAACAAACCCGCTGGGACGGCTGCCACAGCGGGTTACAGCTTGTCAAAAAAGTGCCTCGCAGAGTTCGCCGCCGTAGCGGCGAATAAAGTCAAATCCATTTTCGACCGGGGCGTGTACCTGGGCGAAAATACTTATCAGGCTGCAAGTGTGGAATTTGTTCGCCATGGGCGGACAAATTATGCGCGCAGCAGACTGCAAAAACCTGTCGAAAAGCCCCGTGGGGGATTTTCGACAGCCTG
>CAUWNA010000039.1:0-100983 GCA_963560135.1 uncultured Oscillospiraceae bacterium | reverse complement strand
GTAGTCTCGAAACTTTTGTTTTTTCGAGTGTCTACTCTATGGGGAGCATATCATTTTGGTACGCACTGCCGATTTTTTTGGTTACAGGGAATAATCCTCCCGGTCGTATTTGGAAAAATCCAGGGCCTTGGCCTTCTTGGGCACCCGCTTGCAGGGGTCGTAGCGGAAGCGCCAGCAGGGGGCATTCTCCGGGCGCAGGCCCCGCTTGGCGCACAAAATCTGCTCCTGCTCCAGTTGGGCAGCGTGCAGGCAGTAGCTGCAATTGCGTTCTATCTTTTTCCGAAACAGCATCTTCAGCAGTCCTCCCTTGGGTAGATGTCCCCATTATACACCAACCAGCTGCCGATTGCTACTGCAATTTCGCCGTTTTCCCAAAATCAGCGCCGCCAGCAGGGCGCTTCCCAGAATCAGCGCACCAAATTTCTGGAAGATGGCCCAGGAGAACACCAGGCACAACCCCGCCTGGATACCTTTCCCCAGGAGATACCACCGTATGGGAAGCCCGGCGCTGACACTGGCGGTCTGCATGGTGACACAGACACCGCCAAAGGCCAGCAGGGTGCAGCACAGGCAGAAGCGCACCTGCTCGTCGGCAATGGCATCCAGCAGGCAGCAGCCGTTGGACAGCTCCAGCAGCCCCGCCGCCGCCACCTGGGCAGGCACTGGCAGCAGCCACAGCACCCACCGGGACAAAAAGGCGAGCAGCCCCCGAAACAGCACCACCCAGCCGCAGACCAGCGCCATCACCTGCACCGCCTGGGACAGCGCCTGAGACAGCGTGATCTTGGAATGGGCCGGAATGGAGACCGCCCCATCCTCGCCAGGGCGGACAATCAGAGCGGTGATGGCAGCGCTGAGGAGCAAAATGCCCCACATAGCCAAGACCATCCACCCATTTGAAAAATAGGACGCCACCATGCCGAATAAAAATGCCGGGCCGGGATTGCTGCAAAACATCATCAGGTGCCGGGCCTGGGCCTGGGACAGCCGCCCACTGCGCCAGGCTTCCGCCACGGCCTGGGCACCCACCGGGTATCCCCCCAGAAAGCCGGGAATCAGAAGCCCCTCAGCTCCCGGCGGCATCCCCAGGAACCGCCCCAGGGACCGAAGCAGCGGCCCGGACTGGCCGACTGCATTCCGTGTCAGATATATGGACAGCACAAAGAAGGGAAACAGGGCGGGGATCACCGTCTGCAAGCACAGCACCACCCCCTGAGCCGCCCCGGCCAGGACGGTTTTTCCGTCCAGAATCAGCACAAAGATACCAAGCCCTGCCAGCAGCTGCGGCAGACGGGATGTTCGTTTCACAAGCCTCACCTCGAAAAAACCTATGCACCCGGGGACAGGTCCATGCCGAAATCATTCCGGCATGGGGGCCGCCCTTGGGCGCATAGGCTGAACCAAAAGGAGGGAGCGCCGTGGGAAAGGCAGATGCATTTTTGCGACGTGTTGTCCAGGAGGCGGATACGCCGCCGCTGCCGGGGCAGTGCCTGGTGGAGCTGGCAGGCCAGCAGCGGGTGCTGATCGAAAACCACCAGGGGGTCCGGGCTTACAGCCGGGAGTGCATTCTGGTGAAGGTGAATTTTGGCTGTGTCCGGGTGTGGGGCAGCTGCTTGGAGCTGGCGAAAATGACCCGGGAGCAGCTGGTGATTTTGGGCAGCATCGAGGGTGTCCGGCTATTGCGGAGGGATGGACATGGGTAAGGCTATATCCGGCCAGCTATGGGTAGAGCTGACCAGCGCCGAGCCGGAGCTGGCCGTCAGCGCCTACGCAGGCGCAGGGATTCCCATGGAGGACTTGCAGCCCCAAGGGGCGCTGACCCTGCGCTTCTGGATGCCCAGGTGCTGCTATCCCCAGGCAAGAAAACTGGCCCAGAAGCGGGGCGACTGCCTGAAAATTCTGGGAAAGCGGGGCATCTACTGGATGCTGCCCCGGCTGCTCCGGCGGCCGGTTTTGCTGCTGGGGGCGGCGGTGCTGACAGGGCTGACCCTGTTTTTGCCCAGCCGGATTTTGTTCGTCCAGGTGGAGGGCAACGCAGCAGTGCCTGCCCGGCAGATTCTGGAAGCGGCAGCGCAAAGCGGCCTGGCCTTCGGCACATCCCGGCGGCAGGTCCGCAGTGAAAAGGTGAAAAATGCCCTGCTTTCCAAAATTCCCCAGCTGCAATGGGCCGGGGTGAACACCAGCGGCTGTGTGGCCACCGTCTCCGTCCGGGAGCGGACGGCGCTGCCTCCGGCGCAGGATTCCGGCGGGGTGAGCAGCCTGTGCGCCGTGCGGGACGGCTACATCCGCAGCATCACCGCCACCGCCGGAACGGCCCTGGTGCAGCCGGGGCAGACAGTCCAGGCAGGGCAGGTGCTGATTTCCGGCTACACCGACTGCGGCCTTTGCCTGCGGGGAGAACAGGCAAAAGGAGAGGTTTTTGCCCAGACCCAACAGGAATTGACCGCCGTACTCCCCGCAAAATGGACACTTCGTGGCCAAAGTCTCGCCCAGCGGCGCAGCTACAGCCTATTGATTGGAAAAAAACGCATAAATTTATGGAAAGATAGTGGAATTTGGGAGGACACTTGTGGTAGAATGTATGAAGAGCATTATATAACCCTGCCAGGCGGCTTTCGCCTGCCTTTGGCGCTGTGCATCCAGACCCGTACCACCTTCGCCCTGACATCGGAAACCATTCCCGAAGCGCAGGCCAGGAAGGAGCTGACGGACTTTGCCCGGCGCACCGTCTTAAAGCGCATGGTGGCCGGCGAAATCCAGCAGGCCGCAGAGCACCTGCGCCAGGATGGGGGCTGCTTTTGGCTGGAAGCACGCTATGTCTGCCAGGAGATGATTGCCCGGCAGCGGCAGGAGCAGATTGGAGAAAATCATGGGGAAAACAGTTGAACGAATTGTCAATGCCGAACGGGTAGAAGACCTGATTGCGGTGTTTGGCTCCTTTGATGAAAACATCAAGCGTATTGAGGAAGCACTGGATGTGCAGGTGGTGAACCGTGGCACAGACCTGCGGGTCACCGGTGACGAAGAACAGGCGGATAAAGCCGTGCGGACTCTGGGGGGTCTGCTGGCCCTGGCCAGCAAGGGAGAACTCATCGACGAGCAGCGGGTGCGCTATCTGATAACCCTGGTCAACGAGGGCAACGATGCCCAGGTGGCCCAGATGACCAAGGATGTGGTCTGCATCACCGCCAAGGGAAAGCCCATCAAGGCCAAAACCGTTGGTCAGCAGAACTACATGAAGGCCATTGCCAAAAACACCGTCACCATCGGTGTCGGCCCGGCTGGTACCGGCAAGACCTACCTGGCGGTGGCTGCGGCGGTGGCCGCCTTCCGGGAGCGGACGGTAAACCGCATCATCCTGACCCGTCCGGCGGTGGAGGCAGGGGAGCGGCTGGGCTTCCTGCCCGGCGACTTGCAGAACAAAGTAGACCCGTACCTGCGGCCGCTGTACGATGCCCTGTACGAAATGCTGGGGCCGGAGACGTTCCAGAAGTATCAGGAGCGTGGCTCCATCGAAGTGGCACCCCTGGCCTATATGCGAGGCAGAACCCTGGACGACAGCTTCATCATTCTGGACGAGGCACAGAACACCACCCGGGAGCAGATGAAGATGTTCCTGACCCGGCTGGGCTTTGGCTCCAAAATCGTCATCACCGGCGACGTGACCCAGATCGACCTGCCTGACGACAAAGTTTCCGGCTTAAAAGATGCCATCCGGGTTCTGGATGATGTCCGGGACATTGCCATCTGCCGGCTGACCTCGGCGGACGTGGTGCGCCATGCCCTGGTTCAGCAGATTATCAACGCCTACGAAAAAGCTGCCCAGAAGGCAGACTACAAAAAACCGGCCCCGCAATTCCAGGGCCGTTATCAGAGGAAGAAGTAATTATGAGACACAGAATCAATCTGGTTTTTGAGGAGCTGAGCCTGGAGCGCTTTGCCATCCGATCCAACATCCGCCGGTGCATCCGGCAGACACTGGATGCCGAGGGAATCCGGGTTCCCTGCGAAATCAATGTGCTGGTGACCAACAATTCCGGCATTCAGACCATCAACCAGGAGAGCCGGAACATCGATGCCCCCACGGATGTGCTGAGCTTCCCTATGTTCCAGCTGGAGGCAGGGAATCCGCCCCAGGACTGGACGGAGTATCAAGACCCGGCTACCGGACTGGTGCCCCTGGGGGATATGTGCATCAGCTTGGAGCGTGCCCAGGCCCAAGCCCAGGAATTTGGCCACTCCGTCCGCCGGGAGGTGGGGTATCTCACCATCCATTCCATGCTCCATCTGCTGGGCTATGACCACTTGGATGAGGGCGAGCAGAAAAAGCAAATGCGCCGCCGGGAGGAGGCCATCGCCAGTACCATCCCCGGCATGAGCCGAGACTAACATACCACCGATACCAAAGACAGGAGACTGCTATGAATACCAAAACTGCTATGATCACCATTGCCGGACGGCCCAACGTGGGCAAGTCCACCTTGACCAACTACCTGGTTGGAGAGAAAATCACCATCGTGTCCAACAAGCCCCAGACCACCCGCAACCGCATCTGCGGCATCGTCACCCGGGACAACCTGCAATTCGTCTTCGTGGATACCCCTGGCTATCACCGGGCCAGAACCAAGCTGGGCGACTACATGGTAAGCGCCGTCCGGGAGTCCATTGCGGATGTGGATGCCACCATTCTGGTGGTGGAGCCCATTGCCTCCGTGGGCGCTCAGGAGGAGGCTCTGCTGGAACAGCTGCGGGGCAGCCGGGTGATTCTGGCCATCAATAAAATCGACACCGTGGAAAAGGACAAGCTGCTGGAAGTCATCGATGTCTATGCCCAAACCGGCACCTTCGATGCCATCATCCCCATCTCCGCCAAAACCGGCGACGGCGTGGAGGAGCTGCTCCACGAATGTGAAAAGTACGCCGTGGACAGCCCCTTCCTGTTCCCGGAGGACGTGACCACCGACCAGCCGGAAAAGCAGGTCATGGCGGAAATCATCCGAGAAAAGCTGCTGTGGTGCCTGGAAAAGGAAATTCCCCACGGCACGGCGGTGGAGATCACCCGCTTTACCGAGCGGGACAACGGCATCATCGATCTGGATGCCACCATTTACTGCGAAAAGGCCAGCCACAAGGGCATCATTATCGGAAAACAGGGAGCTATGCTGAAGAAGATCTCCTCCCTGGCCCGGCAGGACTGCGAGCGGTTTATGGGCACCAAGGTGTATCTGACCACCTGGGTCAAGGTAAAGGAAAACTGGCGGGACAGCGATTTCCTTGTGCGCAACTTTGGATACAGAGAATAATTTCCAGCAGTAAATCCAGGGAAATCGGCCATCCTATCCCTGGGAGGAATGCTGGATGAACGCAAACGCATACTGGCAGCTGTTTCTGCAAACGGGAGCGCCGGAGGCCTACCTGCTTTATGCCCAGCAGCTGCGAATGGAGGAACCCCATGTATTTGACAACCCAGGGCATCGTGCTGCGGGTAACGGATTACAATGACCGGGATGCCCTGCTGACCCTGCTGACCCGAGGGGAGGGGCGCCTGACGGTGAAGGCCCGAGGGCTGCGGCGAAAGAACAGCCCCCTGACCGCCCCCTGTCAGCTGCTGGCCTACGGGGAGTACACCCTGTTTGAATACCGGGGCCAGTATACCATCAACGAGGCCCAAAGCCTGGAGCTGTTTACCCCGCTGCGGCGGGATTTGGAGAAGCTGGCCCTGGGGACTTACTTTGCCCAGGTATGCGAGGTGCTGTCCCAGGAGGATCTGCCAAACCCGGAGCTGCAATCGCTGCTGCTCAACAGTCTCTACGCGCTAACCAAGCTCACCCTGCCCCAGGGGCAGATCAAGGCGGCCTTTGAACTGCGGGCGGCCTGCCTGTCCGGCTTTACGCCGGATCTGTTCGGCTGCCATGTCTGCGGCTGCCAGACCCCGGACCGGTTCGACCTGTCCCAGGGGCATCTGGAATGCGGCAAGTGCCGGGACCCGGAGTCTGCCGGTATTCGGATGCCGGTAACTCCTGCGGTGCTGGATGCCATGCGCTACATCAGCCTGTGCGACCCGAAGAAGCTGTTTTCCTTCCGGGCCGGGGAACAGACCTTGCAGCTGCTTTCCGCCCTGACGGAAGCGTATCTTGCCACCCAGCTGGAACGGGGCTTTTCCACGCTGGATTTTTACAAATCTCTAAGCCCTGGAAAGATTGCTACATAGTTAGGAGAAAACCATGTCGGAACTATATGAAAAATCCCTGCTGAAATTGGAGCTGGACCAGGTGCTGGAGCAGCTGGCCCGATGCGCCGGCAGCGAGGGGGGAAAGGAAGCCTGCCGGAAGCTGCGGCCCGTTTCGGATTTGGAAGACGTGCAGCGGATGCTGGACGAAACCACCGCCGCCTCGAATCTGTGCACCCGCAAGGGAAACCCGGTGTTTGCCGATGTAACGGACATGTCCGCCTCCTTGGAGCGGGCAGACCGGGGCGGCTGCTTACAGCCTATGGAGCTGCTGCGGATCGCCGGAATCCTGCGGTGCGCCCGGACCATCCAGGGCTACATTGCCGAGGATGAGGAAAAGACCGTGCTGGACAGCCTGTTTCACAGCCTGACAGCCAACAAATACCTGGAAGATAAGATTTTTGGCGCTATTTTGTCCGAGGAGGAGATTGCAGACAATGCCTCCCCGGCTCTGGCGGATATTCGCCGTCATATGCGCATTCAGGCCGGGAAAATCCGGGACAGCCTGCAAAAGGTGATTTCCTCCCCGGCTTACAGCAAATTCCTTAGAGAACCCATCATCACCATCCGCCAGGGCCGGTATGTGGTCCCGGTGAAAAGCGAGTGCAAAAACGACGTGCCGGGTCTTGTCCACGATGTGTCCGCCACCGGCTCCACCTACTTCGTGGAGCCTATGTCCGCCGTGAACGCCAACAATGCCCTGCGGGAGCTGGAATTGAAGGAAAAGAAGGAAATCGAGCGGATTCTGTCGGAACTGTCCAGTGAGGCTGCTGCTTACCGGGAGGCCATCAACCTGGACTACCAGTTGCTGGTGCAGCTGGATGTGATTTTTGCCAAGGCAAAGCTGGCTTATCAGATGAAAGCCTGGGCGCCGCTGATGAACGACCAGGGCCGCATTGAGCTGCGCAAGGCCCGGCATCCGCTGATTGATCCCAAGACGGTGGTGCCCATTACCCTGCGGCTGGGTACGGACTTTGACAGCATGATCATCACCGGCCCCAACACCGGCGGCAAGACCGTAACCTTGAAAACCGTGGGACTTCTGACCCTGATGGCGGAGTGCGGCCTTCACGTTCCCGCCGGAGACGGCAGCGTGCTCTCCACCTTTGATGCCATTCTGGCGGACATTGGCGACGAGCAGTCCATTGCCCAGAGCCTGTCCACCTTCTCCAGCCATATGCGCACCATTGTGGATGTGGTGGACCAGTGCGACGACCGAACCCTGGTGCTTTTTGACGAGCTGGGCGCTGGCACTGACCCGGCGGAGGGTGCGGCTCTGGCTACGGCCATCATTGAATTTTGCCGGAAGATGGGCAGTCGGGTGGTGGCCACCACCCACTATGCGGAGTTAAAGCTCTACGCCATGCGCACCAACGGGGTCATCAACGCCTCCTGCGAATTTGACGTAGAGACCCTGCGGCCTACCTATCGGCTGCTCATTGGCATTCCCGGAAAGTCCAACGCCTTTGCCATTTCCCGAAAGCTGGGCCTTTCGGAGGAGATTCTCAAAGAGGCGGACGACTTGGTGGACAAGTCGGACAAGGACTTTGAGGATGTGCTCTCCCAGCTGGAACAGCAGCGCCAGCAGATGGAGCAGGCCCGGCAGGAGGCAGAGCGGCTGCGCCAGGAGACCGCCCAAATTCAGCAGCAGAGCCAGCAGTACCACGACCAGCTTCGCAAAGAGAAGGAGAAGGCCATGGAATCTGCCCGCCGGGAAGCCCAGCACATCATCGAGGAGGCCCGGGCTGCTGCCAACGCCGCATCCGATGAGCTGAAGGCCCTGCGCAAGCAGCTGACCCAGGGCGGCGATGTCAGCGGCATCAACCAGCGCCAGTCCCAGCTGCGCCGGAATCTGAACGAGGCCGAGGACAAGCTCCGTGCCGCCCAGCCCCAGCAGCAGCGCCCCAAGCCCAGCCGGGGCATTCTGGTGGGGGACACCGTGGAGCTGCTGAAATTGGGAACCAAGGCCAGCGTCATTGCCATCAACAAGGACGGCACTTACCAGCTCCAGGCCGGCATTTTGAAGCTGACCGCCAAGCAGGATGAAATCTACCTGCTGGAACACGAGAACCCCTACCAGGCCAAGGGCGGCCGCCCCAAGCACTCCGGCCGGGAGATGAAAATGTCTGCTATGCCCACGGAAGTGGACCTGCGGGGCATGGACTCGGTGGAAGCCATCTGCGTGCTGGAACGCTACCTGGACGAAGCCATGCGTGCCCACCTGTCCCAGGTGCGCATCATCCACGGCAAGGGCACCGGCACCCTGCGTGCTGCGGTGCACCAGTCTTTGAAGCGGAACAAGTTCGTCAAGAAGTTCCGGCTGGGTGTCTACGGCGAGGGTGAGGACGGTGTCACCATTGCAGAATTCGACTGAGTTTCGCCGGTTTGCTGCCGGGAAATTCCTGCATAGATGAATCATTTTGCAGAATATCTGTATAATTGACAGAAAATGCCAAAATTGGAACGGATTTCACAACTTTCTCCAATCTCTGCACCGACTTCTTGTGAAATAGGGACGAAAATAGGTTGACTTTTTCAGTAAAAATGCTATGATATACGCAGACCCGTTGCACCTGCTCGGGTGCGATGAAAAGGAGTGTGTATTATGTTCAATAAAGATGTGGTTGTCCGCTGCGAATCCGGCCTGCACAACAAGCAGGCTACCTATTTCGTGCAGAAAGCCAATGAGTTTGACAGCAACATTTGGCTGGAATCCGGCAATCGTAAGATGAATGCCAAGAGCCTTCTGGGCATCATGTCTCTGGGGATTGTGACCGGTTCCACCGTGACCCTGAGCGCCGTCGGTCCTGACGCTGAGGCTGCTGTGAATGCACTGGACTCCCTGCTGCAGCGGGACGTTTATTGAAACACTTGCCTTACTTAACCGCCTCAATGCCGTCCATGCGCATTGAGGCGGCGCTTTTTCAGGAGGAGCTATGACCTTTGACGAATTGAAGGAGAAAGCCCTGACCCTGCCCTATGCCCCCGGCGTGTACATCATGCGGGACAAAACGGACAAGGTCATTTATGTGGGCAAAGCCAAAAAGTTGAAAAACCGGGTCAGCCAATATTTCCAGGACACCGCCTCTCATACCCCGAAAACCCGGCTGATGGTGAGCAAAATTCACCACTTCGATGTCATCGTGGCTGCCAGCGAATTTGAAGCTCTGGTGCTGGAATGCTCCCTGATCAAGCGCTATATGCCCAAATACAACATTCTGCTAAAGGACGACAAGGGTTATCCCTACCTGCGGCTGAATATGAAGGAGATTTATCCCACCATCACCCTGGTGAGCAAACCGACAGAGGATGGGGCTGACTACTACGGCCCCTACGGCGGCCGTGCCGTCACCCATGACATGGTGGAGGCCATTCGCCTGACGCTAAAGCTGCCCGGATGCCACAAGCAGTTTCCCCGGGACATCGGCAAGGAGCGGCCCTGCCTGAACTACCACATGAACCAGTGCGCCGGCTGGTGCCGCCCGGAAAAGACCTGCGCCGAATACCGCCAGGTGATGCTCCAAGCCAAGCAGCTCCTCCAGGGCAACTACAAGGCCGTGGCCGAGGAAATCCGCCAGCAAATGCTGGCAGCTGCGGAAAATCTGGAATTTGAGCTGGCGGCCAACCTCCGGGACCGGCTGAATGCCGTGGAGAATCTGGGGCAGAAGCAGCTGGTCACCGCCGGAACGCTGGCGGATACCGATGTGGTGGGCTACGGCGAAACTGAGGCCAAGGCATGCTTCGCCGTGCTTCATTTCTCCGGTGGAAACCTGCTGGATAAGGAGTACGAGGTGTTCCCCCGGCCGGATGACAAAACCGAAGCCGTTTCCAGCCTTCTCAAGCAGTTCTACCTCAGCCGGGGCCTGGCCCCCAAGCGGGTGTTGCTGCCCTTTGAAATCGACGATGCCGAGTTGTTTGCCCAACTGCTGGAACAGCGCTATGCGCGCCGTCCGAAGCTTCACGTGCCCCAGCGGGGCGACAACGTCCGCCTGGTAGAGCTGGCCTGCAAGAATGCCTATGAGGAAGCCCAGCGGGTCACCGGCAAGGAGGAGCGTGCCAACGCCACTGTGGCGCTGCTGGGAAAGATGCTGGGCTTAGAGGACCTGCATCGAATGGAGTCTTTCGACATTTCTAATATCTCCGGCACGGATATTGTGGCCAGCATGGTGGTGTTCCAGGATGGAAGACCGAAAAAAAGCGACTACAAGCGCTTCAAGGTGGAGGGGCTGGATGGTCAGGATGACTACGGCTCCATGCGCCAGGTGCTGCTGCGGCGCTTTACCCATTACAAAGCCGGTGACACAGGATTTTCCGAAGGGCCGGATCTGCTGCTGATTGACGGCGGTGTGAACCACGCCAAGGTTGCGGAAGATGTCTTGCAGGAGCTTGCCCTGTCCTTTCCGGTGTTCGGCATGGTCAAGGATGACCGGCACCGCACAAGGGCGCTGGTGACGGCCCAGGGGCGAGAAATCCGCATCGACAATAATCAGGCGGTGTTCGCCCTCATTGGCAACATCCAGGAAGAAACCCACCGCTTCGCCATTACCTACCATCGGCAGCTGCGCAGCAAACGGCTGCGCTACTCCGAACTGGACGGCATTGCCGGCATCGGTCCCAAGCGGAAGCAGGACCTGCTGCGGCAGTTTAAGTCCCTCACCGCCATTGCGCAGGCAACGCTGCCGGAATTGGAGCGGCTGCTTCCCAAGGATGCAGCCTTGGCGGTATACCAACATTTTCAGGAAAAACGGGAGCAATAGGAGGTATGCTATGCGCGTAATTACAGGAAAAGCCAGAGGCGTTCAGCTGAAAACGCCGGATGGCATGCTGACCCGGCCCACAGCTGACCGGGTAAAGGAAGCTATGTTCAGCATCATCCAGTTTGACGTTCCCGGAGCAAAGGTGCTGGATCTGTTCGGCGGCACCGGTCAGCTGGGCATCGAGGCTCTGAGCCGAGGTGCCAGCAAGGCGGTGTTCGTGGACCAGCGGGAGGATTCCTGCCGTCTGATTCGGGAAAACCTTCGCCGGACCAAGCTGGAAGGGGAGGTGGTGCGCAGCGACTACCTGGACTACCTCAACCGATGCCGGGAGCAATTTGATATCATCTTCTTGGACCCGCCGTATGCGGAAGTTTTTTTGGAAACAGCGGTAAAACGCATAACGGAAATTGACATTTTGCAATCCAATGGTATAATAGTAACGGAACGTCCTTTGGGTAAGGTGTGTCCCGGGGAGTACCCCGGCTACGTCCGCTCTCGGGACTATCCGTATGGAAAAACGCTGCTGACCATCTATCGGAAGGCATAAAAGCGGGGAGAGTATGAAAATTGCAGTTTATCCGGGCAGTTTTGACCCGATCACCAGCGGCCATCTAAACATCATTCGCCGTGCATCCAAGATTTTTGATAAGCTGATCGTCTGCGTGATGGTCAATGCCGTCAAGAATCCCATGTTCTCTTTGGCAGAGCGGGTGAAGCTGATTCAGCGGGTGACCAGGGATCTGCCCAATGTAGAAGTAGACGGCTCCAGCGAGCTTCTGGCAGACTATGCCAAGCGGCAGGGCAGCTGTGTCATCGTCAAGGGCCTGCGGGCCGGCTCGGATTTTGAAAACGAGTTTCAGATGGCGCTGATCAATCGGAAAATCAACCCGGAACTGGACACCATGTTCCTCACGGCGGACAGCCAGTATATGTATCTCAGCTCCAGCGCCGTAAAGGAACTGGGAAGTTATGGGGTAGAGTTGCCGGATTTTCTGCCTGAGGAAATTATTCCGGATTTTCAGGAAAGAATAGAGCAAAGGAAACATTAAGTTCAAGGAGGAACAATACATGAGCGATCGCAACACCGAAGACATTATTGGCGCACTGTACGACATGGTTCAGGATGCCCGTTCCATGCCTCTGGCTGCGGATAAGTGCATTTTGGAGCGGGACCGGGTGCTGGACCTGCTGGATGAAATCATCGCCCAGCTGCCCAGCGAGCTGAAGCAGTCCCGGACCATCGTGGAGTCCCGCAACGAGCTGATCAGCCAGGCCCGTCGGGAAGCCGACAGCATTCTGCGTGAGGCCCAGGACAAGGTCCAGCAGATGGTCACCAAGGAAGCTATCTATGCCGAGGCTAAGAAGCGCAGCGAGGAGCTGGTGGGACAAACCCAGACCCGGATTAATCAGCTTCGGAAAGCCGGCAACGAATATATGGATGAGTCACTGCGGCAGACGGAAGACGCCATCTCCCAGGCACTGGCGGAGGTGCGGGAAACCCGGATGAAATTCCGCACCATTACCGAAGCCCAGGAGCAGCGCAAGGCAGCCAACGTAGATATTGAAGTCTAACCTTCTGCACACCACCCCCGGATAGGCGATAAACCTATCCGGGGTTCTTTTTTTGCCAGCCTGCAATAGACTGGTAAGGAAGGGGGGAGGCAAATGAAAACACGAACCGCTGTGCAGCGGGCTGCGCAGATTCCAGCTGCGCTGGCAATAGGCGCCGGAACCAGCATGGGCCTCACAGCAGCATTGAGCCTAGTCCTGGCATGGCTGGTGGACAAAGGACACCTGCCTTGGGAACGCATCGGATATGGGGTTCTGGGGCTGCTGCTGATATGCGCATTTACGGGTGCATTGGTCGGGTATCGACGGGCTGGGCATCCGCGACTGGCTGTATGCATCGGCTGCGGAGTGATTTATTTTCTGTTGCTGCTTGCATCTACGGCACTGTTTTTTGGTGGGCAGTACCAGGCTGTCGGTGTCAGCGCAGGGTTGATTTTTGCAGGCAGTGGCTGTGCAGGGCTGCTTCCATTCGGTCCGCGCAGAGCAGGGGGACACAAAAAAGTGCGGCACCTGCATCGTTAAGTTGTACAAAATCTTGAATTAGGTAAATAGAATTTACTCGCCAAAAATATTTGCAAGGAAAATTGCGTAAACAATATTTGGTGCACAAGCGCCGGAATTTACGCAATATATTGTCAAAAAGTTGGAAAAGATAAGAAACTTTGTATTATGCGATTTCTTAGTTAACATAAAAATGCAAATATAAATATTGTCATAATCTACAAAAAAAGGTTGTTTTTATAAAAAAGCTTGAATTTTTGCAAAATTTGGGGTATAGTATGGTTGTCTTAAAAATCTACACGCTTTACCATGCAGCAGGCATGGTTCTTCCTTTTTCCGCAATGCAGACTTGCATTTTGCGGACAGCAGGGGAGGCCGGTTGATGCCTGTGCTTGCCGCAGCAGCCCGCAGTCGGCGCAAGATGACATCCTTACTTCTTGCATTCTGTTGGTGCTCAGGTTTGTTCTGCGGCATTTTCGCTTTTCTCAGCTGGGGCATAGAAAATACTTCATGGATGCGCAGCGCACCGTATGGGGCTGTGTCGATCGTTAGTCTGGTTGAGATTACCCTGATTCCATTTCTGATCTCCGCTTTGGCGGTTTGTTTTTCCATGACATGGGTTATTTACCCCGTCTGCTTCTGTAAGGCCGTGCTGCTGAGCTTTGTCTCCATCGGCGTTATGCAGGCCTTTGCCGATGCAGGCTGGTTGATGCGCTGGCTGCTTCTATTCAGTGATTTGCTGGGCGCACCTTTGCTCTATGGATTTTGGCTGCGGCATTTGCCCGGAAAACCGGTGGCAACGGTTTGGGAGACCGGGCTGTACTTGGCAGCCATAACACTGCTGGGAAGCGTTGAGATGCGCATAGTCTCGCCGTTTTTGGCGAGCTTGCTATTTTGACAGAAAGGATAACGGGTAAGCAGGTTCATGTTGGATTTGATTCAAGCCTATGAGAACTATTTGACCAAGGTCAAGCAGGCCTCCGTCAACACTGTCGCCTCTTATATGCGTGACATTCGCCAGTTTGCCCAGTGGATTCGGGAGACTGCGCAGGCAGATATTCTCCGAGCTACCCAGCAGACCATTTTGGCGTACTTGTCTTGGCTTCAGGATCAGGGGAAATCTGCCGCTACCGCATCCCGCACACTGGCCAGTCTGAAGAATTTTTACGCCTACGTCGTGACCGCCGGCTTTATGGAGGAATCGCCGGTCACGGCAGAGATTCATGTAAGCCGAGGGGAGAAGAAGCTGCCCCAGGTCCTTACCGGCAAAGAAGTGGAGCTGCTGTTGGCACAGCCGTCCTGTATCGATGCCAAAGGATATCGAGACAAGGCTATGCTGGAAGTGATGTATGCCACCGGAATCCGGGTGTCGGAGCTGATCGACCTAAATGTAGAGGACGTAAACCTGGATCTAGGTGTCCTCAAATGCGGCTGCGACAAGAAACAGCGAACCATCCCACTGTATCCGGCAGCCTTGCGGGCGCTGGGTACATACATGCGGGAGGTTCGGGTGCTGATGGTTGCGGACGTCCAGGAAAATGCGCTGTTCGTCAATATGGGCGGCTCCCGGATGAGCCGGCAGGGCTTCTGGAAGATTCTGAAATTCTACCAAGCCAAAGCGGGCATCGAAAAGGAAATCACCCCCCATACCTTGCGGCACAGCTTCGCCGTCCATTTGCTGGAGAACGGAGCAGACCTCGGTTCCTTGCAGGAGCTCATGGGTCACAGCGACATTTCCTCGACGCAGATGTATACCCAAATGGTCAACCAGCACATCAAATCCGTCTACGAGAAGTGCCACCCAAAAGCATAAGTGGTCCACAAAAGGCCTGCCACTCGGCAGGTCTTTTTTATGGCCACTTCAGAATTCTGCCTATAATCTCCGGGGAAGTGTGGTAGAATATCCAGAGAGCGGAAGGGAAGTGGTTCTTTGCAAGGATGGAAAAAGGCGACGGGAATATTCGCTGGATTGCTGGCAGCAATCTGCTTGGCCCGATGCCCCTTAAGGCAATCGGAACGCCAGGCAAATTTGGATTCTCTGGCGCCTGCAATTCGCCAAGCTGCGGCAAGATTGGAGCAGCAATGGCAAAACACCCCGCTGCGCATTCTCAGCCGAGCAGCCGGCCCAGGCACGGTTTGCCAATTGAAACTAGCCAATCTCCCGACACCGGCAGGAACACTCGATCTGGATGTGCAGGCACACGGAGATTGGCTCAACTGCAGAGCCTCCCTCGACGGAAAGATTCAGTTTGGTGACAGCGCTATGGCATTGTCCGGATATTGCGATCAGGAACAGATTGCGCTCACGCTCCCCTCCGGTGGATACAGTCTCTCCTATCGAGATGCCGCTGCTCTAATGAACCTAGCCTCGTCCGTGATTCCCGGTGTCAGCCTAGACCTGCCCGTGCAGCATCTAACCTCATTCTGGAAGATTCCTGCCAGCATCCCGGCACTGCCAACACTCTCTCGCAAGCAGCTGGAGCTGGCGTTGTTGGCTTTGCCTGCATTGGAATCCGAGCGCAGCGCCGTCCAGATTCAAGACGGCAGGGAAGTCCTAGACTGTACGGAAATTATCTATCGTTTGGATGGCCCCCGTGCAGCGGCATTGCTGTCCTCGGTTCTGGGAGAAGGTTCCACCGGGCGATTGACACTGACCTTTACCCTGTGGGATGATACACTTCTTTGCGGTTCCGTCTCTGCCTTTTCCGAGGAACAGCAACTTCACTACACCTTGTCCTTCGGGCGAGATTGCGGCCCTATTGCATTCACCGCAGTTCAGCGACAAGGAGAGCATCGGCAGCAAATTACCATAAGCCTGAAAAGCATAGCAGACTCACAAGGACAATCGGAAACCCTTACCATCAATGATTGGTCCATTTCCTATCGCTGGAATCCAGAGACAGAGCAGGTTACCATACTGCCGTCCGGCTTCACGTTTCAACTCCACCCAACGGAGCAGGGGATTCAGCTGTCCATAGAGGACGCCGCTGCTTTGATTCCCTGGGATAAGAATACGAGCTGCATCCTAACAGCTGCACCAGGAGGCGCCGTTGCGCCGCCGTCCCACACCACGGATTTGGCCAGCGCAACCCCTGCAGATTGGATGCTGCTTCTGCAAGACCTGGCACCGCTGCGTACGTGGCTGCAACCTAAATAATAATAACGACGTCCCTGTTCTGGCACAGTGTCCAGAATGGGGACGTCGTTTGGTTTTACTGGGATTAGATGCCCGTCATAGCTGCCAGAACATCCACTTCCATCTGCTGGATACCCTTCTTCATGTCGAGGCCTTCGTCAATGTCCACATCCGTAAAGCCGCCGTCGTGGGTGCAGACGATGCGGTTGGTCTTGCCCTGAAGCAGAAGCTCCACGGCCAAGTAGCCCATCTTCGTGGCGTTGACACGATCCCGGCCGGTAGGGGAGCCGCCGCGCTGAATGTGGCCCAGCACCGTCACACGGGGGTCCATATCGATGGCTTCCTTGATCTGGCGGGCAATGTCTGCCGCAGAACCGGCACCCTCAGCCACCACGATCATGTAGTGGGTGAAGCCGTTGAGCCGGGCCTGCCGGATCTTCTCAATCACATCCCGCTCAAAATCGATGGGCTCTTCCGGCACCAGCACCGCCGTAGCACCAACGGCCAGGCCCACATACATAGCCAGATAGCCGGCATTGCGGCCCATAACCTCCACCACGGAGCAGCGCTCGTGGGACTGCATGGTGTCCCGCAGTTTATCGATGCACTCAATTGCCGTATTGGCAGCCGTATCAAAGCCAATGCAATAGTGGGTGCAACTGATGTCGTTGTCGATGGTGCCGGGGATGCAGACCACGTTGATGCCATACTTACTCAGCGCCCGAGCACCCCGGAAGGTACCGTCGCCGCCAATGGCAATGATGCTGTCCAATCCAAGGAACTTACAAGTGGACACAGCTCGGCGCTGACCCTCTTCGGTCATAAATTCCTTGCTGCGAGCAGTGTACAGAATCGTACCACCACGATTGATGGTGTGGGAAACGCTTTTCTCATCCAGCTTGATAATATCGCCGGTAATCAGACCATTCCAGCCACGGCGAATGCCATAACACTCCAAACCATGGTACAGAGCAGTACGGACCACCGCACGGACACAGGGGTTCATACCGGGGGCGTCGCCGCCGCTGGTAAGCACACCAATTCTTTTCACACTCATTACGGTATACCTCCTAGTAGTCGCTGTTTCAGCACACTCCCATTTTACAGAAGTTTTCTACAAAAGTAAAGGGATAATTCGACTTTTCCTGTGTGAATTTCATGCCTGCCCCAATTGCATCTAGCATTTGCCGCCAATCTGTGCTATTCTATTTTCATAAGATGGGAGGAGATGCCATGGATGCAATCATTTCGCAGTGGGATTGTGCCGCTTTGCGCTATATGCGGGAGCAAGAGTGCTCGGAATATGTGCGCTGCAACAAAGCCCTCGTCCAGGCCCGGTTTCCCGGATTTTCCGGCGAAAGGGTGTTGAACCTCGGCTGCGGATACGGCTACTACACAGACTATTTTAGAACCGCCGGTGCCGATGCCATCGGAATTGATGGGTCCGAAAAAATGATTGAATTGGCCCGGACCGAATATCCCAACACCCGCTTTTTGGTGATGGATATTACGAAACCCCTGGCATTTGCGGATGGGGAGTTTGATGTAGTCTTCTGCAACCAGGTTTTGATGGATATTGCGCATATTGCGCCGGTGTTCTCGGAATGCCGCAGAATCCTAAAACCGGGCGGCATACTGTATTACGGAATCGTCCATCCGGCATTCTATGACGGCACCTGGATTCACGATGCCAGCGGATACGCCTACGCAAAGGGGATGGACCGCTATCTGACACCATATCAGGAGTGCAGCTGGTTTTGGGGCGAAACAACCCATTTTCATCGGCCGCTATCGGAATATCTCAATATGGCAGCTCAATGCGGCCTGGTTCTGACACAAACCTTGGAGCCACGCACCTACGACCCAGATACGAAGAACCGGGACTTGCCGCTGTTCTTTTTTGCAGAATACAGAAAGCCGCTTGGCAATGCCTTGTAGCACAGAAAAGCGTACGCCAGCACCGTCCCACAGCCAAAGGGAAGCGGTGCTGGCGTATTCTCACGCTGGAATGCACCATTCCATTGAACGCAACAAAATAAAAATTTTGTTGCGTTCGAGACTAGAATGTGCTATAATGACCGTAGACAAGCCCTTGCATGCGCGCAAACGTTAATTGAACCGCTTAGGAGGTCTATATGAGCCGCTATTCCGATATCCCTCAAATTTTGCGGGAGTTTCTGATCTATCACGAAAATATCAAGGGACAATCTCCCTTAACCATTTCCGAATACTATTTGGATCTGCGGATGTTCCTTCGCTTCATCAAGCTGATGCGCCAAGACATGCCAATCACCACCGACTTGGATACCATTGACATTCGGGATGTTAATCTGGAATTCATACGGGATATTGAAACCACAGATATCTTCGATTTTCTTTCCTACCTAGCCAATGACCGAGCCATCAATCCGGATTCCTCTGTTCCAGACTACGGAATCAGCCCTTCTTCCAGAGCCAGAAAGCTATCATCGATTAAGTCATTTTATAAGTACTTAACCGTTCGGACAAAACAGTTAGAAGAAAATCCAGTCGCTGATTTGGAATATCCTAAATTGCGCAAAAGTCTGCCGAAGTACTTGACCATGGAGCAATCTGCTGCACTGCTCCAGTCGGTGTCCGGACCGAATGAAAAGCGGGACTATGCAATTTTAATGCTGTTTCTCAACTGCGGCATTCGCCGCAGCGAGTTGGTGGGATTGAATCTGACGGATGTCTACGAAGACCGCATTCGGATTGTGGGCAAGGGAAACAAAGAACGCTTCGTCTATTTTGGCAAAGCCTGCCGGAAGGCCATCGATGCCTACTTGGTAGAGCGCAATCAGCAGGAATTGTCTGACAATCGGGCGCTCTTTGGTTCCCGAGACCATAACCGCATCAGTGTTACCGCTGTCCATCGGCTGGTAAAAAAAGCCCTCACCCAAGCCGGGCTGGATGCCACCCAGTTTTCTGCCCACAAACTGCGGCATACCGCAGCGACCATGATGGTTGCCGGCGGTGTAGATGTGAAAACCGTCCAGGAGGTACTGGGGCACGAAAATCTAAATACCACCCAAATCTACACCCATATTGAAAGCACGGAGTTAAAAATCGCCGCAGAGGCCAATCCCCTCTCGAAGCTTGACTTTTCTGAAAAAGTTTAGTAAACTTTAATACGCAACCAATAGTTGACAATTTTTATTGGAGAATTGTATGTCAATTGGAGAAAGAATTTTGCAGCTGCGAAAAGCAAGCCACCTATCTCAAGGGCAGCTGGCCCAAGCGCTGGAGGTATCTCGCCAAGCTGTGAGCAAGTGGGAAAATGACTTAGCACTTCCCGACTCCAGCAAAATCATTCTGCTGGCGCAGGTGTTGGACACCGATGTAGAATACCTAACCACTGGGCGTAACAGCTATGCCCGCCGCCCTCCTGTAGTCGTTACCCAGACCGTGGAGAAAGTCATAGAAAAGCCCGTGGTTCAAGTGGTGGAAAAGGTTGTTCCCCACGTTGTCGAAAAGCCGGTTGTCACCTTTGTTGAGAAGCCTGTTCCTAAGAAGATTTATCGGACACGCTATGTGCGAAATCCCATGGAATACCTCCTCCTTGGTGTGGTATGCTTTTTGATTGGGATAACGGTTGGAGCGCTTGTGTTCTAGCCCTCTCCCCTTTTGCAATCACAGAGCCCAGTTCCGCATGCATGGAACCGGGCTTTTTTATCTGCAACGCTATCGGAAGTGTGGTTAAGAGGCCGCCTTACATTGGGACTGGAAACTTGGGAAAGAGTATGCTATAATACGCCCATAATCCCACTAGAAAGAAGTATAGCATTTATGCAAAAACACAAATTTCCCTTCAAGCGATATGTCCTACTCGTTGTGGTGCTGTATCTGATATATGCAGTTTCCACCGCAGTCATTCCTGCCATGCTGCGAAAACCAATTTCGGAGGAATTTGCTGCCTCCGTTTCCGCTGCGGATTTCTATGGCCAGGAACCATGCGTAGATCGGGCCGCCCTGGTGGAGACTCCTGCCGAGGGACTTGATACCCGCCTGCATATTCTGGACGAAGCTGCCGAACGGATTGACGTTTCCTACTATGCAATTCACATGGGCCAAACCACCGACCTATTTTTGGGGGCACTGCTGGATGCCGCCGAACGGGGCGTGCAGGTTCGTATTCTGGTGGATGCACAATTTGGCGGTCTGACCCAAAGCAATTCCAGCTATGCAGCCGCACTAGGTGCGCACCCCAATGTGGAATTGAAAATTTACAATCCCGTTAGGGTGCTAAAACCTTGGACTTGGAATGGCCGTCTCCACGATAAGTACATCCTCATCGACAACCGTCTTTTGCTTCTGGGCGGACGAAATATTGGAGACAAATATTTTGCCCCGGAAAGCTTTGAAAAAGAATTGTCCCTTGATCGGGATGTACTGATTTATAACACCGCGTGGGACCAGCCGAACACTGACAGCGTTCTATTCCGTGTGCGGGAATACATGGACGAAATTTGGGGTGGTGCCGATACCCGCTTGGTGTTTTCCGAGGATACAAAAAAGGGCATGGAAAAGCGGCAAGCACTTCTGGCATCCTACAAGCAATTCCGTTTAGACAACGCAACATACTTTGACCATACCCGAGATGATTATGAAGCATGGACCTACCCGGCCAACCGAGTTTCCTTCGTTCACAACGATGCGCATATTGGCATTAAGGAGCCAAAGGCCGGCCATACCCTGGGGCAGCTTTTGCTCCAAGCGGAGAAGTCCGTTACCCTCCAATCTCCCTATGTCATTTTAGACCCCATGCTGAAAGACCAGCTGACACAACTTGGAGAAAAGCAGATCGATGCACGAATTTTGACCAACTCCGTGGGCTCGTCTCCCAATCCCATTGCCTGCGCTGCCTATTACGGCGACAGAAACAGCATTCTAAATAGCGGTGTGTCCATATGGGAATATCAGGGAGAAAACTCCATCCATGCCAAAAGCTATGTCATCGACGATCGTATTACCGCAATCGGTTCTTATAATCTAGACCCAAGAAGCGCTTATTTGGATACGGAACTGCTGATTGTCATTGACAGCCCGGAGTTTACTGCGCATTTTCAGCAGGTGCAGGACACATATTTCCAGCAAGCTCTACACGTCGGAGATACTGGTAATGATAATCCCAGCACGGCTGTGGAAGCTAGACCGGTATCTATTTTCAAATGGATCCTGGTTTACGTGCTCTATTTACCTGTAAAGCTCATCAAATACCTTGCCTGAATTCTGGCAAATGCGAAATCAAATCCCTTATTATCTCGATGATTCAGGAGGAATCATTATGTGTACTGCCGCAACTTATCAATCGAAGGATTTTTATTTTGGCCGGACGCTGGACAACGAATTTTCCTATGGAGAAAAGATCGTGGTAATGCCCAGAAACTACCCCCTGCACTATTTAGAGCAGTCGGTACAGGTACACCACTACGCCATCATTGGAATGGCCAGCATCATGGAGGGCGTACCGCTGTTTTACGATGCCGTCAACGAACATGGTCTTGCCATTGCCGGTCTGAATTTTGTAGGAAACGCCTGCTACCACGCCCATCAGGACAACAAGGATAACATCGCCCAATTTGAGCTAATTCTATGGCTGCTGAGTCAATGCACCAGCGTAGAGGAAGCAAAGCCACTCCTTCAACAAATGAACATTTTGAATATCCCCTTCCGGCCGCAGCTCCCGCTGGCGCAGCTGCACTGGATTATCGCAGACCAACACCAGGCCATCACCGTCGAATCCGTAGAAGACGGACTTAAAATTTATGACAACCCCTTGGGGGTGCTGACCAACAATCCCCCCTTCCCTATGCAGATGCAGCACCTGACCAACTATCGCCATCTGTCTCCCAACCCCGTAGAAACCACCTTTGCCCCTGGCTTGGATTTGCCGGAATGCAGCAAGGGCATGGGCGCCATCGGCCTTCCCGGAGATCTGTCCTCGCAATCCCGGTTTGTGCGCGTTGCCTTCACCAAAATGAACGCCTGTCTCGCTGAGAGCGAGCCCGAAAGCGTAGGTCAGTTCTTCCACATTCTAGGTTCTGTGGATCAGCCCAGAGGCAGCAACTATTTGGGGGACGGGAAATATGAAATCACCATCTACACCTCCTGCTGCAATACAAACCGTGGTATTTACTACTACACCACCTACGGAAATCACCAGATTACCGGCATTGATATGCACCGAGAAAATTTGGACGGCAGCGAAATTGTTCGCTACCCTCTGTCCCAAAACGAAGCCATTCGGATGCTGAACTAAAGGAATGCTGCGCAGCCCATGGAAGTGAGCTGCGCAGCATTTTTCCTTTATAGAGCAGTTTCAATGGCTTCCCGCAGGTTGCGTACTTTGTAGACCGTCAATTCCTTGGGCACATCCAGCTTTTCAGAACCACTTCTCGGCAAGATGCACTTATGAAACCCAAGCCGTGCAGCCTCTGCCAGCCGCTGGCTCATGTGAGATACCGCCCGGATTTCCCCGGTCAAGCCAACCTCTCCGATGGCTACCAAATCGTCTGCAATGGCCGTATCCCGATAAGACGAGGCTATCGCCAGCGCCACCGGCAAATCCGCCGCCGGTTCGTCCAGCCGCAGGCCGCCAATGACGTTGATATAGGCATCAAACAGATTCAGCTTCATTCCCGCCCGCTTTTCCGCAACAGCCATCAGCAGCACCGCCCGGTTGAAGTCAAATCCGTCTGCCGTCCGTCTGGGCACATTGAAGGTGGTTTTGGAAACCAGGGCCTGGACCTCTGCCAACACCGGGCGGGTGCCCTCCATCACGCAAGCCACGCAGGTGCCGCTGGCTCCCTCCGGCCGTCCTTCCAGCAGCATCTGGGAGGGGTTGGGCACCTCTGCCAGACCCACGTCCAGCATTTCAAACACACCGATTTCGTTGGTGGAGCCGAAGCGGTTCTTGGCCGCCCGCAGGAGACGGTAGGATGTGTTGGGGTCGCCCTCAAAATAGAGCACGCAGTCCACCATATGTTCCAGCACCTTAGGTCCGGCAATGTTTCCATCTTTGTTGATGTGTCCCACCACAAAGACCGTGATGCCTTGGCTTTTGCTCAGCTGCATCATGGTCATGGTGCAGTCCTTCACCTGGGAGACACTGCCGGGAGAGGAATCGTTTTCCTCGTTGTAAAGGGTCTGGATGGAGTCCACAATGAGAATGTCCGGGTTCAGTTCCTCCGCTGCCTCCACCACATCCGACAGCCGGGTTTCCGAGAGAATGTACAATTCCTCCGGAGCTACCCCCAGCCGCTCCGCCCGGAGCTTCAGCTGCCGCTCGCTTTCCTCCCCGGACACATAGAGCACCCGGTGTCCGGCGCACAGGCTGTTGCAGATTTGCAGCAGCAGGGTGGATTTTCCGATGCCGGGAGCGCCGCCCACCAGCACCAAGGACCCGGCCACAGCGCCGCCTCCCAGCACCCGGTCCAGCTCCCCCATTCCCGTGGAAAAGCGGATCTCCCCGTCCCCGGTGACCTCCCGGATCTTCTGCGGACGGCGGCTCTGCCCCACCGGCGCAGACCGGGCCTTGCCCACCGCCGCCGGCTTTTCCACGTGCTCCGTCATGGTATTGTACGCCCCGCAGCCGGGACAGCGCCCCATCCATTTTGGGGTTTCATAGCCGCAGTCGGTGCAGAAAAATACAGTTTTTGTCTTTGCCATAATCCAATCCCCTAGTATCTATAATATATTCAGTATACAGCCTTTCGGCGGCTTTTGCAATGCTTTTGTAGTTATGGGGCTTCCTGAGCCAAAAACCGGCTGACTTCGGCGGCAATCACACCGCACAGCTGCTTCTGGTAGTCCGGCGTGCGCAGCTTGGCCTCCTCCGCTGGGCTGGACAGGAAGCCGCACTCAATCAAAACGCCGGGTCTTTGAATATGCTCCATTAGGTAAACCCCTTTGCTGGGCTTGCACTGGCGGTTGCTTTGGGGATTTAAGGTCTGGCGGAAAGCCTCTTGCAGCTGCTGGGCCAGGGCCTGACTGCCTTCCGTGGACGCATAGAACACCTGCGCCCCACTGTAGCGGCTGTCGGGGAAGTGGTTCTGGTGGATGCTCAGCAAAATGCCGTTTTCCGTCTCATTCACCATGGCTGTCCGCTGCCGCAGGTCCGAGGCTTTTTTCTGGGCCAGCGTCTCCCCTCTTGTGTAGATGGCCCTGTCCGTGGTGCGAATCATGCGCACCTCCCGCCCCATCAGGTGCAGCAAATCCCGCAGCCGCAGAGCGATGTCCAAATTGTAGGCACTTTCCGCCAGGCCGGTGCAGGAGACTGCACCGCCGTCCTCTCCGCCATGCCCCGGGTCCAGAATCAAAACATATTCCCGGGAAATGGGGCTATGCTCCGCCACCACCGTCACGGCCCGGCTGCCCCAGCTGGCCGCCAGCAGCACGCAGACAATGGTCATCCCATAGGCCAAAACCCACCGTTTTCTCATGCGCAACACCTCTGCATCCATTCTATGCGCCCAATCCCCCCGACTGAACATTCCTCCAAAAGGCTGCATAGGATGACATGGAACGACGGTTCCCATGAAAAAGTAAGGAGGAATGACCCTTGGATGAGAAAAGCAAGGACCAAAGCTGGCGCAATGGCCGTCTGCCGGCGGCTGCGCCCCTGGCCAATCCCTATGTACCCTTCCAGGAGGAAGGCGCACCCAAATACGAGGCCCGAATGGGCTTGGTGCGGGGCACGCTGTATCCCGGATTGGATCTCCCCTTTATGGGGATGGTGAACAAAAACGAAAAGCCTGTCACCCCCATGACGGAGTTGCAGGCCCTGGGCTTTGCAGTGCAGGAGCTGGCGCTGTATCTGGACACCCACCGGGATGACCGGGAAGCTCTGGCCCTCTACCGCCGCTATCAGCAGCTGTATGACCACTGCCAAAGCGAATTTGAAAAAAGCAACGGTCCCCTGAATCACATGCAGTCCTCTGATGAAGGCGGTTACGCCTGGCTGGATGACCCCTGGCCCTGGGAATACGGGCGGAACAAGGAGGGCTGACTATGTTTATCTACGACAAAAAGCTGCAATATCCAATCAAAATCGACCGTCCCAATCCCCGCTTGGCCTCCATCATCATTTCCCAGTACGGCGGCCCGGATGGAGAGCTTGGTGCTTCCCTACGCTATCTTTCCCAGCGGTACAGCATGCCCTTTGACGAGCTGAAGGGGCTTCTGACAGATATCGGAACGGAAGAATTGGGACATCTGGAGATGATCGGGGCCATTGTCCACCAGCTGACCCGGAATCTAAAGGACAGCCAGGTGAAGGACTCCCCCTTTGCCCCCTATTTTGTGGACCACACCCTGGGCATCTATCCAGCGGCCGCCGCAGGAAATCCGTGGAATGCCGCCAGCATCGGTGTCAAAGGAGATCCGCTGGCAGATTTGGTGGAGGACATGGGGGCCGAGCAAAAGGCTCGGGTTACCTATGATAACATTCTTCGCCTCAGCGACGATCCCGACGTAAACGACGTCATCAAGTTCCTGCGGGAGCGAGAAGTCGTCCACTTCCAACGGTTCGGCGAAGCTGTCCAACTGCTGCGGGAGAAGCTGAATCAGAAGAACGTATACTATATGAATCCGGCTATGGATCTCTGACGAAAAATTGGGGTGAGAACAAATCGTTCTCACCCCGAACCCACTTCTCACGCCCTGCCCATCAGGAAAACGTAACGATTTTCCTCGGAGTACTCCGGGGAAAACCGATAGGTCAGCACAGGAATGTCTTTGAGTTGCTCTGGGTCGGTGACATGGTACTCTGCCATCCGGCGAACCAACTCACCCCGGGCCATTTTGCACATAGTGCCTTTTTCTACCAGCTTCCCCTGCTGCTCCTGAGCAAAGACACAGGTAATGAAACGTACGGACTTTGGCAAATGCCGGGATACGCACTGGCTGTACTCCTTGGATGCCAAATTCAGAATGCAGTCCGTTTCCTCCGCCAAGGCCAGGGCAATGCGGTCGCCCCAATAGCCATACAAATCCCGGTGTGCCCCCACTGCCAGCTTGGCCTGCATCTCCAGGCGATAGGGTGTCACCCCATCCAACGGACGCAGCAGTCCGTACAAACCAGAGAGGATCCGCACATGCGCCTGTACATATTCATACGCCACATCCGTAAAAACCCCAGGCGCCATATATTGATATTGCAGCCCCTGATAAGCAAGCACCGCCGGAGTCAGCCGGGTATGCAGGTCCATGTGGCGGAGCCTGTCCATGTTCAGCTGGGCAATCTGGTCATTGCACTTCCAGAGGGACTTCAGCTGAACTTCGGACATCTCTTGCAGCACCTGGCAAAGGGCTTGGGCCTCCGGCAAAAAACGGGGCAAGTCCCGCCAGGGCAAACTATCGGTGTCCACTGTCATTTTCTTTGCCGGAGAGAGAATCACATGCATGGCTTACTGCTCCCCATCCAAATAGGCCAGAATCTCCGCCGCATTGGTGTCCGGCTTCACCTTGGGCATGATTTTCTCAATATTTCCCTGGGGGTCAATGAGAAACGTGGTGCGCACCACGCCCATGCTCACCTTGCCGTAGAGCTTCTTCTCCTGCCAAACACCATAGGCCTGAATGGTCTCCAACTGGGGATCCGACAGGAGAGTAAAGGGCAGATTGTACTTCTGGACAAACTTCTGATGAGAAGCTTCCGAATCCTTGCTAACGCCAATCACCACCACGTCCCGCTCTTGAAACTGGGCATACGCCCCAGCAAAGGCGCAGGCCTGCCGGGTGCAGCCAGGGGTATTGTCCTTGGGGTAGAAATACAGCACCATCCGCTTTCCGAAAAAGTCTGAAAGGCTTACCAGATTCCCGTTCTGATCCGGCAGGGTAAACACGGGTGCCTTGGTTCCAACTTCTAGCATAACACGTCACTCCTTATATCTTATTTCTATGGTGCATCATAACAAAAAAGCGTCCAAAATGCAACCTGCAAATTGCGAAACAGCCGCACCCAGTTTGGGTGCGGCTATCCGGATTAGACGATGCGATAAGCGGAGAGGATTTCTCCATAATAGGCGATGTGCCGGTCCTGTCTTCCATGGATATCCGGATAGAACCGATCCTGGATATCTTGGGGTAGGGATTGTGCATCCTGAATGTGCTGGCTCAGCACCCGGCACTCCAGAGTCAGGGGCAGCTCCCGGATTCCGGGAACATGAATCACCTCCGGTTCCTCTAAGGTCAGGCCAAGGGTCTGCACCTTGTCCACGTCTCGACCGGACTGGCTGCCGCACAGGCCCAAAATCTGCTTATCAGTTGCCTCATCAGGAATGTTGATGGTAAACTCTCCGGTTTTGTCCAAAAGCTCCCGAGTGTACCGGCTTTCCCGTACATAAGCCATAAATACCGGACGGCCCCACTCGATTCCCAGAGTTCCCCAGCCAATGGTCATGGTGTTCACATGGCCCTCCCGGCTGGTGGTGAGCAGTACACCCTTTTTCAGCGCCTTGCAGATTTCTCCGGCGCAGTCAAATACATCTACAAATTCCTTCATAAGAACCCCTCCTTACACTAGGATTATTCTATCCTAGCACGATTAGGTGCAGATTGCAAGCAAAACTTAGCATTTACAGCATCACCAGCAGTAGGACTACGGTGATGACAATACTGATTACGATTGCAATGGAGTTCATGGCGCTGGACAGCCCCACGTCCCCTTTCAGCTCTGCTGTGAAGCCGGGAACTGCAGAACCAATGGGACTGAGGGCCAGAATCACCAGCGCCTGGCGAACCTCCAACGGCAGCGGCAGCACAAAGTAGAAAATCCAAGCCAGCACAGCACCAATGCCATAACGCACAGATAGCAGCTTCACGATGGTGCCAATCTGAGAGCGGTCGCTTCCCAGCTGGAAGCCCACGCCAATCATAAGCATCGCCATAAACGCATTGGCGCCACCTACAATTTCGGCACACGACAGAACAAAGCCAGGAATCGGAAGTCCCAGCAAATTCACCAGCAGCATAATCACATAACACACGAAAGGCACTGAGCGCATCAGCGCCTTGCCAATGCGGCGCAGAGAGAAGCCACTGCCATCTTTCACCATGTTGGCCAGGCTGAATGCACCGCCCAAGCAGATCACTGCATTGCCGGTGTCAAACAAGCTGGTTGCCACCACGCCCATCGGTCCCAAGAAGCTCTGCGCAAAGGGAATCACGAAGGTGCCAATATTATAGCCCGGCAGATTCAGCATGGCAAACGCCTGGGCATCTCTCCCCTTTTTACGGTTCATCAGGTAACCCAACAGCACATACAGCAGCCCGCAGCCAATGGCCAATCCCACCAATCCCAGCAACGCCGTATCGATTTTACGTCCGGCAAAACTGGTGATGATCGTAGCCGGCAGCGTAATGCGAATGGTGATGCGGGACAGAATGGTAAAATCCTCCTGCTTAAAAAAGCCAATCCGTTTCAGAAAATACCCCAGCAGAATAACAAACACAAAGCTTCCTGCACGGGTGAGTATCTCTAACATAATAAGCAGCCTCTTTCTTTCCTTTTTCTTCCATATTCTATTATAGCAAACTCTTGCCGGAAAAGCAATCGTCTCAAAATTCCTGCTCGATTTTTCAATGGCGCCATGATATAATGTAAAATATCGAAAATCAGATTTTCCAGAAAGGACATGCGTTGATGTTAGAACAGACAATTTTATCTCAAGCCTTAGAGATTCAGGAAGAGCTGCGCAGCTATCGGCGTTGGCTACATGCCCATGCAGAGGTGGGCTTTGACCTGAAACAGACTCTCTCCTATGTCAAGGAAGCCTTAAAGCAGATGGGTTATACGCCCGAACTTTGCGGACGCTGCGGGCTGACAGCCACAGTCGGAAAGCCTGGCGGAGCAGTCGTCCTGCTGCGGGCAGACATGGATGCACTCCCTATTCAGGAAGATACCAACCTTCCGTTTGCTTCTTCTCACGGGACAATGCACGCATGCGGTCACGATATGCACACTGCCATGCTGCTAGGTGCTGCTAAATTGCTGAAACGCCACGAGCAGGCGTTATCCGGAATGGTAAAGCTGATGTTTCAGCCCGCCGAGGAACTGTTTGAAGGCAGCTCTGATATGATTCAAGCTGGTGTTCTGGAAAACCCTCGCCCAGATGCCGCTTTTATGATTCATGTTACAGCCGGTTCTTCCATTCCTGCCGGAACAATTTTAGTCAACAGACCCGGCGCAAGCGCTCCTGCGGCAGACTATTTTACCATAACGGTTCACGGCAAAGGCTGTCATGGTTCTGCCCCCCAAGACGGCGTGGATGCACTTTCGGTAGCTGCCCATATTCTGCTGGCTTTGCAGCAAATTTCTGCCAGGGAACTCGCACCATCCGAAGAGGCCGCTCTTACCATTGGCACCATGCATGGAGGCACAGCAGGCAATGTAATTGCTGACTCCGCTACAATGGAGGGAACCATTCGCACATATCAGGAGAGTACCCGCAGCTTTATTAAAAACAGAATGGAGCAGATCGTCCGGGGTATCGCAGAAAGCTTCCGGGCCAGTGCAACCTTGGACTTTGGCAGCGGATGCCCAGCGCTTTGGAACGATGGTAAGCTATGCGAACTCAGCACCAATTGGCTAAAAACCTTGCTTGGACCTACCAAGGCTTTGTCTTTGGAAGAGTTGGGTCCTCAAACCAAAGGTGGCGGCTCTGAAGATTTTGCCTATATCAGCCAGCAAGTCCCCGCCTTGATGCTGGTACTGGCCGCTGGAGAACCTGAGAAAGGTTATATCTACCCCCAGCACCATCCTAAAGTTAAATTTGATGAGTCCGTGCTCAATACAGGTTCTGCCGCATTTGCATACCTAGCCTTGCAATATTTAGCACACCATCCAAACCAATTATAGAAGCCATATTCTTCGTTATATTGACATGCTAGAATACTGAGAAGCCCTCTACGTATATGTGGGGGGCTTCTCTGTGTATTTATAGCACAAAGCATTTTGCCAACATACCTACATACTGTTCAGATATTATCAATAGGCAAATGCGGCACATTATTGCTTAATTAGATAGCAACTATCGGTTGCATTCCATAATTTTCGGTATTAAATGCGCAAAATTTTCAGATATTGCTTTTGCTCGTTCGTTAACCTTCTGCTCTCCACGGCCTTCTGGATGGTCTTGTTATGGACCCAAGGATTCAACCGCATTTCTGTCAGCAATGGCAGTGTTTTATCGTACTGCTTTGCCAGCGCTGTGGCAAAATACCATGCCATCATCATCTGTACGTAGTACTCCCCGCTTTCCACCTGGGCCACCCATTGCAGATATTCCGGTGCAAAGTCATCGTCCAGGAAATGGCACATCAGCATCTCCATAGCAAACCGCTGGGTGTAGGGCAGATCCGAAGAAAGCCACCGCTGGATCGGTTCCAGCAGTCGGCTGTGCCGGGCAGCAAAAATCTTTGGCCGGAGCTGGTCGCAGGTGGCCCAATTGTCTACAAAGGGCAGGAACGCTTCTACCTGAGCCAGGGTCTGGTCAAAGTCCCTCCCCTGCTCCAGCAGGAAGCAGTGGATTTGATTCTCCTCAAAATAGGCATGGGGCAGCTGCTGCAAAAAGTCCTCCCGGTCCTCCAGCTGCTTTGCCAGATGCCGAAGCACAGGGGTGCGCACCCCCAAAATCCGCTCTGCCGGGATGTTGGGAATCAGTCTTGCCATGAATTGCTGATAAGAGCCCTCCACATGTGCGTGGAGGGCTTCGATAAGTTGCGTGCTCTGCATGTCAATTTCTCCGCTGGGTCAGACTCTGAGCCAGCTGGCGGATGTACTGGGTGTCCGCAAACAGATGCAGCCCTTCCAGAGCGTAGTCCGTATACTGCTGCACCAGCGCCTCGCACCGTTCCAGGCCGTACAGGCGAACGAAGGTATTTTTCTCTGTATCCACGCCGGTGGCCTTGCCCAGCTCTTCCTGGGTTCCAATCACGTCCAGCATGTCGTCCCGAATCTGGAACGCCAGACCGATGCCGTTGGCAAACTGACGTGCCGCATCCAGCTGGGCTTGGCTGCCGCCGCCTGCTAGAACGCCTAAGCAACAGGCAGCCCGAATCAGCCCGCCTGTTTTCCGGGACTGGATATCCAGCACTTCCTGCTCAGTCAGCTGCCGTTCCTGGCTCATAATGTCCAGCACCTGTCCGCCCACCATGCCTTTCGATCCGGCACATTCTGCCAGCAGGCCAATGGCGGTTGCCATCTGCTCCGGGTGAGGAAGGTTGGCGGTGGCCGCCATTTGGAACGCATCCGTCAGCAGGGCATCCCCTGCCAGCACTGCCATTCCCTCTCCGTAGACCTTGTGGTTGGTCAGCCGTCCCCGGCGGTAATCGTCATTATCCATGCAGGGCAGGTCATCGTGAATCAGGCTGTAGGTGTGGATCATCTCCACCGCCGCCGCAAAGGGCGCCGCCGTCTTCCAATCCCCGCCGCACAGACGGCAGAACTCAAAGGCAAACATCGGCCGCAGCCGCTTTCCGCCAGCCAGCAGGCTGTAGGTCATAGCCTCGTACAGCGGCTTTTGGGGCTGGTCTGCGCTGGTTTCGCAGTAGTTTCTCAAAAAGGACTCGATGTAACTGCGGTATTGGCCGCTGCGCTGGTCAAAGTTCATCCTGGAAGGCCTCCTCCACCGGGCTGCCGTCGGGGGCAGTCATGATTTTCTTTACCTGGAGCTGTGCCTCGTCCAGCAGCTTGCCGCAGCCACGGACCAGCTCGGTGCCCTCTTGGAACAGCTTCAGGCTTTCTTCCAGGGGCACATCTCCCCGCTCCATAGCCCGCACGATCTGCTCCAGACGGGCCATAGATGCCTCAAAGGTCTGATTGGGTTGGTTCATTTGACGTCCTCCTTTTCCATAACAGTGGCGCTGAGGGTACCATCTTGAAGGGCGATGTGCACCCGTTCTCCAAGGGCAACCTGAGTTACCGAGCGGATGACCGTTCCGTCCTCCTTCCGGGCCATGGAGTAGCCCCGGGTCAGAACTTTCAGCGGGCTCATGGCATCCAGTTTGGCAACGGCCGCAATATAGCGCTGATTTTTCTGGGTGATATTCTGGTTTTGTGCGGCAATCAGCCGGTTTTTCAGCAGCTCCAGGCTTTTTTCCCGCTGGCTCAGATAGCCGGTGGGGCTTTGCAGCGCCGGAGACTGGGCAAGAATATTCAGGTGCTGGCGGGCAGACTTTAGCTGTCGGGTCAAGGCCGCTGCCATGGCGGCGCTGATGGCATCCAGATTCTGCCGCAGGGCATCCTGGTCCGGCACCGCCAGCTCCGCCGCATTGGAGGGCGTTGCCGCCCGCAAATCTGCCACATAGTCGCTGATGGTCACATCCGGCTCATGGCCTACGGCGGAAATCACAGGAATCCGGGACTCGTAAATGGCGTGGGCCACCCCTTCGTCGTTAAAGGCCCACAAATCCTCGATGGACCCACCGCCCCGGCCTACAATCAGCAAATCTGCCAGATTGTAGTGGTTGGCATAGCGAATGGCAGCGGCGATCTCGCCAGGAGCTTCCGCACCCTGCACCCGCACCGGCAGCAGCCGTACCTGGCTCAAGGGGTAGCGCTTTCGCAGAATCCGCAGCATGTCATGCACTGCCGCGCCGGCGGAGCTGGTGATGATGCCGATGGTGCCCGGGAATTTGGGCAGCGGCTTTTTATGGGCAGGGTCAAACAGCCCCTGGGCTGCCAGCTTCTTTTTCAGCTGCTCAAAGGCGGCGTACAAATCTCCCACGCCGTCCAGAGCCAGCGCCGTACAGTAAAGCTGATAGGCCCCGTCCCTGGGAAATACGGAAACCCGGCCCATAGCCAGAATTTTCATGCCGTTTTCCGGCCGGAACCGCAGCCGCACAGCGTTGCCCTTAAACAGAACGCACCGCAGTGCGCTAGCCTCATCCTTGAGGGTGAAATAATGATGCCCAGAAGGATAGAGCTTGTAGTTGCTGATTTCTCCCCGGACGGCCACCTGGGTCAGCAGTGGGTCGGCATCCATCCGGCCCCGGATGTATTCATTCAGTTGGGTGATGGACAAAACGTTCTGAGCCATATCATCCCTCCGTCATTCGCTGGGTCAGCACAGCCACTCCCATGGCATTGTCAGTGGAGTACTGCGGCGGCGCAAAGATGGGCGACAGCGGCTCCAATTTCTGCCGCAGCAGCGAATTGGAGGCCACACCTCCGGAGAACACAATGGGCAGGCCGGGGAATCGCTCCTGGGCCTGTTTGCTGGCCTGAACCACCGCCATACTGATGCACCGCAGGGCGTAGGCGCTGGTTTCCGCCGGATTCTGGCCCTGGGCGTGGTACTGCTGTACCTTGTTCTGCACGCCGGAAAGGGAAAAGGAACTGTCGCTGCACCGCACCCGAAAGGTCTGCTTGTCCACCGCCTCCCGGCTGAGGGCATCCAAATGCTTGCCCGACGGGAAAGGAAGGCCCAGTATCTGGCCGGTGCGGTCGATCAGCTGGCCTGCGGAGATGTCCGTAGTCCCGCCGATTTTGGTACAGTGCACATTTTTCCCCTCCGGCTCCACCAGCAGCAGCTCCGTGGTGCCGCCGGACAGGTGCCACGCAAGATGGGGGCTATCCATCAGCTCCATATGCCCAGCGCTCCAAAGCGCCGCTGCCACATGGCCCTGCTGGTGAGATACTTCCACCAGCGGCACATTCAGCGCCTGAGACAGCAGCACGGCGTGGGAATATCCCACCAGGAAGCAAGGCATATAGCTTCCCTCCACCGCACGAGGGCGGGTGCTCACCCCTACCGCAGTAATTGTTTCCCGGGGAATATGGGAAAACAGCCTGCTGGATAGCTCCGGCAGGCTTTTGGTATGGGCGAATACTGCGTCAGATTGACGCAACCCCAGCTGACCCTGCCCAACCGGCAGGAGCTGGGAGCAATTCTCACCATCTGCGCCATCAAACCAAGCGATGGAGGTGGTGTAATTGCTGGTATCAATCCCAATGACACTCATTTTGTTTCCTCTGCTTTCCCAGTCTCTGGGGTCAGGCTCCGAGCAAAGCTGCCCAGAATGCCATTGACAAAAGAGCCGGTGTCGTCGCCGTCATACTTCTTGGCGATGCGAACAGCCTCAGCCACAGCCACGCCGGTGGGGACATCCTCCACGTAGAGAATCTCAAACATAGCCAGCTGCAGCAGGCAGCGGGTCAGCCGGGAAATACGGCTGATGTCCCAGCCGATGGAAAAGCGGCTGATCAGTTCATTCAGCTCCTGGGTTCGGTTCGCCACGCCGGACACCACGGTGTCCAGATAGCGCAGCTGTGCACGGCTGGGGCGGTCTGCATATACTTCATGCTCCGCCGCCAGCTGGTTATAGTAGTTCTTGTCGTCCAGCCGTGTGGATACGACCTGTTCCGGCTCCTCGCCGGTGAACTCCCGGCCGTAGATCAAATGGAGCGCCAGTTCTCTGGCATTGCCTCTCGTCATAGTCACGTTCCTTACTTACGCTCGATGCCGCAGACGTTCACATCTACGTCGGCAACGCACACGCCGGTAACGGACTCCACCGCATTGGTGATGGCATTCTGCACGGCATTGGCCACGTTCACAACGCTCTCGCCATAGCGCACAATCACGTTGCAGCCGATGGTGAGGGTATTGTCCTCGGCAATGGCAATGCGGATGCCCTTGCCCCAGCTCTTCTTGCCTACGACCTCAGCGCCACCCTTGACCACGCCTTCTACCTCGGTCAGTGCATGCTCGGTAATGGTAGCGATCACGTCCTCAGAAATCATCACCGTGCCATGCTCTTGATTTTGGGTGATGTACTGCTTATATTCCGCCATAAGGTTTACCTCCTGAATCATTGCCGCAGACAAATGCCACGACATACTTTTGTTTATTATACCACAGTTCCAGGAAAATACAAGAAAAAGATTGCTGACAAAACAGAACATTTTCTGCATACTATGGCACAAACTGCGGCATCCGGCCGGAACCGGATGCCGCAGTGCACTTGATTACTGTACCTCCACTACCCGAATATCGTCCAATGTATAGTCCGACTGAGCCATGACAATGTCCGCAATCACAGCCACATCGCCATCCTGTAAGCCACCCTCCGGGGAAGCCACAGCTACGGAAATTCCCTCACCGGACATATACGCCACACAGTCGCGGTAGCCTTTCGCAATCACCAGGCTCTCAATCTGGGCCTCACTCAGCGCCGTCTGGACAATGTTCTCCAGCTCCATAGCAGATTCCACATCCTTGGTGTTTTCGCTTCCGGTATAGGCCATAGCTTCCTGGAGCAAATTCACGGCACTGTCTCGAGCCTGCTGCCGAGACAGCCGTACCGCTGCAAAGTAATCCGAAGCCGTGGTCTGTACATCCTCCCCTGCGGCAATGGCAGCCATATCCGGGCTAAGCACCAGAGTATCCTCCCCCATCACTTTCTCCTCATCCAAGGTTTGGCTCAGCGATACCGTGGCTGTGTCCTCAGTATAGAGCCAGTTGACATAAATTCCTGCGCACACCGTCACCAATACCGCTGCCGCAACCAGGTTCTTCTTCCAGACTTTCATAAAAATGCCTCCCATTCATTTCAGTTTCAAAATACTCACACGGTCTGCCCCCAGACCTGTTGCCCGGCACACAGCTTCTACCAGTTCCAGTCGCAGCTGGGGATTGTTCGCACCTTGGCAGGCGACAATAGCACCCTGATACCGAGGTGGATTTACTTGCCTGACCAATCCAACCTCCTGCCGTGCCTCCCCGTGCAGCACCACCGTGCTTGTTTGCTGGCCGGAGCCATCTTGGTCCTGCTGATACAGCGTCTGTTCCCCTGCCGCCTGAGATAGCAGCACCTCCACCTTTCCGGCACCGGCGATTTTGCTGAGAATCTCCTCCAGCTGCTGTTCCAAATCCGCCTTCTGCACCTGCAGGGCTGTCGGGGCAGGTGCCGGTTTCGATTCCTGCTGAGGCAGGCACACCAGCACTACGCCAGCTAACACCACCAGCAGCGCCGTGCGGTATTTCTTTATGAGGCCTCCGGCTGCTTGCTTCCAAGCTAGGATTTCCATAGCTGATTCTCCTTCGTGATTCCCAGCTGCTCCTGAATCATCGCTGACAGCCGTGCCTTTACGTGGGGGGAGCAGCGGCCTGTCAGCTGCACCTGCTGAGGCATTCCCTCCGGCGACAAGACCACTTCTACTTCCAGCTGGGCTTGAAGTTTGGCGGCTTCGTCCAAGATATATGCGCAGCATCGGTCCTTTATGATACCTCGCCAGGCAAGTTCGCTTTTGGCTTTCCCCTCCTCAACGTAGGCCCTCGCCTGCTGGCGGTAGTCCAGCAAGCCGTCAAATCGAACTCCCGTCAGCTTTGTCAGCGGCCGCAAAGCTGTCAGCACCAAAAATAACCCGCACAGCAGACGCACCAGCCCTTTCGAACCACTCAGCTGCCCCAGCGCACTTGCTACGCTGCACACAATGGCAGCAGCTACCAGGGAAAACAAATATTGCCGCAGCGCTGGCATCAGCCCACCCCCTTAAGAAAGCACACCGTGCTGATGAGCATCATCAGGCACACTGCCCCAGTCATAGCCAGCAGCAGCCCCATGGCCGTCGAGAAATCCTCAATCAATCCGGCACCGCTGCCAAAGACGGAACATATTGCAGCTGTGGCTTTCAGCAGCAGATAGTGGACACCGATTCTGAGAAACGGCTCCAGAAACACCGCCAAAATCGCCAGGATCCCATAAATCCCCGCTGCATTCTTCACCAACTCCGCCCCCACCAGCACCGATTCCGAGGCATCCGCCAGAATGCCGCCCACCACCGGCACCACCGAAGAAATGGTCAGTTTCGCAGCCTTCAGCGCCGCCGCATCGGTGGTACCGCTGACCACACCGGTGATGCTCATGTAGGTGGTAAATACCGTCAGCAAAATTTTCAAGCACCAGCTCAAGGTGCTGCGAATCAAATCCCGCAGCCGTTTCAGCAGGTCCTCCCCCAGGGCGCTGTTGGCAATGGCCAGAGCCAGAAACAGATACACCATGGGAATCAGCAGCGACGAAATCAGGCTGCTGAGCACCGCATCCAGCAGCGCTGTACCGGCATACAAGGCCGCGGAGCTGGTCACACCACCTTGGGCCGCCAAAGCGGAAGTCATCACGGGAAACAGAAGTTTTCCATAGTCGCTGAGCTGCCGCACTGTATCCGTCCCCAGGCAAATCATAGCCTTTGTACTGCCCAGCATGGCTGCCGCCAGCACCCCGGTACCCGCCAAATTCACCAATGTCCCGGTTTTTCCATATCGGAGCAGCGCCATCAACAGCGCCGCTGCTGATACTGCCAGACTGGTTTGGCATGCCTGCTTCCAGTCTGGTCTTAGTCCCCCCAGTGCATCTTCCAGCAGTTCCCAAGCTCCGGCAGAAAAATCTTCGGTCTGCTGAGGCATTTGGGCATCCCCTGGCGGCTCCGGTGGAATCAGCTGAGTGGCTTTTGCCTGGGGCGCTAATGCCACCACCAACATCCATGCGAAAAGCAATCGTATCATACTTGCAGCAAAATCTCCTGTAACAGTTGAACCAGCGCCTGAAACAGCGGCACAGATAAGTACAAAATTGTGCCGCCTGCCAGAAACTGCAAACTTTTCGCCAGCGCACCGTTTCCGGCATCCCGACAAATTACGGAGGCAATCTCTGCTACCAAAGCAATTCCTACCGCCTTCAGCAGCACCGACAAAAAGCCATCCGATAATTCCGCAAGAGCTTTCAGTTCCCACATCAAATCCAGTACCGGTTCTAAGTAAACCACCGCTGCACCGGCAGCTAAGGTGCACACCAGCATCGTCAGCAGCAGAGAAAACTCCCGCCGTTCCAATGCCGGTATCAGCACCGCCGCCAGCAGCACCGTCCCCACTATCTTCCAAAACCCTTCCATCAGAACTGAAACAGGGTCTTGACCAGATCGAACAGCTCCGCAATTTTCTGAGCTAGAATCATCAGTACCACCACAAGCCCTGCCAAGCTCGTCATGGTGGCCTGCTCCTCTCGCCCAGAGCGGGACAGCACCTGGTTCAAAATGGAGACAATGATGCCGATAGCGGCAATCTTAAAAATCAAGTCAATATCCATATTTACACCAGTAAAATCGCCAGGGCCGCCCCGGCGCACAGGCTTAACGTTCGGTAACTCCGCAGGCGCACCTGCTGATCTTGCCGCAGCCGCTGGCGCTGCTCCCGACAGGCGGCGCTCACTGCTTGCAGGCCTTGCAGCTGCCCGGTCAAATCAAATCTCCCCAGCTCTCTGCCAAGCTGCACCAGCAGGCGGCGGCAAGCGGGAGAAAGCTCCTGGTCGGCCTGCAAAGCTGCACGCATACAGCTGTACACATCGGGATACATCCGGCTTTCCAGCTCCTTCCCCAGACTTTGCAGAACACGTCCCACCGGACCACCCACATCCCGCCCACACTGGCTGCACAGTTCCGGCAGCGGTGTCAGCTGGTATTGCAGCTGACTTTGCATCCGACGCAGAAGCTGCATAATCTGGCTCAACCGCCGCTCCTCCAAGCACGCCGCTGCCGCCAAACGAAGTCCGAAGCCGCCGCAGCCGGCAATGATCATAGCCGCACCAATCCATTTGTACGTCATAGCCCCATCCTTTCCACGTGGTAGGTTTGGTCTTGTTTCAAAATCAGTAAGCTTTCAAAAATGCGGTGCTCTGCCAGCGCTTGATATGGTTTGCGTTCCATCAGCTCCTGCTTGGAAGCAGCATGGGCGGTGGCCAGCAGATGAACGCCGCAGTTTGCTGCTTGCAGCAGAGCGGCAGCATCCTCCTCCGCAGTAATCTCATCCAGGGCAATCCACTGCGGTCCCATGGTACGCAGCATCCAGTCAATTCCCTGGGGCTTGGGACAGCCGGTGAGCACATCCATTCGCCGCCCTCGTGGCATTCCCTGGGGAAACAGCTCCCCACGCTCGTCCACGACACTGACGATTTGCTTATCGGCAAGCTTCCGGGATAAACTGCGCAGCAGGGTGGTTTTTCCCCACCCGGGAGCGCCCAAAATCAGCGCTGAACCGGACCATCCCTGCAAGCTGCCAAGCTCCGGGAAATCCCGGGCCACCCGGATGCATACCGACTCCGGCTCTCGAATGCCAGAAGCCACTCCTTGATGTACCACCGCTTTGCCGCTTACCCCAACTCTATGTCCCCCATCGGCGGTAAGATACCCCTTCGCTAATGTCTGAGCTGCCCACGGAGAATACCCGCTGGCAGCGTTGATCACAAACGCCAAGTCCTCCTGCTTTACTGCCGCCGTTCCCCATCGATTCCCCCCACGGCCCACCAGTTCCGGCGGGGCTCCCAACCGCAGGCGCACCTCCTGCAACGTTTGTTCATCCTGTTTTGTTAGCTCCTGGCGAATCCCTGGCGGCAGCAGCGCCAGCAGCGGCTTCCATGCGCACATCATTTGCATCACTCCTGGCAAAGCCTATGCACCGGAGCAGCCCAATATCCCTGGATGCAAAAAGCCCAGCTCTGCGCAAGGCAGAACTGGGCAAATGTCTTTTGGGTTAGGTTCGCTTATTTTTCTTGTAAAGAATGTTCAGACCCTTCAGAAGGAGATTTTTCTCCAAAATCATGGGGTGTCGGCACAAGGGTGTCACAAACTGGGCCATACCGCCGGTAGCCAAAATGGTGAAGCTATGTCCCAGCTCCTCCTCAATCCGGTCAACCAGTCCGTCCAGCATGGCAGCGGTACCATACATGATGCCGCTGCGCATACAGTCCACTGTGTTTTTTCCAATCACATGACGAGGCTGATCCAGGCTGATGCCGGGCAGCTGAGCCGTGCGGCTGGTCAGAGCATCCAGAGACACCCGCATTCCAGGAAAAATCAAGCCGCCTACATAGCGGTTTTCCGGCTCCACCACCTCGATGGTGGTGGCAGTCCCCAAATCAATAAGGATCAGCGGTGCCTTATACTCTGCAAGTGCCGCAACCGCAATCACGATGCGGTCGCTTCCCACCTGGCTCGGCACATCCATATGAATGTCCAAGCCGGTCTTCAGCCCCGGTCCTACCACCATAGGCTGCTTACCAATGACTTTCATCACGCCTGTGCGCACCGAATGAAACACCGGCGGCACCACCGACGAAATGATGCAGTCCTCAATCTGAGAAACCTGGACACCAAAGGTTTCAATCATATTTTTAATTTCCACGCCATACTGGTCCGAAGTCCGCAGACGGTCTGTGGCAATGCGTGCTTTGAATACGATTTTGTCGTCTTCCATGCAACCAATTACCAAATTGGTATTTCCGATATCAATGGCAAGCAGCATATTCTGTGCCTCCTTAGCGTTGTTTCATCCGTGCCATTAGGTGCAGCAGCGCTTTCCCAATGACGGTTACCAGAACCGCTGCTGCAATGGCCTCCGGAATGCCGGCAGCCGTAACCGTGCCCATAACCAAACCGAACACAGCCGTAACTGCCACATTCTTTGCAGCGGCATACTGCTGCGCCAGCAGCAGATAAATGCTGCCCATCACCAGCAGTGTATGACAAATGGCAGATACCGCCGCCGTAATAGGCAGGGAAACATAATCCTGCTTTATCCAGCGATGGAGCAGCCGCCAGAGCCATCCGGCAATCACACCCAGCAGTACACGGCAGCCCAGGGCAATCCAGAGACTTTTCAGCACACCAATCCAGCCCTCGTTGGTCATGAAGGGAGAAAAGGCAAATGCCAGCAGTCCGGGACTGGTGGTGTTGACCCAGATAGAGCACAGTCCAAACACAGCGCCCAGTACAGCTCCGGCACTTGGTCCGAGAAGCACTGCACCCAGTATCACCGGAATGTGCATGGTGGTGGCCTTGATCACCGGCAGGGGAATAAATCCGATTCCCGTCATGCCCATGACCAGTAGAACTCCGCAAAGCATCGCCAAAGTGGCCATGCGGCGGGTATCCAGCCTGTTGTTTTTCATATTCAGTTACCTCCTGCTGCCGCTCCCCATCACCGAGGATACAGCGCATATTTTTAGAAGCCGAAGCTTCCTGGGGAATTATACCAGACCGACCAACAAATTACAATCCCCTCTTTACAGTCTGCTCAAAAAAGAATATAATAATGTTACTATATACAGGAGGTCTTCCAATGCTGACAGGAAAAACCATTCTTTTGGGCGTTACCGGCGGAATCGCAGCCTACAAGGCCGCAGCGCTTGCCTCTGCGCTGGTGAAGCTCCATGCCGCCGTCGAAGTGGTGATGACTCAGAATGCCACAAAATTTGTCACGCCGTTGACTTTTGAGCAGCTCACCGGCCGCAGAACCATGGTGGATACCTTTGACCGTAATTTTTCCCACCAGGTGGAGCACATTTCTCTGGCCCAGCGAACCGACTTGGTAACCATTGCCCCGGCTACTGCCAACGTCTGTGCCAAACTGGCCCATGGCCTTGCCGACGATATGCTCACCACAACCGTACTGGCCTGCAAATGCCCCAAGCTGATTGCCCCCGCCATGAATACCAACATGTATGAAAATCCGGTGACCCAGGACAATCTGGAAATTCTGCGCCGGTATGGCTGGGAGGTCATTGACCCGGCCTGCGGGCGGCTGGCCTGCGGCGCAGTGGGTGCCGGGAAGATGCCGGAGCCGGAAACGCTTGTGCAGCACATCCTGCGGCGCATCGCGCTTAATCAGGATTTTTCAGGGAAACGGGTGTTGGTCACCGCCGGACCAACCCAGGAGGCTCTGGATCCCGTGCGGTATCTGACCAACCACTCCACCGGGAAAATGGGCTATGCGCTGGCGAAAATGGCTATGCTCCGGGGTGCTGAAGTAACCTTGATTTCCGGTCCCACCGCCATTGCGCCACCGCCTTTTGTAGAGGTGGTCCCAGTAATCAGCGCCCAGGATATGTTCCAGGCTGTGGCCGACCGGGCAGAGAAGGCAGATTTCATTTTCAAAGCTGCGGCAGTCGCAGACTACACCCCCGCTGAATATCACGACGATAAGATGAAAAAGGCAGATGGGCAGCTGGCCATCCCCCTCAAGCGCACCCAGGACATTCTGCGTTACTTGGGAGAACACCGCCGTCCCGGCCAAGTTCTCTGCGGCTTCTCCATGGAAACCCAAAATTTGGTAGAAAACAGTCAAAAAAAGTTGGCTGCCAAGCACCTGGATATGGTTTGCGCCAATAATCTAAAGGTTGCCGGTGCCGGCTTCGGAGTTGATACCAACGTCATCACCCTCATCACCCACGCAGGCGTTCAGCAGCTGCCGCTGCAATCTAAGGAAGCTGCCGCCAATGCCATTTTGGATCAGGCGCTGGCACTGCTCCCGTAATATACCCCCGATATTCAAAAATCGTGCCAGAGAAACTCTCTGACACGATTTTTTATGTGCGCTAAACAGCATATATCGTTTTATGGAAAATTGAGAAAGGCTGAAATTCTTACGCCTTTTTGTCCCACAAGCAATTCCAGTTCTGGACAAAGTACTCCACGCCGGAATAGAGGGTGGTGACCACAATCACCGCAATGACGATCCAATTCAGCAGTGCCACACCGGGCAGGGCCATCATAAAGCACAGGCCCACCATGGTGGAGGCGGTTTTGACCTTACCGCTCCATCCGGCGGCGATGACGGTGCCCTTCTGGACAGCCACCAGCCGCAATCCCGTGACAGCAAACTCCCGGGTCAGCACGATCATCAGCGCCCAAGCGGGGAACACGCCCCACTGGCAGAACATGGCCATGGCGGCAATCACCAGCAGCTTATCCGCCAGCGGGTCCAGGAATTTACCGAAATCCGTGGTCTGGTTGTAGTGCCGGGCGATGTAGCCGTCTACAAAGTCCGTCAGACTGGCGACCACGAAGATGACCAGCGACACCAGCATCCACACGCCGCTTTGGCCGCCGGATGCGTACATAGTAGCCATAAAGGCCGGAATCATCAGCACCCGCACCAGGGTGATTTTACTTGCCAATGTCATTGTGCCGTCTCCTCCAAAACATAGCCGGTCAGATCGCCGTCCACGCAGCCGTCAATTTTTACCGTTACGAAGCTACCCTCACGCAGCGGCTCCTCCGAAGCCAGCCACACCCGGCCGTCAATGTCCGGGGAGTCGGCGTAGGTACGGCCGAAGAACTGCTCCTGCTCCTCGTCGTAGCCGTCCACCAGCACCTCCAGGGTCTTGCCCTGCAGGGCGGCGTTGTAGTCGTCCATAATGGCAGACTGGATCATCTCCACCATCTGGGCACGTTCCATGGCGGTGTCGCTGTCCACGAAGTCCATCTTAGCCGCCTCGGTGCCCTCCTCCGGGGAGAAGGGGAATGCCCCCACCCGCTCCAGGCGCACCTGTCGCAGGAATTGGCACAGCTCCTCAAATTCCGCCTCGCCCTCGCCGGGAAGGCCGGTAATCAGGCTGGTGCGAATCACCAGGCCGGGAATCCGGCTGCGCAGCTTTTCAATCAGCTGAAGCAGGAAGAGACCGTCGCCCCGGCGGTTCATCAGCTTGAGAATGCGGCTGTTGCAGTGCTGGATGGGAATGTCCAGATACTTCACGATCTTCGGCTCGTTGGCCATCACATCAATGAAATCATCGTCGATTTCATCCGGGTAGACGTAGTGCACCCGCACCCAGTGGATGCCTTCGATTTGGCACAGCTGGGTCAGCAGCTGGGGCAGCAGCCGCTTATGTCCGGGCAGGTCCGTGCCGTAGCGGCTGGTATCTTGGGCCACCACGATCAGCTCCTTCACACCGGCATCCGCCAGCAGACGAGCTTCGTACAAAATATCGTCCATGGGACGGCTGCGGAATTTTCCCCGGAGCTTGGGAATGATGCAGTAAGCGCAGTGGTTGTCGCAGCCCTCGGCGATTTTCAGGAAAGCGTAATGCTCCGGCGTGGTGAGCACCCGGCCGGTTTCCTCCTCCGGGGCATCGATGCAGCCGAAGTCCGACACCGTGTTTCCATCCAGCAGCGCCTCAATAGCGGGCACAATCTGGGTATAGCTGCCGGTGCCCAGAATGCCGTCCACCTCCGGCATCTCCTGGAAAATCTCCTGCTGATACCGCTGGGACAGGCAGCCAGTGACCAAAATCTTGCCCACCAGGCCCTCCTGCTTCATGGCAGCTGTCGCTAGAATGTAGTCAATGGCCTCTGCCTTGGCCGAGTCGATGAAGCCGCAGGTGTTGATGACCACCACGTCGCACCCGGCCACGTCCTCCTGGACGGTGTGCCCTGCCTCCCGGACCCGATACATCATCCGCTCGCAGTCCACCTGGTTCTTGGCACAGCCCAGGGAAATAAATCCAATATTTGCCATAATTCAGTATTCCTCCTGAAGGTCCTCCGTATCGAAGCAGAGGGATTCCAGCACCCGACGGATGTCGCCGTAGCTGTGGCCCCGGCGCAGCAGGGCATCGATGGCCCGCCTGCGCTGTTTCTCGTCCGCATCCGGCCCCAGCCGGTCCCGGAGAAACGCCTCTATTTTTTCACTTTGGTCTGGGTAGTCTTCCAAGGCTTCCTCCCAGAATTCTTTGGGAACTCGCTTTTCGTATAGTGCCTGCCTGGCTCTGGCGGGGCCGTAGCCCTTGGCAATGCAGGAGCGCACCACCTGATCAGCAGTCTGGCGGTCGTCCACCAGATTCAGCTCTGCCATCCACGCCACGGCAGCCTTAGCTTGGTCCGGTTTTTCACCCTTGCGCACCAGCTTTTCCTCCAGCATTCGCTGGGAGACGTTGCTGGCCGAGACGATTCGCACAGCCCGCATTTTTGCGGACATCGCACTAGCAGCGTTCTTTAGCGCCTCCATCTCCTGCGCTTGCAGCTCCTTGCCGCTGTACAGGCCAAAGTCCTCCACCGTCTGCCGGTACAGCCCCATCCGGGAGCCATCTTCAAAGCTGGCCCAATATCGACCCGCCCGGTCCGGCGTGGTTTTCAGCAGCTCAAGCTTCATCGTCGAAGTCGTCTGCGCTGACGGAAACCGCCTTCTCCGCCGCCTTAGCCGGAGCCTTGGGGGCGCTGCCGTTGAGCTTCCAGAGATTCTCCCGCACCTGGGCTTCCACTTTTTCAGCAATCTCCGGGTTAGCAATCAAGAATTCCTTCACGGAGTTTGCACCCTGGCCGATGCGCTCATCACCCATGGAGAACCAGCTGCCGCTTTTCTGGATGATGTCCATCTGCACCGCCAGATCCACCAACTCGCCCCACTTGGAAATGCCCTGGCCGTAGAGGATCTCGAATACGGCCTCCCGGAAGGGAGGTGCGACCTTGTTCTTGACCACCTTTACCCGGGTCTTGTTGCCTACCACGTTGCCGCCTTCCTTGATGGACTCAATGCGCCGCACGTCCAGCCGGACGGAGGCATAGAACTTCAAGGCGTTGCCGCCGGTGGTGGTTTCGGGGTTGCCGTACATCACGCCAATCTTCATACGCAGCTGGTTGATGAAGATGACCACGCAGTTGGTCTTGGCAATGGTACCGGCCAGCTTCCGCAGAGCCTGGGACATCAGCCGGGCCTGCAAGCCCACGAAGGTGTCGCCCATTTCGCCCTCGATTTCCTGCTTGGGCACCAGAGCGGCCACCGAGTCCACCACCACGGCATCCACGGCGCCGGAGCGCACCAGAGCATCGGTGATTTCCAAGGCCTGCTCGCCGGTGTCTGGCTGGGAGACCAGCAGATTGTCGGTGTCCACCCCCAGAGCTGCGGCGTACACCGGGTCCAGGGCGTGCTCCGCATCCACGAAGGCCACTTCCCCACCCCGCTTCTGGGCCTCGGCCAGAATATGCAGAGCCAAGGTTGTCTTACCGGAAGATTCCGGGCCGTAAATCTCAATGATCCGCCCCTTGGGCACACCGCCGATACCCAGCGCCGCATCCAGTGCCAGAGATCCGGTAGGAATGGCCTCCACATTCATCTCCGGCCGGTCGCCCAGGCGCATCACTGTGCCCTTGCCGAAATTCTTATCGATCTGAGCCAGGGCGGTTTGCAGGGCCTTTTTCTTGTCCGATGCCGGAGACGGGGCTTCGTAAACTGTCTTTTTCGTTGCCATGTTATCCTTCCTTCCTGCCGTACTGGGCCAGCACGGCACGTTCAATCTGATTAAAGTCCTGGGCACGCTCCAAAATGGTGTAGCCTGCCTGAGTCAGAATCTGGCAGACCTGGTCGCCCTGGCCCATGCCAAATTCCAGACAAAGATAGCCCCCAGGCCGCAGGGCCGGGGTGTAGTTTTCTGCAATAGAGCGGTAAAAGTCCAGCCCGTCCTCTCCGCCATAGAGGGCCAGATGCGGCTCAAAATCGGCCACGCTGGCAGGCAGCTGTTCCATCTCCGCAGCGGTGATGTAAGGCGGATTGGAAACAATCAAATCAAACTTCCCCAAAAAACGAGCCGCCGGTTCCAACGCATTGGCCCGGACACAGCGCACTCGACCGGAGAGCTTGTTGGATGCAGCGTTTTCCTTGGCTACCATCAAAGCCGCTTGGCTGATGTCCGCCAGGGTCACCTTGGCATCCTTCACCCGCTTGGCCACTGCCAGACCAATGCAGCCGCTGCCGCAGCACAAGTCCAAAATCCGGGGGTCCTGCTCCAGAAACAGGCTCTGACGAATGGCCAGATCTGCCACGGCACAGGTATCGTCCCGAGGGATCAACACATCCGGAGTGACCTTCAAAGGCAGGCCGTAAAACTCCCACTGGCCCAGCACATAGGCAATGGGTTCCCCTGCCAGCAGCCGCTGTAAATATTCCTCAACCTGAGAAACCACGTGTTCCGGGGCATACAAATCCCGGTCCGCCAGGAATTGCGCATGGTCTTTACCACTGGCCTGGCAGATAATCAATCGTGCCAGCAACCCGGCATCCTGGCTATCCTCCTGCTGAAGCAGCGCTCGGCGGGTGTCCTGGTACAGCTCGCCATATTGTTTTACCATCGGTCCTGGCCCTCCTGTTCGGGCAGAACCGCCTGTACCGCCGCAATCCCCACCTCAATCATGCTGTCATCCGGCTCGTTGGTGGTAAAGTGCTGCATCCACATACCGGGAGCAGTCAAAATCCGGGTCAGCAGATTGTTATGTCTGCCTGCCCAGCGGTTGAGTTCATAGGTGATGCTCACCACCACAGGAATCAGCAGCAGCTTAAAAGCCATCATCCCCAGGCGGTAGCCGATGGTGCCCCGCATAGTCTCCAGCCCAGGGAACAGGGCCAGCAGCGCTGACGATGCAATGGAAAACACCAAGATGGACACCACCATCACCACCAGCAGGAAGCTGGTGCCGCACCGGGGGTGCAGGCGGGTCTGGCTGCGGACGTTTTCCACCGTCAACGGCAACCCGGCCTCATAGCAGCGGATGGTCTTATGCTCCGCACCGTGGTAGGCAAACACCCGTTTCATCTCCCCAAGCCGGGAAATACCAATCATGTAAATCAGGAAAATGACCATGCGAATCAGGCCCTCCACCAGATTCACCGCCAAAGTGCTGGTGAGCCAGCGATCAAACAGGCCGCCGATAACCATAGGCAGCAGAAAAAACAGCAGAATCGACAGCCCCAGGCCCATGGCCACCGCCAGACCAACAATCAGATGCTGGAATTTCTCGTTGCCCAGCTTTTCTTCCAGCCATTTGTCCAGCTTGGAGGGCTGCTCCTGCTCTTCTTCGGGGGCTAGATCTGCCGAGCGCATCAGGGCCTTTACACCCACCACCTGGGCATCGAAAAAGTTAAACACGCCCCGGATAAAAGGAAGACTCTTCCAGGATTTCGGCGGATTCAGCTTTCTGGGATGGACCTCAATGTTCAGTCCCTCCGGGCCACGGGTAACAATGGCATCCTTTTCCGGGCCGCGCATCATAATTCCCTCAATCAGGGCCTGGCCGCCAATCATGGTTTTGAATTTTTCCGGATGGGTTTGTTTGTTTGCCATATCGATAAGTTCTCCTTGGAATCGTCAAATTGGCAGCATCAGTGGCCAGCCGGGATGGAGATGGTCACCAACGTACCGCCGCCGGGGGCATTTTCCAGTGTCAACGTGCCGCCGTGCATCTCTACAATTTCATCGCACACAGCCAAACCAATGCCGGTTCCCCGCACACTGGCGCTGCCTTTGTAAAACTTCTTCTTCACCAGCGGCAGCTCATCCTCCGGGATGCCCGGGCCGTAGTCTCGAATGCGGACAATCACATTGTCGCCGTCATAGCTGATGGATGCATCTATCCGTTTGCCGGAGCCGCCATATTTGGCAGCGTTATCCAGAACGTTCAAGAACACCTGCCGCAGCCGTTTCGGGTCGCAGGGGATTTCTGGGATGTCCTCGTCGGTGTCCACATAATGCAGCTTGATGCCGTCCTGGCTCAATCGGCTGCCGTACATATATACGGTGTCCTCAAATTCTCCTCGCAGGTCGGTCATTTCTACCGCTAAGGTCATGCGGCCATCCTGCATCCGGGTAAAGTCCAGCAGGTCCACCACCATCTCCGTCAGGCGCTTGGCCTCGCTGGCAATGATTTTCATCCCTTGCCGGGTGTCGGCATCCATGTTTTCGTCAGCCAGCAAGGTTTCGCTCCAGCCATTGATTACCGTCAGCGGCGTGCGCAGTTCATGGGAAAGCTGGCTGATAAACTCCACCTGCATTTTCTCGTTCTGGGCGATTTTGTTGGACATTTCATTGATGGTCTCTGCCAGTTCGCCGATTTCGTCCTTGTAAGGGGTTTTGATCTGCACACCGTAGCTGCCGTTGGCAATGCGCTTAGCCTTCTCGGTGATCTGTTCCACTGGGTTCATAATGGAGTGGAGGTAGTAGTTGCTGCTCACCAGCACCACCGCCATCACCATCATCAGCACCAGGCTGCTGGTGAGCACCACCAGCATAATCTGCCGGTCCACCAGCCGGGTGGAGGTTACAAAACGCAGTACGCCCACCACGTCGCCATTGCTGAAAATCATCGGGCCGGAGGCTGCTAAAATTCGCTCTCCCGTGGCTGGGTCACGTCCCACAAAGGGCTGCACCATCCGGGTGTGAATCGCCTCTTGAATCTCCGGCGTGCGGCCGGCTTCTCCTGCCCACTGACCATAGGAGGAGGCTACCAGTTTTCCCTCAGCATCAATAAATTGCAGCTCGATGCGGTCTTTGTCTTCGTAAGTTTGGGCATAGGTAATGCAGGAATTATAGTATTCGTGGTAAGTTTGGTCTAAATTGGCATCGAAAAAATCCACTGCCCGTCCGGCCCGGTTTTCCATATCGGAAAGCATGTTGGAATAGTAGTAGGCGGCAAATGCGGCGGTCACAGCCAGCACGCACACCAGCCCCACTGCCAGCACCACACTGGCTGTATTGAGCAGCCACCGCTTTTGCAGGCCGCCCATTTTTTGCAGGCTTTTGATGGTCATGGGTCTTATGCGCCCCACTTATAGCCCAAGCCCCACACCGTGGTGATGTAGGTGGGGTTCGCCGTGTCATCTTCAATCTTGATTCGCAGCCGCCGGATGTTGACATCCACGATTTTCAGCTCGCCCTCATAATCCCGGCCCCAAACTGCCGAGAGAATGTCCTCCCGGGACAGAGCACGGCCCGGATTCTGCATAAACAGCTTCAAAATGGCATACTCCACCTGAGTCAGGCGAATGCGGTTGCCGTTTTTCTCCAGGGTGTGGTTGCGGGTGTTCATCACGAAGGGCCCCTGGGTCAGCAGCTCCGAGCTGGCGCTGGCATCGCCGCCAATGCGGCGGTACAGGGCATCAATTCGGGCAGTCAGCTCCGCCGGGGAGAAGGGCTTGGTCACATAGTCGTCTGCGCCAGTCATCAGCCCCGTCACCTTGTCCATTTCTTGGGTGCGGGCCGTGAGCATAATGATGCCCATCTGCTTATTGGTGGCTCGGATACGGCGGCAGACCTCAAATCCGTCAATACCAGGCACCATAATGTCCAGAATGGCCACACCAACATCCGGATTGGCAGCAATCGCATCCAGAGCACCCTGGCCGTCGCCTGCCTCAATGACGTCGTAGCCCGCCCGCTTCAGGTTGATGACCACAAAGCTGCGGATGTTCAATTCATCCTCCATGATCAGAACTTTTTTCATATCGCACCTCTTTATTTGCTATGTATTATAACCCACTGTACTGCCGGTCTTGCCGCAGCAGATGGAACGCCTCAATCAGCTGGTCTTGGGTAATGCCATAGTCCGCAGCGCCGTATTCCAAGCTGGCTGCATAGGCAACACCTTCCGCCCGATACAGCGGAAAACGCCCAGCGCCGGAGGCCAGCTTATCCCGGTCCGTGCCGGTGAATACGTATAGCTTAAACAGCATCGTTGCCTGCTGATAGGAATCGTCCCAGACGTAGAAGGTATACATGTCCTGTTCCTGCTCCACGGATATCCGGCTGGCCCAATCACTGTTGAGCTCCAAATACCAGCCCCCCAGATAGTTATGGAACGTAAACATTTTATCCATTTCCCAACCGTTTACATCTAGGGAGAACCAACGCAGTAGGAATTGCTGCTGCTTTTCCTGAACGGAAGTGACCGGCTTCATCGTAATCAGCGACGGCAGTTCCAAAATGCCATCTTCATCAATATCGCTGGCATACACATAGTAGTTTCGCAGTGTCCGAATGCTGGTATCCGCCTCACTGGAGAAGGAAATATTGGTAAACTTCCCATCCTTCAAGGCAAAAATATCGGTAACAATCGCCTTCTCATCTGCTGCGCTTCCGACATACACCGCCGGAGTTCCCCCCTGGAGTCTGCCGGCGCTCATCCGCCGGATTTTGGAGGGTTCTTCCGAAAGCTCCGTTTCCACAGAACGAACGATCTGTCCGTTTTGGCTGCTGTAAAGCACCGCTACGCCTCGTTCCGTGGCCGCTTCTCCAGGCCGCAGTACCATCAGCTCTCTAAGTCCGTCCTCATCCAAATCACAGGTGAGGAACTTAGAATACGTATTCAGCAGCAGCATCTCTGCGCCGCCCCCAGAGAATGTATACACTGCCACAGACCGCAGCACTTGGTCGCTGACCTGCTGGCCAATCACCAATTCACATCCGGGCAAATCGTCAAACTCCACATATTCTACCTGCTCAAACGCCTGACCGTTGCTGCGAATTGTCTCCGCATGCCGCACAGTTCCATCCGGTTCCTGCTTAAAAATCAGCACTTGCAGCGGTTTCTCATCGGTTCCCTTGGCAAAAACCAGATACTCCTCAATTCCGTCCCCGTCCAAATCGGCGCTTTGCACCGTCTGCTGGTTGTCGCCAGATCGAGGGGCGCAGTAGGTCAGCCCCGCCATAGCCGAGTCAATGGCAAATTGCAATTTGTCATAGGCCTTGGACCGCTTGGGCAGGGCGTACATCTCCTCCACTGTTTGGTTGGCGCAGCCTGTCAGCAGCAGCGCCAGAGACAACGCCCACGCAAAAAAACGCATCTTCCGTTTCACGGCATCCGCTCCTTTCTGTTGCCTGTCAGGCAGCGGCATAAATTGTCATAGCTTGTAACATTATAGCACATTCCTTTGGAAAAGGAAAGCTATTTCACAACAACATTTCCCTCTCCCAATACATTTTTCAGTTCCTCTACCATCATTTGCGCCAGGGCGCACCTTGCCCCCAGTCGCTTTCCGGTGTCGGCAAAATACACCACCACTGGGTTCGTTCCAGGGAACATATTGACAATCGCCCGTACTTTGGCAAAGAGCCGATCCTGTTCCGTGGTCAGGCGCAGGTACAACTTGCCAGCGGCAGGTGGTGCCGGCTCCGGCGGCTGCTCTTGCTGAGAAAAGTCCGAAATCGGTCTGGCCCGATTCACCACGATCTGCGGTTCCTTGTCATCTCGCAGAGACAGGCGGCCCGTAACAACCACAGCGCTTCCTTCCCGAAGATAGCCGCCATATTGACTCAATACATTGGAAAAGGCCAGCATTTCCACCGTCGCCGTGTCATCCTCCAAGGTAACATAGGCCATAACAGAGTTGGAGCGGGTTGTTTTCATCTTTACCGTCTGGACAATACCCGCTACGCTGATAATCTGGTCATCGGTATACGTGCTTTCCTCGTCCATGAGCCGGGCAATATGAACCACATGGGTATTTTTCAGATACGGGCGGTAGTCATCCATGGGATGGCCGGATAGGTAGATGCCGGTCGTTTCCTTTTCCAAAGCCAGCAGCTCTGCCTTTTTCATTTCCTTCAGCGGCGGAATGGGGATTGCACCGGCATCCTCCTCCAGCATGGAGAACAGACCCATCTGCCCCTCCAAATTCTTCTTCCGGGAGTCTGCCACAGCATCCATCATCTGCTCATACACCGCCAGCAGTTCACTGCGATGATGACCGAAGCAGTCCGCAGCACCGGACTTGATGAAGTTTTCCACTGCCCGCTTGTTGAGCTCTCCTTCATCCATCCGCCGCAGGAAATCTTCCAGGGATTGGAAGGGACCGCCTTCCTGGCGCTTTTTCACCATAGAGCGAATCAAGCCCCGCCCCACATTCTTCACCGCGCCCAAACCAAAGCGAATGCAATCCCCTTCTACGGTGAACGGATCATCGGAGTGGTTTAAGTCCGGGGGCAGCACCTGGATGCCCATTTCTTTACACTCGGCAATGTAGCCGGAAATCTTGGCAGCAGAATCCAAAACCGACGTCATCAGCGCCGCCATGTACTGCTTGGGATAGTGGCATTTCAGGTAGGCCGTCTGATAGGACACCACCGCATAGCACACCGCATGGGCCTTGTTGAAGGCATAGTTGGCAAAGTCTACGATTTCGTCATAGATAGACTGGGCCACTTCCTCAGGAATGCCATGGCCTACACAGCCGGAAATCCCCTGGGCCTGATCACCATAGACAAAGACCTTTCGCTCCGCTTCAATGACCTTCAGCTTTTTCTTGGAAATAGCCCGGCGGATATTGTCGGCCTGTCCCATGGTGTAGCCGCCTAAGGAACGGAAAATTTCAATCACCTGCTCCTGGTAGACAATACAGCCATAGGTGACCCTTAAAATCGGTTCCAGCATTGGTGTTTTATAGGTGACTTTTCTGGAATCCAGTTTATTGGCAATAAAGCGCGGAATCGAATCCATAGGGCCAGGGCGGTACAATGCCACAATAGCGGTGATATCCTCGATGGAACTGGCTTTCATATTGACACAAACGCCAGTCATTCCCGCCGATTCCAGCTGGAACACGCCCTGTGTTTTTCCTTCTGTTAGCATCTGGAACGTCTCCGGGTCATCATCAGGAATGTTTGCCATAGAAAAATCCGGCCGGAAAGCTCGGATCTGCTCCTCGGCATCGTGAATCACCGTCAGGTTTCGCAGACCCAGGAAGTCCATTTTCAGCAGGCCCAGCTCCTCGATGGTGGTCATGGTGTACTGGGTGACGATGGTATCGTCGTTGCGGGACAGGGGCACATAGGTATACACCGGGTCCGCTGTAATCACCACGCCGGCGGCATGGGTAGAGGCGTTCCGGGGCATTCCCTCCAAGCTCCGGGCCGTATCAATCAGCAGCTGCACCCGGCTGTCCTCATCATACATCTGTTTTAGCCGAGGGCTGACCTTCAGCGCCTCTTCCAGCGTAATATGGGGGGTGGCCGGGACCAGCTTGGCCACCACATCCGTCTCCGCATAGCTGAAATTCAGCGCCCGGCCCACATCTCGAATAGCACCTCTGGCCGCCATGGTGCCGAAGGTTGCAATCTGGCTGACGTGGTCTGCACCGTACTTTCGCATCACGTATTCGATAACCTCACCTCGCCGTTCTTGGCAGAAGTCGGTATCGAAATCCGGCATGCTCACCCGCTCCGGATTGAGGAACCGTTCAAAAATCAGGCTGTATTTCATGGGGTCCACTTCCGTGATGTGCATGCAGTACGCCACAATGGAAGCAGCACCGGAGCCACGTCCCGGTCCCACCGGGATGCCCTGTTCTTTGGCATAGCGGATAAAGTCCCAGACGATCAGGTAGTAGTTGACATACCCCATCCGGCTGATGACCCCGATTTCGTATTCTAAGCGTTCCCGGTAAGATTGGGGCGGATTTTCATAGCGCTGGCGGAAACCGTCCTCGCACAGCTGCCGAAAATACCCCTCATTGGTAAACCCTGCTGGCACCGGAAAAGACGGCAGGTGGTACTCATGGAAGGTAAAGTCCAAGTTGCAGCGGTCCGCAATGGTCTGCGTGTTAGAGAACGCCTCCTCCAGCCCTGGGAAGCTGCGCTTTAGCTCTTCCTCGCTTTTGATATAAAATTCCTCGGTCTGGAATTTCATGCGGTTTTCGTCGTCCACGGTTTTGCCGGTCTGGATGCACAGCAAAACGTCGTGGATTTTGGCATCCTCCCGGCGCAGATAGTGGGCATCGTTGGTAACCACCAGAGGCAGCCCCGTCTCCCGGGCCAGCCGCAGCACCCCCTGGTTGACGGCACGCTGCTCCGGGATGCCGTGGTCCTGCAATTCCAAATAAAAATTATCTTCTCCAAAAATTCTCGCCAGATTCTCGGCATAGGCCTTGGCTCCGGCGTAATCCTGGTCCATCAGATACTGGGGCACACCACCGGCCAAACAGGCCGACAGGGCGATCAGCCCCTCATGGTGAGCTTCCAGCAACGCCAAATCCACCCGGGGCTTGCCATAAAAACCATGAATAAACGCCTCGCTCACCAAGTAGCACAGGTTTTCGTAGCCGGTGCGGTCCTTGCACAGCAGCACCAGATGGTATGGGTCATTGTCGATACCATGCACACGGTCCTCCATTCCTCTGCGAGCTACGTAGACCTCGCAGCCGATAATAGGCTTGACCCCAGCTGCCTTGGCGGCTTTGTAAAAGTCGATGCAGCCATACATCACACCATGGTCGGTGATGGCCACGGCTGTCTGCCCCAGCTCCTTCACCCGCTCCATCAAGCCTTCTACCCGGCAGGCGCCGTCCAGCAGGCTGTATTCACTGTGGACATGCAGATGCACAAAGCTCATGCCGTTCCCTCCTTGGCAAGACTTACCAGTTTTTTCATGCGGTTGCTCATAGCCGGTTTGGTGATGGGCGGTTCCATCATCGCCGCCAGCTCCGACAAAGATGCCGAGGGGTTGTCCCGCCGGGCCAGAGCGGCTTGCAGCAGCTTACCGGGCAGGCTGTCCAGCCGCTGCGTCTGCTCCAAGGTGCGGATGGCCGCCAGCTGCTCCTGGGCCGCCTCCACCACCTTGGTGATGTTGGCATCGTCACAGTTGCAGCGGCGATTGACCTTGTTGTTCAGCTCTTTTTCCAGCCGCGCTTCCATAATGCCCATAGCAGCCACCGGTGCACCCAGATAGGTCAAAAAGTCGGCAATCTGCTCACTTTGTTTCAGGTAGAGCACCTGACCGCCGCCCCGTGCCGCAGACTTAGGCGCAAATCCCATGGTATCCCGGATGAGCGTATCCGTCTCCCGGCAAACACTGTGATGGGTAGTGACCAGTTCCATATGGTAGCCCTTGCCCGGGTCCGTAACGCTTCCTCCTGCCAGGAATGCGCCCCGGAGGAAGGATGCCTTGCAGCACTCCTCCTCCACCACAGGCAGATTCACGTGCAGCGCCAAAGTCTGATGATCAAAGCCAAAGCAAGCCAAAATCTGCCCCAGCTTCTGAGGGTCATGCATCTGAAATACCAGCTTGCCTGGGCCGCTGAGGCTGGGATAGCTGTCAAACTCCAAACCGAAGGCCTTCTGAAACAGCTTCGGCAGCACAGCGGCAAATTCCCGGCTTTCCGTAATAATGCGGATGCCATCCCAACGGAAGCTGTTGGCGTAAAGCAGAATGCCAAAACACTGGGCCAAGGCGCAGCAATGCTTCTGAGGAAGCACACGGCAAATTTCTGCCTTGGCCCCGGCGGAAAAGGATAAGGTCATGGTCAGACCCCTTTCTATGGTACTTAATAAATCGCATCGCTTACCAGATGCGCACTTCCGGCTCCAAGCGGATGCCGGTTTTGGCATAGACTTGGTCAGAAACCTGGCACAGCAGCTGCTGAACATCCTGTGCTGTGGCGCCGCCCAAGTTCACCGCAAATCCGGCGTGCTTTTCTGAAATGGCAGCGCCGCCTACCTGATAGCCCTTCAAACCGCTCTCCTGAATCAGAGCCGCAGCATAGCCACCTACCGGGCGCTTAAATGCCGAACCGGCAGAGGGCAGATTTAGCGGCTGCGAAGCGGTGCGCTTGGCAATCAGCTCCTTCATCCGGCTCCAGATAACCTCCGGGTCTCCCGGAGTCAGGGTAAATTCTGCGCTCACCACCAGCTCCTTGGTATCCTCCAACAAACTGTGGCGGTAAGAAAAATTCATCTGCTGGGCAGTAAGCTGCCGCACCTGGCCCTGGCGGTCCATCACTTCCACGGCGGTACACACCTGACAGATTTCCCCGCCATACGCACCGGCGTTCATGTACACACCACCGCCAACACTGCCGGGAATGCCGTGAGCAAATTCCAGGCCAGACAGCCCCAGGTTGGCAGCAAACACCGCCGCACGGGTCATGGTGACACCAGCCATAACACGAATGCGGTTGGGTGCTGTCTGTTCCAAGCCGTCCAGGCAGTCCTTTAGGCAGATCACCACACCAGGCAATCCCCCATCCGGGGCCAGTACATTGGTTCCTGCCCCCAAGATAGCACAGTTACAGTCCAATAAAGCGGACACTTTCAGAATCTCCGCCAGTTCCCCTCTGGTTTTGGGGAAGGCCATGATTTCTGCCCCGCCGCCAATGCGGAAGGATGTATGATTGGACATAGGCTCGTCAAAGCGCAGCTCCATATCCGGCAGCAATGCGGCACATTTCCGCTGTAATTCTGTCAATTCCCTCATAAACGCCTCCGGGTGTATAGTCTCAAATAGTATAGCATATTCCGCTGGATTATGCAATTATTCCCGCACAGAAAAATCGGGCGCACAGAAAACTCTGTACGCCCGAAAACATATTTGGTTACTGAACGCCCTCGGCCTCGGTAATGGCCCGGATGAACTTGACGTTCTTGTTCTTGTCAAAGCGGATGACGCTGTGGCTCATGCCATCGCCATAAATATCCACCGTGTCGCCCCAGCGGCTGCCCTCCAGAGTTTCGTTCTCGATGGGAATGGTGTGGCTGCTCACCTTCAAATTCGGCAGAACCGGAATCACCTTCATCAGCAGTCCAGCCACATCATTGGGCGTCATGGTGGTGGTGATCATCGGCAGCAGAATGTCTACCCAGCTTTGCAGTTCGCTCAGGCTCATATCCCGCACCTTGTTCAGCAGAGCCTCAATCAGCTTGCGCTGGCGGGCCGTCCGCTTGATATCGCTGTCGGAATCGCCCTCTGCTTTGCGCATCCGGGCGTAGCACAGAGCCTCCATACCATAGAGCCGCTGTTCTCCTGCCTCAATATCACGTTTAACCCACACATCATCCTTGTTCAGATAATCCGCTTCCGCCTGAGTCAGCTCGATGCGCACACCGCCCATATAGTCGATGAGCTTAATGAAGCTGTCAAAGCTGACCTCCACATTATAGTCCACTTCAATGCCATAGTCATTCATCAGCACCGCATTGGTAAAGGCCATGGCATCCACGGTGCCATTATCCTTGCCACCCCAAAGGAAGCCGTTATGGTAGCAGGTGTTGAACTTCACGCCGCCGGAATAGTGGGTCTTTCCGCTGGTATCGGTATACTGGATAGACCCAATCAGCGTATCCCGCAGCACAGAGAACAGGGTCACTTCTCCGGTATAGGTATTCACCGACACCAGAATGGTGGTATCCGCCAGATGGGATTCCTCTCCCTCCCGGGCAGCCTGGCCAACCAGCAGGATGTTCACAATATCATCTGCACTCATCGGCGCACGAGTGGTTTCCGTGGGCGCTGTGGTGGCCTCTGTCACAGGGGCGGTCTGCACCGGAACAGTGGGTTTGCTCTGGGGCTGGGTTTCGTCATAAACATCGGTGTAACTGTGGGTGTTCTTTGGCAGGGTCACGATGTTCATTTTATTCATCATGCGGTAGTAGTACGAGACGGCAAAAATCACCAGTCCTGCTACCAGCGCCAGAAGCACCACCAGCACAATCAGGGTCACCTTCAGACCAGTGCCCATTTTTTTGCCCCGATGGGGCGGCTGCTTCTGATTCTCAAATCGGCCTTGATAGCTCATAAATATCCTCCTAGAGGCAAAAATTTTCCGTAACCACGATATTCTAACACAGTTTTTCGGATAATACAAGCTTTTTCCGCAATTTTACAAAATCAGCCACGCCCGGCTCAGTTAGCCGTTTCCGCCTCGGTGATGGCTCGGATGTACCGGATATTTTTATCCCGGTCGAAGATCATAACGCTGTCGGGAATTCCATCGTCATAAATATCAATCACATCGCCCCAGCAGCTGCCCTTCAAGGTTTCGTTTTCAACGGGAATGCTATGGGTATTTACTTTCAGATTCGGCAAAACAGGAAGCGTCTTCATCAAAAGTCCAGCCACATCATTGGGCTGCATGGTGGTAGTAATCATCGGCAGCAGAATATCTACCCAGCCTTGCAGCTCGCTCAGGCTCATGTCCCGCACCTTATCGATGAGGGCAGAAATCACCTTACGTTGGCGGGCAGTGCGCTTGATATCGCTGTCGGAATCTCCCTCGGCCTTGCGCATCCGGGCGTAGCACAGAGCCTCCATGCCGTAAAGCCGCTGCTCACCCGGCTCTATGTCCCGCTGGACCCACACATCGTCGTTGTTCAAATAATCCGCTTCCGCCTGGGTCAGCTCAATACGCACACCGCCCATGTAGTCCACCAGCTTCACAAAGCTGTCGAAGCTGACCTCCACATTGTAATCAATCTCTATGCCGAAGTTCCGGGCCAGCGTGGCGTTAGCAAAGGCCATGGCATCTACCACACCGTTTTCCTTACCGCCCCAAACATAACCCAGGGCATAGCAGGAAGTGAATTTGATTTGTCCGCAGGTGTGCTTCTGGCCCCGGCTGTCCCGGTAATCCGGCGGCTGCACTAGAGTATCCCGCAGCACAGAGAACAAGGTCACTTCCCCGGTGTAGGTGTTGAGGGACACCACAATGGAGCTGTCTGCCATCCGGGACTCCTCCCCTTCCCGGGCTGCTTGGCCAACCACCAAAATATTCACGATGTCGTCAGCGGTCATCGGCGCCCGGGTGGTTTCGGTGGGGGCCGTGGTTGCCTCCGTCACCGGAAGTGTCTCCGGTGCTTGGGTCGGTTGGATTTGATGTTCCGTCGCTGCAGTCGTAACCGGCGGCAGGATGACGGTATTCATCTTGTTCATCATTTGGTAGTAGTAAACCATAGCCCAAGCAACCGCTCCCAAAATCAGCAGCAGCACCACTACCAGCACAATCAGCATAATTTTACCGGCACTGCTGTTCTTGCGCCGCCGCTTCTGATTCGGATGATTTTCAAAACGTCCGTGATAGCTCATGTTTCCTCCTAATGTCCCCCATCTATCCAAAATTTCCGCAAAAAAGGGCAGCTTTCGCCGCCCTTCTTTTCACAAATGGAATTACTTCTCCACGATTTCCAGCACTTCCATGGGGCAGGCCTTGGCGCAGATGCCGCAGGCGATGCACTTAGAAGCAGGGTTGCCCGGGGTATAGACGATCACGTGCATGGGGCAGACTTCGGCGCACTTGCCGCAGCTGACACACTTCTTCTTGTTGATCATATACACGCCGGTCTTGGGGTTCTGGGTGATGGCCTCGTGCTCGCAAGCACGCATGCACTTGCCGCACTGAATGCAGGTCTGGGGCTTGGCCTCGCCATTCTTGCCGGAGACGATATGGATACAGGACAGGTCCTCGTCAAACTCCTTGTAGAATGCCTGGGAGCAGGCGCTGACACACTGCAAGCAAGCCATGCACGCCTCATTTTTCTTAACCGCAAGCTTCTTCATCGTGAAACTCTCCTTTTGTTTGTTTTGGGTTGTTTTTCATTATACATGGTTTTCTCCCAAAAAGCAACGATAAAAAGCATAATTTTTACAGGGCCAAAAAAAGTTTTCTCCTTTGGCCCGTATAAAACGAAGAACAGCGGAAATACTACCCATGAAACCAAACCTATTTGGAGGTAATTACCATGAAACCCATTGCTTTGCTGACACTGTTGGTTGTCCTTACCGCCGCTCTGATGACAGGCTGCGGCTGTACCAACCCCGATTTAGGCACCACAGTTGCCCCCACGGTGCTCCCCACCAACGGCGAGCCCACCACACGTCCTACCACGCTGCCCACTACCCAGGCTACCCAGCCTACCCATACCGAGGCTACCATTGACCACGGCAACGGCCCGCTGGATGACACCACCACCAGCACCACCGCAGCTACCGAACCGCAAACCCGGATGATGCCCAAAAACTAATGTGGCAAGTTTCAAAAATGGCAGAAGCCTTTGCGCTCCTGCCATTTTTTAATCTTCCTTGTGCGCCAGAATCCATCGATCCAAAAAATCCATCTGCTCCGGAGTGTGAAACCAGTGTTCCCCGGATTCCATAACGGTCAGTGTTGCACCGGTCTGATTTGCAAATTCCGATATTGTTTCATAGGAAGTTAGGTGATCCATCTGCGCATATAAAATATGAGTAGGAATCTTCCACGCAATCGGATTTTCCCTTACATAGCGCAGATATTCCCAGGATAGGGTTTCGCCATAGGCGGTTTTGATCAGCTGTTTCTTCTTCAGCATATCCTCTGTAACGGATTCCCAGCCCATCATATCCATAATGCGCTTTTCCATGTCCACAACAGGCGAAATCAAGTAAGCCTTGCGGATTTCCTGTCCAGACAAGCTGTACAGCGCCAAAAGGGCCCCAAGGCTGTTGGCTATGATTTCAACAGAGCTGTACCTGTCGGAAATCTCACGCAGAAAGGCCGGAAACTCCTCCTTTGCCTCCCAGGGAAACTGCGATGCGTAATCAAAACCAATCACATCGTAGTCCTGAAACAGCGGCTTGTAATGCTCTACTTCGTCTGCCGTCCCGCCTTTTCCGTGGATATAGACGATTCCCTTTTTCATATCAATCCGTCTCCAGCACGTCTTGCCAATCCAGCGTAATGGAACCGTCCTCCCGCTGGACGCAGGGAATACCAATGTTGCCCGCCGCCCGCACCGGATCAAACAACGGGCTGTCCTGGCGCAGCTTCAGGAAGTCTTTCAAGTTCTGGGTTGCCTGGTTAAAGTCCAGAAATTCATAGGCAATCCCCGCCTGATCCAGCGCTTCCAAACACGCCACGCAGTCCGGACATATCCGCATTCCGTAAATTTTCAGCATGTTCTCTCCTTATACCATGGTAATATAGCGATTCAAGTTTCGCTTCATGCGCTGCGCTGCCTCCACTGCCTTCTGAATGTAGTCACGCCCATCGTTGCCATCCTTTTGCCAAGCGGCGCTAATCTCCCCACCAGAGCACACCGCCCCACCCCAGCCGTAGGAATTGAAGCAGTAGGAGCAGTTTTTGGCATTGGCCCTGGGGGCATCATAGCCGTCCAGCAGCAAAAACTGCTGAGGATATTTGGCCCGGAGTTTGCGAATGCTGTCAGCGGAAGCAGCACTGATCAGCAGTCCCACCGGGGTGTAGCCCCGTTTGCCCACGGTCTGGGGGCCGCAGCGCAGGGCCAGGTCTGCCGCCGCAGTATGCACCAGCCGAGAGCCGGTAATCAAATCCTGCAATTCCGGCGCTGACCAGTTCGCCGTCCGCACCGCCAGAAACACCGTTTTTCCTTGTTCGCAGTAGGGCAGATATGGCTTCATCATATCGCTTCCGGCATACACGTCCAGAATCACCCCATCGCAGGGGAAGCGACTGTCCGGGCCAAAAATAGCCTGGGCGGTCTGCTCTGCCGCCGGAAGGCTCAACGCCTGGGGCGGCTCCAGCAGGACGTAATAGCCCAGCTTTTTCGCCAGAGCAAGCACCTGAGTCAATTCGTTCAAGCCACCATCCCCTAGAAGAGCAAAGGCAGAAAAGCGGACACGTACCGCCGGAATCTCCTGGGACAGCGATTTCAGCAGCTCTCGGCAGAATGTGCCATACTGCTGCGCAGAATTCTCCCCATCCAGTCCCGGCGCAAGACCCTGATCCAGTTCCAGCACCGTGGGATTTTTCCGTTTCCGAATAAGCCCCTGCAAGCGATCCATAGACATAGCCACCGCTCCTTTTGGATATTTTCTCTATTTTCTACATTGTATCACAAAGAAACCCTGTTGAAAAGAGAAAAACCAAAAAGTTTCTCCCTTTTCTGGGCATACTACTACCGAAAGGAGGGATTCTCGTGAATATGAAAGGATGGGCCATCACCGCCGGAATTGGCGCCGCTGCCGGTGCCGTGGCTGTTCTGATGATGCCCCGCACCAACCCCACCCGCCGCCTGGCTGCCAAGGCCGCCAACAAGGTAGAGGACGTAGCCTGGAAGGTCTCCGACACCATCTCGGACAAGATCGACGACTTTGACCTTTGAGCCGGCCATTCCCGGAGCTTATGGCTCCGGGAATCTTCTTTGAATCATTTATACCCGACTTTGAGTAAAATATACTTGACTTTTTATCATCTATGTGTTACTATTTTCTTGAAAGGAGGTGGCATCTTGGGTAAGAATCTTGCCGTAAAGGCGGCTCGTGCTGCCCGGGACATGACCCAGAAGGACTTGGCTGCGGTGGTGGGCGTATCCCGACAGACCATCAATGCCATTGAGCAAGGGGAATATAACCCCACCATCAAGCTCTGCCGGGCCATCTGTCGGGCGCTGGGCTGTACATTAGACCAACTATTTTGGGAGGATGACAACAATGAAGACGAAGAATAATCTGGACGAAATGCAGGAGCAAAAGCTGCTGCACATTGAGCACAACGGCTGCTGGCTGGCGTTTTGGGGACTGACCGCCGCCGTCATAATTCAGGGGCTGATGGGCTGTTCCTTCCGGGAGGTCATCGGAGAAATCATTCTGGTGATGGTGCTGAGCCTGTACATCCTGATTGACTGCCTGCGTCACGGCATCTGGGACCGGCGGCTGAAACCCACGGTGAAAACCAATGTGCTTGCCGCACTGGTCGCTGCCGTGATTGTATCGCTCTTCACCATTTCTAACAATCACTACCTCAGCGAGCCGCTGGACTATCTGCTGACCATCGCCATCAGCGGCGGCAGCACCTTCGCCCTGACCTACGGGCTTCTAGCACTCTGTGGGAAGATTTACCAGAAGCGAAAAGAGAAGCTGGAAAAGGAATAGCGTACTTACAACAAACCCCCGGTTTTGCGCAATGCAAAACCGGGGACTATACATATACTTAGATACTTTGGACATCGTCTGGGTATTCTTCCTTGTATTGCTCCCAGAGATGGGTCTGCCCCTTCCGGGCCAGACCCAGGCGAACCAGGCGCTTGACAATGTCATACAGCACCGCGAACATGGGCACGCAAATCACCATGCCCACCACGCCCCACAGGCCGCCGCACAGCACAATGGCGAACAGCACCCAGAAGCTGGAAAGTCCCGTGCGGTTGCCCAGAATCTTGGGGCCGATCACATTGCCGTCCAGCTGCTGAAGCGCCAGCACAAACAGAATGAACCACAAGCCCTTGATGGGGTTTTCAATCATAATCAGCAGTGTGGAGGGCACGGCGCCGATAAACGGGCCAAAGAAGGGGATCACATTGGTAATGCCCACGATTGCCGACACCAGCAGCGCATTGGGGAATCGGAACAGCATACAGCCCAGATAGCACAGCAGCCCGATGATGGCCGAATCCAGCAACTTCCCGTCAATAAAGCCGCCGAACATTCGGTCTGCAAAGGCCGCCTCCCCCAGCACCAGATCCGCCCACCGGGGCGACAGGACACTGCGGACCATCAGCACACCCTGTCGGGCAAACTTTTTCCGGCTGGCCAGCAGATAGCAGGCCACAATCAAGCCAATCAGCAGATTGTAGACAAACAGCAGCACCTTGTACACGCTGGAACCCAGGCCGCTGACCACGTTGGTCAGATAGGGCATCAGCGTGTTCTTTCCCCAGGTCTCTACCTCCGCATACAGTGCATTGTAAACCCGGTTGAACAGCAGCAGCAGTTCTTCTTCCTCACCAAAATTGGCTCTGGCCCACTCCAAAAACTGGCCGACCTTATCCGGCAGGCTATTCCACAACCCCATCACGCTGTGATACAGCTGCGGGGCTATCATAATAATCAAGGCATACACAATCAGAAGCCCTGTAATCATGCTCAAGCCCACCGCCAGCGTAGGGCTGAGCTTCTTCCCCTTGGCCGGGAGGATTTTCTGAAAAAAGGTCTCGTAGTGGTTACACATCGGCCGCAGCAGATACGCCACCACGCCGCCATAGATAAAGGGGGCCAGGATTTGCGTTAAGGTCCGCACCCAATCCCCAATTCCTCGGAAACGATACACCACGAAGAATACCACAATGCTCAGGCTGATCGCCCCAAAAAAGGACAGCATCAAGTATACATAGCGTTTGTTGTCGGAATTTTTCATACTCGGTTTGCCTACCCCCTCTGTACTCAAAACACTGTTAGTATATCAGCTTCCAGACCGGGCAGTATGAAGAAAGTGTGAACTTTTTCATATTTCTAAAAAAGCGACAAAAAATTTACAAATCCTTATCCTTTCCCCTGCCCTCTCCCCTTGCCATTTATCCGGTGTTTGGGTATAATAGTTCCATAGATTTTTACGTACGATTGTCAGGAGGTATGTGCTATGCCCTACTATTACTATCACTTTGACTGGACCTATGTGGTTCTGGTTCTACCGTGTCTGCTGCTGTCCCTGTGGGCCAGCGCCAACGTCAATTCCACATTTAAGAAATATTCCCACCAATATTCCCAGCGTCGGCTCACCGGGGCTGAGGCTGCCCAGCGGGTGCTTCGTGCCAACGGAGTCTCCGGTGTCCGCATTGAGCGGGTCAACGGCAACCTCACCGACCACTACGATCCCCGCACCAATGTAATTCGCCTCTCCGACGGAGTGTACAGCAGCACCTCCACCGCCGCCATTGGCGTGGCCTGCCATGAAGCCGGTCATGCGGTGCAGTATGCCACCGCCTATGCCCCCATCAAGCTCCGGGCAGCCATCATCCCCATCACCAACTTCGGCTCCAAGCTGGCCATGCCCCTGATTCTTCTGGGACTGCTGTTTTCCATGTTCAGTGCCTATTCTGACCTTTTGATCTACCTGGGCATCGCCTGCTTCGGCCTTTCCCTGGTGTTCCAGCTGGTGACCCTGCCGGTGGAGTTCAATGCCAGTCGCCGGGCTATGGCTGCCATCTCTGAGGGCGGACTTCTGACCCAAGAGGAGCAGGCTGGCGCTCGGAAAACCCTCACCGCTGCGGCCCTTACCTATGTGGCAGCCACGGCGGTATCCCTGGCCCAGCTGCTGCGGCTGGTGGCCCTCTTCGGCAACCGGCGCCAGGATGATTGAACCAAAATTTGACGCAGTGCACAAAATTTAGTCTCTGCATTTAGAAAAGAATACCAAAATATTCCCGCCCCGGGCTTGACAACCGGGGCGGGATTTTGTATAATCCACCAGTGTGAAAAGTACGAAAAATGTGATTGGAAGTGGTTCTATGCCTGGAGGCAAACACATCCTGGGCAAGCACAAGCAGCAGCGGGTCTTCGGCACTGCGAAAGTTGGCGACCGGGGACAAATTGTAATTCCCAAAGAAGCCCGGGAGCTGTTCGGCATCAAGCCCGGCGACACCCTGCTGATTCTGGGAGAGACGGACACCGGCCTGATTGTATCCCGGCCGGAGGTGCTCAATGATTTGGCAAACGAAATACTAAACAATGTAAAAAAAGAGGATTGAAACGCTATGGAAGAATTGTTGGAACTGTATCAGACAATGGGCATTTCCCCGGCTGTTTATGCCCGGGGTGAGAAGGTTCTGGAGGGGCTAAAGGACCGCTTCGCCGCCATCGACCAGGTGGCCGAGCACAACCAGGCCAAGGTGCTCTGGGCCATGCAGAAAAACCGGATCAGCGCTGCCTGCTTCGCTGCCACCACCGGCTATGGCTATGACGACTACGGCCGGGACAATCTGGAGCGGGTGTACGCCGACGTGTTCCACACTGAGGCTGCTCTGGTCCGCCCCCAGATTACCTGCGGCACCCACGCCCTGACGGTGGCCCTCAGCGCCAACCTGCTGCCCGGCGACGAGCTGCTTTCCCCAGTAGGCCTGCCCTACGACACCTTGCAGGAGGTCATCGGCATCCGCAAAAGCCCCTGCTCCCTGGCAGAGTATGGTGTTTCCTACCGCCAGGTGGATCTGCTGGCCGACGGCAGCTTCGACTACGAGGGCATCCGCCAGGCCATCAACGAGAAGACCAAGCTGATTACCATTCAGCGCTCCAAGGGCTATGCCACCCGTCCCACCTTCTCCGTCACCCAGATTGGCGAGCTGATTGCCTTCTGCAAGAGCATCAAGCCGGACGTGCTGGTGATGGTGGACAACTGCTACGGCGAGTTTGTGGAGACCATTGAGCCTTCCGACGTAGGTGCCGATATGACCGTCGGCTCTCTGATTAAGAATCCCGGCGGCGGTCTGGCCCCCATCGGCGGCTATATCGCCGGAACGCAGGCCTGTGTCGAGCGCTGCGCTTACCGGCTCTCTGCTCCCGGCCTGGGCCAGGAGGTAGGTGCCAACCTGGGCCTGATGCCGGCACTGTACCAGGGCTTCTTCCTGGCCCCCACGGTGGTAGCCGCTGCCGAAAAGGGTGCGATTTTTGCCGCCAACCTGTATGAGCCTCTGGGCTTTCGGTGCGTGCCCAACGCCCAGGAGAGCCGCCATGACATCATCCAGGCAGTGGAGCTGGGCAGCGAAGCCGGTATGATTGCCTTCTGCAAGGGCATCCAGGCAGCTGCTCCAGTGGATTCCTTCGCCACCCCCTACCCCTCCGACATGCCCGGCTACAACGATAAGGTGATTATGGCCGCTGGTGCCTTCGTCCAGGGCAGCTCCATTGAGCTCTCTGCCGACGGTCCCATCCGTCCCCCCTACGCCGTCTATTTCCAGGGCGGCTTGACCTGGAATCACGCAAAGATCGGCATTCTCATGAGTTTGCAGAAAATGGTGGATGCAGAGCTGATTGCTCTGTAATCCCCGATATAAAAAAAGAGAGGTAACAATATGACTTGGTTTTGGTTTTCTATCATTGCACTGCTGTGCTGGTCCGGCTCGGACTTCTTCTCTAAGCTAGGCTGCCGGGATGCCCGGGATAAGTACAGCCAGTTCAAGATGGTCATGGCCGTGGGTACCGTTATGGGCCTGCACGCTATGTATCAGATTTTTGTGGGCGGCGTTTCCATTTCCTGGCAGGTAATTTGGACTTATCTGCCGGTTTCCCTGCTGTACATCGCCTCCATGACCCTGGGCTATGTGGGCCTGCGCTACATTGAGCTGTCCATCTCCTCCCCCATCTGCAACGCCTCCGGCGCTCTGGTGGCCATCATCGCCATTGTCACCGGCACTGCCGAGGTCATGGAGGTGCCCCAGTACATCGCCATCTTCCTGGCCTGCGCCGGTGTCATCGGCCTGGGCTTCGTGGAGGCCAACGAGGACGAGGAGCTGCGTGCCGCCCGGCAGGCTGCTTCCAACTACAAGTACGCCAAGAGCTGGCTGGCTCTGGCAATGCCCATTGCCTACTGCCTGCTGGATGCCGCCGGAACCTTTGCCGACGACCTGGTGCTGCAAACGCTGAATGAAGATTCCGCCAACGTGGCCTACGAGCTGACCTTCCTGGCTGCCGGTGTGGTTTGCTTCATCTACACCTGCATCATCAAGAAGCAAAAGCTGGTGCCCAAGATGGAAGCCCCCAAGTACATCGGCGCTGCCTTTGAGACCGCCGGTCAGCTGGCCTACATCTACGCCCTGGCCAGCGGCGAGTCCGCCCTGGCTGCCCCTATCATCTCCTCCTACTGCATGGCCTCCGTGCTGTGGAGCCGCCTGTTCCTGAAGGAGAAGCTGAGCTGGAAGCACTATGCCTGCATCTTCGTCACCTTCGCCGGCATCCTGATTATGGGTATCTACGATATGTAATCACACAGACATCCCGGAGCCTGACCAGCTCCGGGATGTTACTTTTTTGTGAAATCATCTAAAACGCCGCACCTAATTTGTGTTACCCTTCTTGCATTTTGCCGGAAGCTGTGGTATGATTTGCTCATCTTCTATAAGGAGGGTTTTCCATGGCCCAATATGTTATGGCGCTGGATTCCGGCACCACCTCCAACCGCTGTATTCTGTTTAACGCCGCAGGAGAAGTATGCAGCGTGGCCCAGAAGGAATTCACCCAGATTTTCCCAAAACCAGGCTGGGTGGAGCACGATGCCGACGAGATTTTTGCCACCCAACTGGAGGTTGCCAAACAGGCTCTTGCCAACATCGGTGCCACCGCCGGGGACATTGCCGCCATTGGCATTACCAACCAGCGGGAGACCACCATCGTCTGGAACCGGCACACCGGCCGCCCCATCTACCATGCCATTGTCTGGCAGTGCCGCCGCACGGCGGATTACTGCGACCAGCTGGCCGCCCAGGGCCTGGTGCAGACCATCCAAGAGAAAACCGGCCTGGTCATCGACCCCTACTTCTCCGGCACGAAAATCCGCTGGATTTTGCAAAACGTTCCCGGCGCTATGGAACAGGCTCAGGCCGGTGACCTGCTGTTCGGTACGGTGGAATCCTGGCTGATTTGGAAGCTCACCGGCGGCAAAGTCCATGTGACGGACTACTCCAACGCCTCTCGGACCATGCTCTTTAACATCAACACCTTGACATGGGACCAGGAAATCCTGGACCTGATGGACATCCCTGCCTCCATGCTCCCCACCCCCATGCCATCCAGCTGCCTGTACGGCCGCACCGATGCCCAGTACTTCGGCGGCCCCATTCCCATCGCCGGTGCAGCCGGTGACCAGCAGGCGGCGCTGTTTGGCCAGGCCTGCTTCGCCCCCGGCGACGCCAAGGTGACCTACGGCACCGGAGCCTTCCTGCTGATGAACACCGGCTCTGCCCCGATTTTCTCCAAAAACGGCCTGGTGACCACCATCGCCTGGGGACTGAACGGAACCGTCACCTATGCCCTGGAAGGGTCGATTTTCGTGGCCGGTGCGGCCATCCAGTGGCTGCGGGATCAGCTGCGGTTTATCGAATCCGCCGGGGATTCCGAGTACATGGCCCAGAAGGTGCAGGATACCAACGGCTGCTATGTGGTGCCTGCCTTCACCGGCCTGGGCGCTCCCTACTGGGATGCTTACGCACGAGGGGCCATTGTGGGCCTGAGCCGTGGAGTGAACAAGTACCACATTATCCGGGCCACTCTGGACTCCATCACCTATCAGACCAACGACGTGCTCACCGCCATGGCCTCTGACTCCGGCATTGCCCTGTCCAACCTGAAGGTGGACGGCGGTGCCGCCGCCAACAATTACCTGGTGCAGACCCAGTCCGACATCAGCGCCGCCCCGGTGCTCCGGCCCAAGAGCGTGGAGACCACTGCCATGGGCGCTGCATACCTGGCGGGACTGGCAGTGGGCTACTGGACGGACCTGGATGACATCCGCAAAAACTGGTCCGTAGACCGCACCTTCACCCCCACCCTGGCAGAATTCCAGCGGCAAAAGCGCCTAGCCGGCTGGAAAAAAGCCGTCGCCTGCACCATGGGCTGGGAAAAAGAATAACATAGCAAAACAGCGGAGGATCGTTCCTCCGCTGTTTTTTCATGTTCGCTATTCAAATCTCCTGCCGGCCCTCCAGGGCACGGGACAGGGTGACCTCGTCGGCATATTCCAGCTGGCTGCCTACGGGCACACCGTAGGCCAGGCGGGTGACCTTGATTTCCAGGGGCCGCAGCAGCCGGGAGATGTACATAGCCGTGGCCTCTCCCTCGGTGTCCGGGTTGGTGGCCATGATGACCTCCCGCACGCCGCCCTGGGACACCCGGTGCAGAAGCTCCTTGATTTTGATATCGTCCTGGCTCACGTGGTTCAGGGGGGAAATCACCCCATGGAGCACGTGGTAGACCCCCCGGAACTCTCTGGCCCGCTCCATGGCGATCACGTCCCGTGGCTCTGCCACCACGCAGATAACCCCCCGGTCCCGGCTTTCGTCGTCACAGATGGGACAAAGCTCCTGGTCTGTCAAATTCTGACAGCAGGGGCAGGTATGGACGCTTTTCTTGGCCTCCACAATGGCATCGGCAAATTCCTCCGCCTCGTCCATGGGCAGGCTAAGCACGTAAAAGGCCAGCCGCTGGGCAGTCTTGCCGCCGATACCCGGCAGCCGAGCAAACTGGTCCGCCAGGTTTTGCAGCGCCGCAGGGAAAAACTGCATGGTCCTTCCCTCTTAGAACAGGCCGCCCAGGTTCAGGCCGCCGGTGAGCCGGGACATGTTGTTGGCAGCCTCGGTATCGGCCGTGCGCAGGGCCTCGTTGACGGCAGCCATCACCATATCCTGGAGCATCTCCACATCCTCCGGGTCCACTGCCTCCGGGTTGATCTCCAGCGCCGTCAGCTCGTGCTTGCCGTTGACGGTGGCAGCCACCATGCCGCCGCCGGACTTAGCAGTGAAGGTCTTGGCCTCCTGCTCCGCCTGCATCCGCAGCATCTCCTGCTGCATCTTCTGGGCCTGCTTCATCATCGCAGCCTGATTCATTCCACCGGGCATACCCCGGAATCCACCTTTTGCCATTTTGATTACTCCTATCTATCCATTACGGATGTTTATTTTTTTATGGTTACAATATCGGAATGGGCCTGTCCAAACTCCACCAGCTGTGCTAGGCGGGGATTGGAGGCCGGTTTTGCAGAGCTGTCCACCACCACAGTTCGTATCGGGCGGTTCAGCATCACGCCAGCTTTCCGGGATACCACTTCCAGCACCTCCGCTCGGTCCAGCATCTGGGCCGTAAACGCATTGGCGCAGCGCAGCTCCAACTGCCCATTGGTCAGCACCCCCTGTACCGGTGCATTGGGTGTTGCCGCAAAGAACCCAGTAATAGGCGGCTTCAGTTCCTTACGGACACTGCCGCACAGCTCCGACCAAAAGCCGATGGGCGCATCATCCGCTGTCTGCGGCAGCTCCTCGTCCTGTATCGGTGGTGCATCCGCATCATCCGGCAGAGGCGGCCGCTCTTCCCCCTCATCCTGCGCCGAAACTCCCTGGGAGGATCTCTGCGCTGCCGGTCCTGTCACAAAAGAGCCGGTTTTAATCTGTTCTTCCAATCGGGTAAGGCGGGCATTCAGAGATTGGCTGTCCAAACTCAGTTCCGGCTGGCATAGCTCCACCAGACACAGCTCCGCATCCATCCGCCGGCTGGCGGCTCTGGTGAAGCCTGACATGGTTGTCTGAAGCAGCGACATAATCCGAACCAGTTCCCCACTGGAAAACCGCTTCACCAGCGCCAGTGCCTCCTGATCCGAGGCCACACCCGAGAGCATGGTAATGCCCGCTCCTGGTGCTGTTTTCAGCACCAGCAAATCCCGGGTCAGGCAGGCCAGCTCATCCAGCAGCGCACCCAAGTCCTTGCCCTCGGTATACAGGCGGTTAAACAGCTCCAGCGCCTTTTTGGTGTCATGGTCTGCCACATATCCCATCAATTCCCCGCACCGCCGCTCTCCGGCGATTCCCAGGCAGGCGTATACCCGCTCTGCCGTCAGTTCTCCGGTGGTAGCGGAAGCGCACTGGTCCAGCAGACTCAAGCCATCTCGCATACCGCCGTCGGCCAGCCGGGCCAGCACCCGGGCAGCACCGTCATCCAAATCAATATTTTCCTGATAGGCCACATATTGCAGCCGGGCAGCAATGTCCTCCTGGCTGATGCGCCGGAAGGAGAACCGCTGGCACCGGGACAAAATAGTGGCCGGGACCTTATGCAGCTCTGTGGTAGCCAGAATAAAGAGCAGATGCTCCGGCGGCTCCTCAATGATTTTCAGCAGCGCATTGAAAGCCGAGATAGAGAGCATATGCACCTCATCGATGATATACACCCGCATTTTCACCTGCGACGGGGTGTAGATGGCATCGTCTCGCAAATCCCGCACATTGTCCACGCCATTGTTGGAAGCAGCATCGATTTCCAGCACATCCATACAGGAACCGGAATCGATGGCCCGGCAAGCCTGGCAACAGTTGCAGGGGTTTCCATCTTCCGGGTGCAGGCAGTTGACCGCCTTGGCCAGGATTTTGGCGCAGCTGGTTTTGCCTGTACCCCGGGAGCCAGTAAACAAATAGGCATGGCTCATCTTCCCGGTTACGAGCTGGGTTTTTAAGGTCTGGGTCACAGCCCCCTGGCCGGATACATCATCAAAGGTCTGGGGGCGGTATTTCCGGTAAAGGGCCTGATAAGCAGACATACAAAACTCCTTCCGCAGCAGATATGGAAAACAATCCGGACCGGCTCATAACAAGATCGCACACCCACATTTGAACAAGCCGTACATTCGAGTTCTGTGCACGACAGCTCAAGATCGGCAACCCCGCGGCACACGGGAAGGTCCGCTTAATGCTGCTTGGTTCCCCACCTGACATGGTTCACGGGTTCCCGTTGCGCAAGACCAATCTCTCAACACTGCATACACAGCTCTGGCAATATAGCAAACTTGTCCGGGTGTGGGGATTCATCCCTGCTATAGCGGATTGCAGGTACAGGGCACCGCTATCTCCCCGACTAGTGCGACCTTGTTATAAGCCGGTCCGGCGTATACAAGGCGAATATTCAGCTCACGGCAGCTTCTGCCGCTGGGCAGGTTGGCACTTAGGCCAGCTTTGCCTCAATAAAGTCCGCCAGCTCCTGGAAGGTGGCAATCTTCTGATCCTCCATGTCCAGCTCCACGCCCAGCTCGCTCTCCAGGTCCATGATCATCTCCACCACGTCCAGAGAATCGATGCCCAGGCTCTCAAAAGTGGAATCCGGGGTAATTTCAGCAGGGTCCAGCTCCAGCTGCTTGGCAGCGTAATTCACAAGTTTCTCATACATAGGTAAGTCCTCCTTAACAATGTACCGACTTCGTCCGCCGAATACGTGGGCACACGCATAAAGCCAACAGTGGTATTTTAGTACACATTCGCCGTTTTGTCAATCCTTACTTTCATTTGCCGCCGCTGTTGCTGCTGCAAATGCGGTGGCCCAGGCGATTTGCAGGTTGAATCCGCCGGTATAGGCATCGCAGTCCAGGATTTCTCCTGCGAAATACAGCCCCGGCACCAGCTTGGACTCCATGGTTTTGGGATTGACCTGGTTGACGGCAACACCGCCGCTGGTGATGATGGCCTCAGACACCGGCCGCTTGCCGGTGATTTCCAGAGGAAAGCCTTTCAGCAGCTCCACCAGGCCTCGTCTTGCTTGGCGGCTTAAGGCGTTGGCCTGCAAATCCGGGGCGATGCCCAGTCTGTCCAGCACCACGGGAATCATGCTTCTAGGCAGCAAATCCGTCAGGGCATTTTCCATGGAGCGGTTGCGGTACTGCTCCAAATCCCGGAGAATGCGGCTGTCCAGCTTTCCTTCATCCAGGGCCGGCTTCAAATCCAGCACCAGGCGGCAGCCCTCCCCTTTCAGATGGCAGCTGGCAGAGAGCACCGTGGGGCCGGATACGCCAAAGTGGGTAAACAGCAGCTCCCCAAAGTCCTTGTACAGTGTCTTTCCCTTGGCATTTACCAGCTTGACCCCTACATTGCGCAGGGAAAGCCCCTGCATTCTGGGGCAATCCTCCCCTGCAATTTCCAGGGGCACCAAGCTGCCCACGCCTGGCACGATTTTGTGCCCCAGGGCCTGGGCCATGGCATAGCCATCGCCGGTGGAGCCGGTGGCGGGATAGGATAGTCCCCCTGTGGCGAGAATCACCCAGTCCGCTTCCAACGTCTCCTCTTCCAAAACTGCCCCCACTGCCCGGCCCTCCCGGGTCAGAATCTCCTTTACCCTGCCTGTCACCACGGTGACACCCTGGCGGCGCAGCTGCTCCGTCAGGCAGTGCAAAATGGAGCTGGATTTATCCGACACCGGGAACACCCGATTGCCCCGCTCTGTCTTCAGTGGGCATCCATGTTCTTCAAAAAAGGCCATAATCTTCTCCGGCGGGAAGGCGGTCATGGCACTATACAAAAAACGGCTGTTGCGCGGGGTGTTTTCCAGCACCTCTTGTGCCGTGCAGGCATTGGTCACATTGCACCGCCCCTTGCCGGTAATCAGCAGCTTCTTTCCCAGCCGCTCTCCCCGCTCTACCAGAGCCACTCGACAGCCAAATCCCGCTGCGGTGATGGCAGCAAACATCCCCGCCGGGCCGCCGCCAATGACGATTCCATCAAACTTTCTCATCCGTCAACCTGCTTTTCGTACACATCGTATTCGTCCCAGATTCGCTCCAAGGTGGCAAAGGTCTGGGCCAATTCTTTCTCTCTCCGAGAAGCCACAGCCACAATCAGAGCATTGACCAAGCTCAGCGGCGCCACAATGGAATCCACCAGAGAAACCATGTCGCTCTTTGCCAACAGCACATGGTCGCTGCACTGGCCCAGAGGAGACAAACAGCTGTCCGTCACGCCAATCACCGTAGCGCCGGCAGACCGGCAGAACTGGGCGCCCTTGGTTGTGGAAGCGGAATACCGTGGGAACGAGAACGCAATCACCACATCGTCTGCATTGACGCTGACGATTTTCTCAAACATCTCGCCAGCGCTGACCCCCGAAATCACATGGACGTTGTTGAACATGTAATTCAGATAGTAGCCCAAGAAATTTGCCAAGGGCGCCACACTGCGCACACCCAGAATATACACCCGCTTGGCTTTCAAAATGGCATTAACTGCCTGACGGAAAGCCTCCCGGTCCACAGTCTCGCTGGTCTGGCGCAGCTTCTCCATGTCGCTGTGAAGCACCATGGACACCACGTCCTGGTCGCCAATGCGCCCGCTGGCCACTTCCAGCCGCTGGACGGAGGTCAGGCGGTTGAGAACCATCTCCTGCATGGCTTTCTGCATGCTGGGGTAGCCATCAAACCCCAAATCCACAGCAAACCGCACCACCGTAGACTCCGAAACTCCAACGGTTTTTCCAAGTCGATTGGCGGTCATAAATGCAGCCTTGTCATAGGCCTCGGTAATGTAACGGGCAATTCGCTTCTGCCCCTTAGAAAAGCTCGGCTCTTTTTCCTGTAAGATAGCCAAAATATCGTAACTCATTGCTGCCTCCCTGCGACGCAGTTGAATAAAATCTATATTAGATACCCCAGAGCAGCATAGCCCCGGGCCATATCCTAATTATACTAGCAAATCCTGCCGAATTTTGCAAGAGGGAGCTTCAGAACATGCAAACATTCATCTTTGGCATACACTGCCCACGAAAGTCAGCCCTAGTGAGCTGCCAAGTCTCGAACCTCTTGGTCTGTTAAGTAGCGCCATTGCCCCAGGGGCAAATCCCCCAGGCGCAAGCTTCCCTCCTGAATACGCCGCAGCCGGGTCACCTCCATCCCAGCTGCCTGGCACATCCGGCGAATCTGCCGGTTGCGGCCCTCGTGGATGGCGATGCGCAGGCGAGCCTTCCCATCCTGGGCTTTCAGAAGCTTTACCTGGGGCGGACGGATGGTATAGCCGTCCAGGGTTATCGGCCGTCCCAGCAAAATCTCGCAGCCGGGATGATAGCCCGTTACCCATACGTCATAGATTTTTTTCACTTCCTGCTTGGGGTGCATCAAGGCATTGGCAAAGGCTCCGTCGTTGGTAAAAAGCAGCAGCCCCTCCGAGTCCATATCCAGCCGTCCCACCGGGTAAACCCGCACACCGCACCCGGCTACCAGCTGGGACGCATTGGGCCGCCCCTTTTCGTCGGAAAGGGTGGTCACATAACCCCGAGGCTTGTGCAGCAGAATATATACATGCTGCTGCATTTGGGGCAGCGGATTGCCGGATACCACAATGGCATCCACCTCTGGGTCAGCGCTGTCCCCCAACTGGGCAGGCTGGCCGTTCACCAGCACCTGCCCCTGGGCAATCAGGGTTTCCGCCTGCCGTCGGGAGGCAACCCCCCGGGCGGAGAGAATCTTCTGCAACCGTTCTTTCATAGTCTTCTCCTGTTCTTTAGATGAAAAGCGGAAGGCCAACGGCCTAACGCTTTTCCTGTCTATCCGTATAAATACGGGAAACTCTACCATTTCTCTTTCCATTTCTGGAAAAAACTCTTCGTTTCCTCCGGGATTTGTTCAATGGTTCTCCCGTATACCACCGGCACACGTCCCACAGCCTTGCCGCCGATGAGCACATAGGCATACCCAGCATCCGCCCCCTCTACCGCCGGGGCATAGACAAATCCGGCACCGGGCAGCGCCAGCTGGGGCCGCTCCTCCGAGGCCAAGGCATAGCAGAAATCCTCCGCCGCCAGCACGCTCACCTGGCTGTTTTCTCCCCCAGCTACGGCCAGCGTCCCCACTTGCTGTCCAGCCGTTACCACCACCTGGGGCGTATACCGGGAAAATCCCTCTTCCAGCAGCGCTGCATGGTCCTGCCAGTCATTGGAGTCATTCATGGTCACTGCCAGAATCCGGCGGCCCTGCCGAGTGGCGCTGGATACCAGGATCCGTCCGGCGGCTCTGGTATAGCCGGTCTTTACGCCCTCTGCCCCCTCAACCTGCCAAAGCAGCTTGTTGTGGTTTCTCAGATATCGCTGGCCCACCTTAATGGTTTTGGCAGAGACGGTTTTCTGAAAAATAGGGTTTTCCATGGCGTAGGATGCCAGCACCGCCAAATCGTGGGCGGTGGAATAGTGGTCCGGACTGTCCAGGCCATGGGGATTGGCAAAGTGGGTATCCGCCAGGCCCAGCACCCGGGCCTTGTCATTCATCATCTGGGCAAAGCCCTCCACCGTGCCGCCGCAGTAGATGGCCAGCGACACCGCCGCATCGTTGCCGGAGGAGAGCATCAGCCCATAGAGCAGCTCTTGCAGCGACAGCACCTCCCCCTCCTGCAAGTACATGGAGGAGCCTTCGATGCCCACAGCCTCTTTGGGAATGCGCATTCGGTCCAGCACGTTGCACTGCTCGCACACCACCAGCGCCGTCATAATCTTGGTGGTGCTGGCAATCAGCCCCCGCTGGTGGGCATTGCGCTCGTAGAGCACCCGGCCGCTGATTCCATCCAGCACATAGGCCCTTTCCGCGGAAACCGCACCGGCCGGTCTTGGCAAAAGCACAACGGCGGCCAGCAATCCAGCCGCCGTTGTGGCGAAAAATCGTTTCATCGTCCTCACCCGGTGATAGTTTGCCCGGGTGTGGACGGCTTATTCCCAAAATTTACTCTGCCGTGCCCTTTTTTGCATTGAGGTAATCCGTCAGCTTTTCCAGGGTATCCGGCATCATTTCCACCAGGCGATCCGCCGTAGAGTTGGCCGGCTCCGGCACGGAGAGCATCCGCACAGCACCGTCCTTAATCACCAAAAAGCACAGCGGTGTCACCTTTACTCCACCGCCGGCTCCGCCGCCAAAGGGGGCTTCCCCGCCTTTGTTGTTGGCAAAGTCCGAGCCGCCGCCGCCAAAGCCCACGCTGACCTTGGACACAGGAATAATGGTCACGCCATCGGGCGTGGTGATGGGCTGGCCGATGACGGAATTGACATCCACCATCTCACGGATTTTCTGAATGGTTGTTTCCAGCATGTTGGGAAGTTTCTGACTCATGTTCAGCACCGCCTTTTCCTTTCAATGTTCGATATTCTTTCAGTCCCCGGACACCGTAGACTGCCAGCAGCGCCAGCAGGCGGCCCAGGGTTATGGTCACATCCACGCCGGCTGTGACGCTGCTGCGGGTTCCGGCAAAGTCGCACTGGACCTGCACGTCCCGCTTTCGGATGACAAACAGCCGCTCCAACTGGGGCAGCAGCGCTCCCACCGCCGCCCAGGTCCTGCCGTAGTTCACCGCCAAATCACAGGGATCGCCCCCTGCCAGCAGCAGATGAAGCTCCAGCCGGTCCATGCGGATTTTCCGGCGCAGATCTCCCAGCAGGTCCAGCCCCAGCCGCAGCAGGGGCAGATAGTCCCCAAGGGGCCTTTTCTCCGCCACTGGCTGGGGACTTGCGGCATGCTGGGGCGGCGCTTCCGACGATGCCCGCTTGGGCTGCTCCGGCTTTTCCTGGGGCTGTTCCGGCGGCAGATTTCGGGGCGGCTTCTCCCGTTTGGGATACACCGTCCAGACCACCGGGCCGATTATCAGCCGCAGCTGTCCCCGGTTCTCCCGGTAGCTGAACCGGATGCCCAGGGGCAGCAAGGCCAGCGCCGCCAGCACGCCCGCTGCAATCCACCAAATCATGCCGTCCCCTCCGGCGCTGACGGCTCAGGCTGCTCTTGAGGCAGCTCAATCGGCTCTCCGAAGGCAATCTTTTCAATAGGCGGCAGCTCCTCCAAACTAGACAGGCCGAAGGTGCGCAGGAAGTCCGGCGTGGTGCGGTACTGAATGGGCCGCCCCGGCACGTTCAGCCGCCCGGCTTCCTCAATGAGCTTCTTGTTCAGCAGCGCCGACACGGAGTAAGCGCTGTCCACGCCCCGGATCTGCTCCACCATGGCCTTGGTGGCGGGCTGGTAATAGGCGATGATGGTCAGGGTCTCCAGCTGGGAGGCGGAAAGCTTCGGCGGCTTCCGGGTTTCCAGCGCTTTGGTCACATAGTCCGCCATCTCCCCGGAGGACACCATCTGGTATCCCTTTTCCAGCTTCAAAATGCGGATTCCCCGGCGCTGGAAAGCGTAAGCATCCGCCAGGGCATCGGCCGCTTTTTCAATATCCGCCGGGTCTGTCTCCAGGGCAAACGCCAGGCGCTGAATGTCTATGCGCTCCCCGGCTGCAAAGAGAATGGCCTCAATGGCCCGGCTCAGCAGTTCTTCTTCCATCAACTCAGCGCCTTCCTTTCTTCCTCGTCCAGCAATCGGACGTTGGGATTTTCTCCGTTTACGTCATCTTCCAAAGTCACCGCATTGGTTTTGCACAGGTCCAGAATGGCCAGGAATGTGGCCACCACTTCCGAGCGGCTTTTGTTGCCCCGGAATAGGTTTTTCAGCCGTTCCACCCCTCGCAGCAGCAGCTGGCGCAGCACCTCCCCGGTCTTGCGGCCGATTGGATAGGGCTCCTTGCCCACAATGCCCTGGAAGTTGGCTGTGGGCGGCGGCAGCTGCCGGGCATTGCGCTCGGCGATGGTATCCAGCGCCCGGAGCAGATCCGCTACGTCGTGCTGATAGCGGTAGGTGCGGTCCCGGCGCAGCGGCTCCGGGTTTTTGGTGAACAGACAGCGGCCAATCTCGTTGCGGGGTTCCAGCACTGCCACAGCCGTGCGGATCTGCTCCATGGCCTCTTTCCGGCGGCGCTCCACCAGGGACTGGCGCAGCAGGTCCAGCTCCGTCTGGGCCTCCTCCGCCTCCGCAGCGGACAGCAGCATTTTGGTCTTAATCAGCATCAGGTGGGAGGCCATGGTGATAAATTCACTGGCGATCTCCATATCCAGCCGCTTCATTTCCTCTAAGTAGGCCAGGTACTGCTCTAAAATGGCGGAGATGGAAACATCCTGAATTTCAATTTTATTTTTGCTCAGCAGTTCAAAAATAACATCCAGCGGGCCTTCAAAGTCCTCCAGGGTCTGGCTCCTGGTGTGGACGATGCCCTCTAAGCGGTATTGCGGTTGTCCCATAGCGGCCCTTTCCATCTGCGTGAATACTTCTCAATTTACGGGATATTATAGCATTGATTTTTATTGGGCGCAAGCATTTCGGAAAAATTTGCGGTTTCTTACAGAAAATATTGCAATTTCCGACTGTCTGTGATATGATAGCCACAAGAGAAAAATCCTGGAGGGATGAGAAGTGGCAAAACGTAGTCGCAGCCGATATCGCGAGATGGAAAGCATGATGACCAAGATCATTCTCGGCGATGTGCTGGTATTTATTCTGTATATGGTCAGTGCCGGTCTTGGCTGGAGCATTGCAAAAGTCATTACGGCCATTATCACCATCTTTGGCTCTCTTTTATGCACCGGCTGGCTATATCTCACTGGGGAGTTCACCCGCAGACGCAGCTTGTGGATGGTCACGGCATTCATCGGCATTATTTTGTGTGTAGCGGTGTCTCTGCTGCTGAACTACCCCTGCAAAGCCGTCTGACGATGATTGCAAAAAATCGGTACCGATCGTTTCGGTACCGATTTTATTTTGCTCACTTCCCGCCTTGGCAGGACCCAGACATTGAGCAGCCGGAGCAGCCGCTGCATCCGCCGCAGCAGCCGTGGCCTTTCTTTCTGTCCCGGCGCATGCTCAGCACAATGCCGGTGACGCAGGCCCCCAGCACCAGCAGCACCAGGATGTCGCCCCAATGGGCTTGAAGCCATTGCAGCATCGTCCATTCCTCCTTTTCCTTTGGTTTACACCCCCACTTTCACGAGGGTATCTGCATATCGATTTTTACGGAATACCAAATACAGCAAGCCTGCCAGTGTCCCCAATGCCAGCACCGTAAACACGCCGAAGCTGGCTTCGCCGGTAAACAGACCGCCAATCTGGAACACGATCATGGAGATGGCGTAGGCAAAGGCGCACATATAGCCCACCGTTGCCAACGTCCACTTGGTATCGTTCATTTCCCGCTTGATGGCGCCAATGGCTGCGAAGCAGGGAGCGCACAGCAGGTTGAAAATCATAAAGCTATAGGCACGGACAGGGCCGAAATCCGCCGCAATCATGGTCCAGATTTCGTCACCAGCTTCGCTCAGCTCTCCGGCATAGTGGTAGAGGCTGCCGAAGGTCATAACCACCTGCTCCTTGGCAATCAGGCCAGTGAAGGTCGCCACCGTGGCCTTCCAAGCCATGTCACCCATCCAGCCTAAGGGATAGAACAGCCAAGCAATACCCTTGCCAATGGCGGCCAGCAGGGATACGTTGTTGTCATCCACAGCCTGGAACACACCGTTTACAAAGCCGTAGCTTTGCAGGAACCACAGGACGATAGAGCTGAGCAGCACGATGGTGGAAGCCCGCTTCACGAAGTCCCAACCACGCTCCCCGGTGGAGCGCATCACGTTCCGCAGAGAGGGCAGATGGTAAGTGGGCAGTTCCATAACGAAGGGGGCCGGCTTACCCGCCAGGGACTTGAACTTCTTCAAAATCACGCCGGAAACCACCACTGCTGCCACACCAATGAAAAATGCGGAGGTAGCAACCAGAGGCGAGTTTCCAAACACCGCACCAGCAAACAAGCCGATGATTGGCATTTTTGCGCCGCATGGAATGAAGCCTGTGGTCATCACCGTAATCTTCCGGTCCCGATCCTGCTCAATGGTTCTCGATGCCAGAATGCCGGGCACGCCGCAGCCGGTGGCCACCAGCATGGGGATGATGGACTTGCCGGACAAGCCGAACTTCCGCAGCAGCCGATCCATAATGAACGCCACCCGGGACATGTAGCCCACGTCTTCCAGAATAGACAGCAGCAGCGACAGCACCAGAATCTGGGGCACAAAGCCCAGCACAGCGCCCACGCCTGCCAGAATGCCGTCCATAATCAGGCTGTACAGCCAGCCGCTGACACCCATAGCCGTCAGAGCGCCGTCCAGCAGATTGGGGATCCACTGGCCAAACAGCACTTCATTGGCCCAATCCGTAGCCATGGTGCCAATGGAGAAGGGGAAGCTTCCCATGGCGATGGCGTACATCAGGAACATCACACCGGCAAAAATCGGCAGGGCCAGCACCCGGTTGGTCACCACACGGTCGATTTTGTCCGACAGCTTCATGGCGTGCTTGGATGCCTTTCGGTTCACCGCCCGGTCCATCACATGGCCGATGTATGTATAGCGCTGGTCAGCGATGATGGACTCGGCATCGTCGTCCATTTCCATCTCGCAGTCCACAATGTGCTTTTCCAAATGGGCCAGCATGGTGTCATCCAGCCCCAGCTCCTGCCGGACCCGCTCGTCCCGCTCAAAGAGCTTGATGGCATACCAGCGCAGGTACTTGCTATCTACCTTTCCCTCGATGGATTCCTCAATATGGGCAAGAGCGTGCTCCACAGAACCATTAAATACGTGGGGCATATCCCCGTGGGTGTGGTTTCTCGCCAGTTCCACAGCCTTCTGCGCTGCTTCTTGGCACCCCAGACCTTTCAGGGCACTGATTTCCATACATACGCATCCCAGTGCTTGGCTCAGCTTGTCCAGATCGATGGTATCGCCATTTTTGCGAACCAGGTCAATCATATTGACAGCCACCACCACCGGGTAGCCCAGTTCAATCAGCTGGGTAGTCAGATAGAGATTTCGTTCAATATTGGTGCCGTCTACAATATTCAAGATGGCATCCGGGTGCTCCCCTACCAAGTACCGCCGGGTCACCAACTCCTCCGGGGAGTACGGTGACAGCGAATAAATTCCAGGCAAGTCCTGAAGAATCACATCCGTGTATCCTTTTAGCGCACCCTCTTTTTTCTCCACCGTTACGCCGGGCCAGTTGCCCACGTACTGGTTCGAGCCAGTGAGGATGTTGAATAGCGTAGTCTTGCCGCTGTTGGGATTGCCCGCCAGGGCGATTTTGATTTCCATAGCTTTCTGTCCTTTCCGTTTCAATTTGTCAGCGCATTCTTACAGGCCAACCCATTAGGCGATTTCGATCATTTCCGCATCCGCCTTGCGCAGACTCAGCTCGTAACCACGGACGTTGATTTCAATAGGGTCTCCCAAGGGGGCAACCTTGCGAACGTAAATTTCCACCCGCTTGGTAATACCCATATCCATAATGCGTCGGCGGACAGCGCCCTCACCCCGGAGCTTCACCACGGTGACCGTTTCGCCGACTTTTGCATCCTTAAGTGTTCTCATGTGCTTCCTTCCCGGTTCCTGCCCGTGAAGGAGCGGAACCTACTCAGATTAGTTAGCCTTAGCTAACTTTCGGGTATATCATACTCCTCTCCCCCGATTTTGTCAAGAGGGAGAGGAGCAAAATGGACACTTTTTTCGTTTTGCATTACACGAAGCCAACCTTACTATGGCTGTTCCAGCCCACTGGCTGCTGCGCCATGAACCAAAGCCAGCTTTTCCCGGCGAGACATTGCCTTCACCGCTGCTTCTCTTTGCAAAGCCAAGCTGTGGTTTTCCAGTTGCTCCTGATACACCAACTCCAGTGGCCCTCGGCCTCTGGTATACTTCGCCCCTGTGCCACGGCGGTGGACTGCCAGCCGCCGCTGCACGTCGGTGGTGATGCCGGTATAGAGCGTCCCATCTCCGCATCGCAGAATGTACAGATACCAGAACGCCCCCACATTCTCACCCACCATGGCGCTTTCTTGGCTGGATATTCATTCCCAGCAACCGGTCAAGCAGGAAGAATGTGATATTTCCCAAAATCAGCAGCACTGCCAGCATGCCAAGCCCCATACCTGAAAATTCCTCCAGCAAACGCTCCATGCCAACAAGGTGCATCAGAATCCAGTACATCAGAAAAACAGCTGCATTAAACAGTGCGCCTTTCCACAGCCACGTTCCTTTTCGGCGATCCAGCCAAGGCTTGACAATGGGATAATACCCCAAGAACAGGAACATGGCCGCAGCCTCCTTATCCGGGGCCAGCAGCAGCGACAGCAGGCTCACTGCGCCGTACCATGCCCAAGCTATTCGGCTGCCGCAGAGTTTCAGCACCACTTGCAGCAGCAGTGCACAAAACATCGGACAGATATAGGTGGCAATGGGGATGATGGTCCCCAGCGCCATGATTGCCACCGCCAGCGCCGCAAATACGCCGCCAAACGCAACCGCTTTGGCAGAACGGGATGCTTTACTTGCCATTGCTCTTCAGCAGGCCGTATTTCACGTCCCACAGCTTCTGGCTCAGGTCCACATAGTAGGTCTGGGGATTGTCAAAGCGCTTGACTTCCTCCCAAAGCGTCTCCACCTGCTCTGCGCAGTAGGTACGAATCTCCTCCAGAGACGGCAGCTTATAGACCAGCTCACCGCCCTGGAACACCGGCACCTGCAACTCTCTTGCCGTGAAGTTATACACCCGCTTCCGCTTCCAAGTGGCATCCGGGTCAAAAATCACCATATCCTGACTATCGTCCACCTTCTCGTCATAGATGGTCATGTAGTCAGCAATGGCCTTACCCGTATCCTTAGCGTAGAAGCGGTAGAGCTTTTTGAAGTGCGGGTTGGTAATCTTTTCTACGTTCTCAGAAATCTTAATCTTCGGAACCACGGTGCCGTCTGCTTCTTCCACAGCCGCCAGCTTGTACACGCCGCCGAACACCGGCTCGCTCTTGGCGGTAATCAGCCGCTCGCCGACACCGAACATGTCAATTTTTGCACCTTGGCGAAGCACATCCCGGATGATGTACTCATCCAGGGAGTTGGACACGGAAATCTGGCACTCCGTCCAGCCGGCATCGTCCAGCATCTTCCGAGCCTGACGAGTCAGATATGCCATATCGCCGGAATCCAGGCGGATGCCGCACTTGGTAATGCCCAGAGGCTTCAGTACCTCGTTAAAGACCCGGATGGCATTGGGCACACCGGATTTCAGGGTGTTGTAGGTATCCACCAGCAGCACTGCATTGTTGGGATACAGCTGGGCATAGGCCTTGAAGGCTTCGTACTCGCTGTCAAACATCTGCACCCAAGCATGAGCCATGGTGCCGCCGGCCTTCACGCCGAACAGCTGGTCGGAAATGGTGCAGGCCGTACCGTGGCAGCCGCCAATGTAGGCCGCACGGGCGCCCAGCATGGCAGCATCCGCACCCTGGGCACGGCGGGAGCCAAATTCCAGCACGGTCCGTCCCTCTGCCGCCCGAACCACCCGATTGGCCTTGGTGGCAATCAGGCTCTGGTGGTTGACACACAGCAACAGGAACGTCTCCACCAGCTGGGCCTGGATGGCCGGGGCCCGGACGGTGATGATCGGCTCTCTGGGGAACACCGGGGTTCCCTCCGGCACGGCCCAGATGTCGCCGGTGAACTTGAAGTTTGCCAGATACTCCAGGAAGTCCTCCGTAAACATATTCCGGCTGCGCAGGTAGGCAATGTCCTCCGGGCCAAAATGCAGGTCCTGGATGTACTGAACGATCTGCTCCAGGCCCGCTGCGATGGCAAATCCACCGCCGTCAGGGCAGCGGCGGAAGAACAGGTCAAAATAGGTGATCCTGTCCCCGTAGCCGTGGGAGAAGTAGCCCTGGCTCATAGTCAGTTCATAGAAGTCGCAGAGCATGGTAAGGTTCAGCTTGTCGCTTACAACCATAGTATTCACCTCATAAAATTTAATGTTCTTATTATAATGAATCTTGATGAAAATAGCAACCCTTTTTATTGACAGCGGCAAAACTTTCGGGTATAGTTACAGTAGATAAGTGAAAGGATGTGATTCCCATGGAGATTGAAATTGGACGAAAAGGTGTCGCCAGCACCCTGGCCCAACGGGAGGATACTGCCGCAGAGGTTGGTTCCGGAGACCTGTTGGTTTATGCCACGCCCTGCATGGCCGCACTGATGGAAGGCGCTGCCTGTGATGCCATTGCCGGCTGCCTCGCCCAGGGGCAGACCACCGTGGGCACGGAGCTGAACATTTGCCACACCAGTGCGACCCCTGTTGGCTTGGAGGTTCGGGCCGAAGCGGAGGTTACCGCTGTGGAGGGCAAGCGCATTACCTTCTCCATTCAGACCTATGACGAGGCAGGCCCAATCGGCAGCGCCACCCACACCAGAGTGCTGGTCAATGCACAAAAGTTCCTGGAGAAAGCCTACGAAAAGCTGTAAGGAGGTAATCCTATGCAAGATTATGGTGCCATGATCCGCAGCACCTTTGAGCACGGCAGTGTCCGGGATGCAGAAGTGCTGTTTGAAGCCTGCATCAAAAACGCCTTCCCCACCTTCAACTTCCGCCGTCTGGAGCTGATTCGCTTCCTTCGGGAGGAGCAATACATGGAAGGCCGCAGCTGGAACCATGTTTTTGAAATCAAAAAATCCACCCTCCACGACCAGAATGTCTGGGAAGTCCACTGCCACCGGGTCACCATGGGCAAAACCCCGGACAAACATGTAGCCCTCGACTATATGACCCTGGGATTTGTCCAGTATTTGGAGCAGTAAAGCCATAAAAAACGGAGTGTACACCACCACGTGTGGGTACACTCCGTTTTCTGTTTTTTTCGCACCGCCTGTCATTACAGGCTTGTTACCCATTTCCCGTAAACTTCGGAAGCTTTCTTCTCCGAGTAGAGCAAGTGGGTATAGCCCAGTTTTTCCAGCAAGGCGATACTCGCCTTGTTTTCTGGGTCTACAAAGCAAACAAACTCCAAATCCGGGTACAATTCGTGAAGCTGCGCTACAAGCACAGAAAGCGCCTCATAGGCATATCCCTTTCTGTGATGGCGGTAGGAAAACGTATACCCAAGGGTCATGCTGCCATCATTTGGCATCCCCTGAATTTCTCCCACCAGTTCATCTGTATCCTTTAGCGCCACTGCAAGCATAAAATTGGCAGTGGAAGAAATCACATCCTGCTGGCGTTTTGTCACCAAGTCATGTATTTCATCCCAGGTCTTTACCTGTCCACGCTGATAGCGGGCACACTGCTCATTGCTGCGATAATCGTAGATGATTGGAATATCTTTTTCGGCAACATTTCGGATGACCAGCCGGTCTGCTGTGTAAAACTCCACTGTCCCGTACCTGCTTATCCCTTGGCCAAATCTGCGGCGATGATGCGCTTCATGGCTTCGATGCCTACTTTGATGGCGCCGCTGGTGTCCTCGGTCATGGGCATGGCGAGGCCCGCCTTTTCCCGCTCCTGGTTCCAGATGACGTGGAAGCAGCTGCCGCAGCGGACACCCAGGGCCGCCGCAACCACGAACAGAGCCGCCGACTCCATCTCGCTGGCTTTGACCCCCAGCCGCTTCCAGCTGTCCCACTTTTGCAGCAGGTCATAGTACACCGGGGACTTCTCCGGGCTGTGCTGGCCGTAGAAGGCATCCTTGCACTGCACCACGCCGGTATGGGTGCGGTAGCCCAGGTCCTCACTGGATGCTTTCAGAGCTGCGGTCACGTCGAAGTCCGGCACTGCCGGGAACTCTATGGGGGCATATTCCAGGGAGGTGTGCTCATAGCGGATGGCGCCGGTGGCTACGATCACATCCCCAGGCAGCACATCCATGGCAATGCCGCCGCAGGTACCCACTCGGATGAAGGTGTCGGCACCAATGGCGGTCAGCTCCTCCATGGCAATGGAGGCCGAGGGGCCGCCGATGCCGGTGGAGCAGACGCTCACCTTCTGGCCCAGCAGCGTGCCGGTGTAGATGTTGTACTCCCGGTTCATGCCCACGTGAACCGGGTTATCGAAGTGGGCAGCGATGGACTCACACCGGCCCGGGTCGCCAGGCAGGAACACATACCTGCCCACGTCTCCTTCTTTACAGCGAATGTGAAACTGCATACCAATATCTTGCATTTGAATCACCCTTTTGTTGAAAATAGATAACTACAGTATAGCATATCTTGGCAATTCTTGCAATCCCCGGCAAAACAAAAATTTTCAGCGGCGCTTCCACCAGTTCCACAGCAGCTTCCCTGCCCCAAGGGCCAGCGCCGTGGCTGCCAGCCAGACCAGCCAGACCAACCCCCGGCTTTGGACATAGTCGGAAAATCCGGTATAGTACCCAGAGGACACAATGGTCACATGGCCGTCCGCCGCGACCTCATGAGCCGGCTCCACAAAGGTTCGGTGGATGCTGGAAAGCAGCTTCAGCGCAAACAGGGCGATGCCGCCAAAGGCCGCCATAGCCCAGGCTAGCCAGTCCACGGGCTGCTTGGCCCGGCCTGTGATTCCGGAGTCTGAGGCATCCTCCCGGAGCAGGTAGTCGGTGCTGACCCCAAAGCGGTCGGACAGCGCCAGGATTTTCTCCGCCTCCGGCTTGGTGCTGTCCGATTCCCAGCGGGACACCGCCTGACGGGAAACGCCGATTTGGGCAGCCAGCTCCTCCTGGCTCCATCCCCTGGCCTTGCGCAGGGCTTGAATTTTTTCTCCTGTGGTCATAGGTGCTCCTCCTTTCGGCTGCTGGCTTTATTGTACACGATTTCAAGGAATGTGGCAAGAAACCCCATGTAACATTCCCGCAACCAAACACAACATCCGGGTTACATCAGAAGAAACTGACCTGGCTGGTATCCGGCAGATCCCCAAAGGCCCCGGCCTCTTTCAGCATCTGCATGTGGGTTTTGGAAACCTTGGGACAGGCGGCGGAGACTTCCTCAATGGACAGGAAGGTTTTCCCCTTCCGCCCCTCCATCAGATCCCAGGCGGCGCTTTCGCCCAGGCCGGAGATGGCCACAAAGGGCGGCAGAATTTTCCCATCCTGGATCTGGAATTTGGTGGCGTGGCTTTTATATATGTTGATGGGAGCAAAATCAAAGCCCCGGAGGTAGAATTCGTACACCACCTCCATGGTGGTCAGCAGGTCCTCGTCCTTGGCGGTGGCATCCTCGTTGTTGTCGATGGTCTCAATGTTGGCAAGGACCTTCTCCTTGCCCCCGGTCATCAGCACCGCATCAAAGCCGCCCTTCTGGCTGCGGCGGTAGAAATAGGCCGCATAGAACGGCAGCGGATGGTGGACCTTGAACCAGGCAATGCGGAACGCCATCATAACATAGGCCACGGCATGAGCCTTTGGGAACAGGTACTTGATTTTCTTGCAGGAGCCGATATACCAGTCCGGCACGCCAGCAGCAATCATCTCCTCCTCTGCCCCATCCGGCAGGCCACGGCCCTTACGCACCGACTCCATGATTTTGAAGGAGCGCTTTTCCGGCATGCCGCAGGAAATCAGATAGAGCATAATGTCGTCACGACAGCCGATGGTGGAGTCAACGGTGGCGGTTTTGGAGGTAATCAGGTCCTTGGCGTTGCCCAGCCACACGTCAGTGCCGTGGGAGAAGCCGGACAGCCGCACCAGGGTGTCAAACCGGGTGGGCATGGTGTCCATCAGCATGCCCCGGGTGAAGCGGGTGTTGAACTCCGGGATAGCCACGGCCCCGGTAGGGCCAAGGAGCTTGTCATCCTCATAGCCCAGCACCTTGGAAGAGGTGAAGATGGACATGGTATCCTTATCGTCCAGAGGGATGGTTTTGGCATCCACCCCGGTCATATCCTCCATCATGCGGATCATGGTGGGGTCATCATGACCCAGCATATCCAGCTTCAGCAGGTTTTCCTCCATGGAGTGATATTCAAAATGGGTGGTTATCTGGTCGGAGTTGGGGTCGTCCGCCGGGTGCTGCACCGGGCAGAAGTCCCAGATCTCATTTTCCTGGGGAATGACCACCAGACCGCCGGGGTGCTGGCCGGTGGTGCGGCGCACGCCTACGCAGCCGGAGGCCAGGCGGGCCTCCTCTGCCCGGCTGGCGGTCTTGCCCCGCTCGGACAGATACTTTTTCACATAGCCGAAGGCGGTCTTTTCTGCCACCGTGCCGATGGTTCCCGCCCGGAACACGTGGGAAGCGCCGAACATGGAGATACAGTATTTGTGGGCCTCCGCCTGGTATTCGCCAGAGAAGTTCAGGTCAATATCCGGCACCTTATCGCCGCCAAAGCCCAGGAAGGTTTCAAAGGGGATGTTAAAGCCGTCCTTTTCCATAGGCGTGCCGCATTTGGGGCACACCGCATCCGGCAGGTCGGCGCCGCAGTTATAGCCGGCGGGCACATTCAGCTCCGTGTATTTGCAGTCGGGATTGGGGCAGCGGTAGTGAGGCTGGAAAGAGTTGACCTCCGTAATGCCGGACATAAACGCCACAATGGACGAACCGACGGAGCCACGGGAACCCACCAGGTAGCCATGCTCCAGGGAGTTCTGCACCAGCTTCTGGGCGGACATGTAAATCACGTCATAGTGGCAGGAGATGATGTCGTTCAGCTCCGTTTCCACACGCTTGACAAACACCTCCGGCGGGTTGTCGCCGTAGAGCCGATGAAATTTTCCGTACACCAGGCTTTTCAGGTCCTCCACGGAATTTTCGATTTTCGGAGCAAACAGATTGTGAGGCACCGGGCGCATGGTTTCGCACATATCCGCTATTTTATTGGGATTTTCCACCACGATTTCGTAGGCTTTTTCCTCGCCCAGATAGGAAAATTCTTCCAGCATATCGTCGGTGGTGCGGAAATACAGCGGCATGGGCTTGTCCGCATCGGCAAAGCCCTTGGTTGCCAGCAAAATGTGCCGGAACACCTCGTCCTCGGGGTTGAGGAAGTGAACGTCGCCGGTGGCCACCACAGGCTTGCCCAGCTCCTGGCCCAGGCGGACAATCTTTCGGTTGTAGTCCCGCAGGTCCTCGTCGGTTTTTGCCTCGAATTTCTCCTGATCCAGCATGAAGCGGTTGTTAGCCAGGGGCTGAATTTCCAGGAAATCATAGAACGAGGCGATCCGCTTCAGCTCGTCGTCGCTCTTTCGGTCCAGAATGGCCTGGAACAGCTCGCCAGCCTCGCAGGCCGAGCCGATGATCAGGCCCTCCCGGTATTTCAGCAGCTGGGATTTGGGAATTCGAGGAACTCGGCGGAAGTATTTCAGATTGGAGTCGGAAATCAGATGGTACAGATTCCGCAGGCCCACCTGGTTCTTGGCGAACAGAATGATGTGCCGGGCCTGCCGGTCCGTCACCCGACCGCCGGAGCGCAGGGCCACCATAGCCGGGTTGATGGCCTGAAGGTTGTGGATGTCGTGCTCCTGCTCCAGCATCTGCATCAGCTTGGTCATAATCAAACCGCAGGTCATGGCATCGTCCCCGGCCCGGTGGTGGTTGAAGTCCGGCAGGCTCAGGGCATTGGAGACAATGTCCAGCTTGAACTTGTTCAGATGCCGCAGAAGATTCTGGGACAGAATCAAAGTATCGGCAGCGGTGTAATTGTATTGTAGCCCCTGGCGGGCGCACTCAGCCCGGATGAAGCCGGTATCGAAGTCGGAGTTGTGAGCCACCAGCACCCGGTCCCCTATGAATTTCAAGAATTCCGGCAGCACCTGCTGAATCTTCGGTGCGCCCCGGAGCATCTCATCGGTGATGCCGGTCAGCTCCACGATTTTCTTTTCCAGGGGCCGCTCCGGGTCTACGAAGGTCTGGAAGCGGTCAATTTCCTCCCCGTTTTTCAGAATCACCGCACCGATTTCAATAATGCGGTCATTGCGGGAGGAAAGGCCGGTGGTTTCCAGGTCAAAGGCCACAAACTCCTGGTCGAAGGTCATGTCCTTCTCCCCGTGAACCACAATGCGGTCGTCCACGTCGTTGACATAGTAGCCTTCGCAGCCAAAGAGGATTTTGATAACCTCGTCGGTGCCGGCCACCTTCGGCGGGTTTCGTCCCTCCACGGTGTGCAGGGCATCGGTGAAGGACTGACAGCAGCCGTGGTCGGTGATGGCAATGGCCTTGTGGCCCCAGGCCGCCGCCTGCTTGATAGCATCGGCGGTGACGGTCAGGGCGTCCATGTTGGACATAGTGGTGTGCAGATGCAGCTCCACCCGCTTCATGCCGGGGGCGGTATCCTGGCGCTTGGGCATGGATCCGGGCATCATGGCATAGGGCTTTAGCACCATCTCGTTTTCAAAACGGTCCTCAATGGGTTTGCCCTGAATCCGCAGCACCGCACCAGGCTTTACATTGTCCAAAATAGGCTTGGCCTCGGTGGCTTCCAGGAAGCGGCTGATGCGCACGGAGTTGGTATTGTCCGTAACATCGAACTTCACCACCCAGGCGTTGCGCTTTTTCAGCTCCTTGTGGTCGATGTTGAATACCCGACCCTCCACGATTACCGTGCCCATATCCAGGCTCAGCTCCTTCATGGGAACAGCATTGCCCCGGAAGGGCTTGCCGTAGAAAGCCTCGCTGGGAGTCTGGGCCTTGGCAGATTCTGCCTGGCGGGTCTGCTGGGTGCGTGCCGGTAGCTGCTCCATCATCTGATTGCGCATAGCGGCCATGGCATCAAACAGAGCGGCTCCCTCCAGCGCTTCCCCGGCGGCAATGGTGATGCTCACCGGGGCAGCGAAGCGCTCCCGCAGCACCGTCTGCACCTGGGGCACCAACTCTTCCAGCTCCTTTTTGCCGTTGGCCGCCAGCTGGACGGTTAACTCCGTGCCCTCCCAGGTCCATTTGGCCCCGGCCAGGGAACCACGGGTCATGGAATTGCGGTTGACGAACAAATCCCGCAGCTCCTCAGGCTCGATTTTGTGCAGCTCCGTCTCCGGGTGGGTGGCAGTCAGTTCCAGACGGCGCAGGCCGTATAAGGATGCAATCTCCCCTGCCGCCTGGTCCAGCAGCCGCTGGGGGATGTAGGTATCGCTGTGCAGCGCCACTTGGACACTGCGCTCCTGCTGGTCAATGTCCGCAGCAGCAATGGCCGCCTGGGACAGTGCTGCGTGCAGCTGTTCAGGCGGCTGATAATCCGGGAACATATGAAATAAGTAGATATCCATAGCTACCTCAAGGCTGTGTTGCACTGCCAGCCGGGAAGCAAGCTCCCGGCTGGCAGAAAGGATGTATCAAAGATTCTCGATGCGGCGCAGAAGGGCGGGCAGCAGCTGGTCGTAGGGCAGCTTTTCCACCTGCTCTCCCTTTTCAAAAATCATGCCCCAGCCGTCACCGCCGGCAATGCCGATGTCCGCCTCCCGGGCTTCCCCGGGGCCGTTGACCACGCAGCCCATAACCGCAACGGTGATGGGCTTTTGGCAGTCCTTCAAGGCTTCGTCCACCTGGTTCACCAGGCCGATCAGGTCGATCCGGGTCCGTCCGCAGGTGGGGCAGGAGACGATGTTCACGCCCTCCTTCCGCAGACCTGCTGCCTTGAGAATGTCCTTGGCGGCATAGACTTCCTGCACCGGGTCATCCGTCAGGCTCACCCGCAGGGTATCGCCGATGCCGTCCAGCAGCAGAGCGCCGATGCCCATGGCGGACTTGATCAGTCCCTGGCGCACCGGGCCGGTTTCCGTTACACCGATGTGCAGCGGATAGTCGCATTTTTCCCGGAACAGCCGGGCCGACTCCACCATAGTGGGCACGGTGGAGGACTTCATGGACACACAGGTGTCATAAAAGCCCTGCTTTTCCAGCAATTCCAAATGCTGGAAGGCGCTCTCCACCAGGGCCTGGGCGGTGGGGTGGCCGTATTTTTCCAGCAGCTTCCGGTCCAGGCTGCCGCCGTTGACACCGATGCGGATGGGGATGTGCTTATCCTTGCACACGTCCACCACCGCCTTCACCCGATCCTCCCCGCCGATGTTGCCGGGGTTGATGCGGATTTTGGCAGCACCGCCTTCGGCTGCGGCAATGGCCAGCTTATAGTCAAAGTGGATGTCTGCCACCAAGGGCAGCGGGCTTTCTTTGCAAATCTCTGCAAAGCCCCGGGCGGCCTCCTGATTGGGCACCGCCAGCCGGGCAATCTGGCATCCTGCTGCCGCCAGCTGCCGCAGCTGGGCCAGGCTGCCCTCCACATCCGTGGTCTTGGTATTCAGCATGGACTGAATGGCCACGGGAGCGCCACCACCAATGGGCACATTGCCCACCAGAATTTGTCTTGTCATAACCATTTCCTCCCTGTCTGGCAGATCCTGCCGTCTCTTTATCGGAACAGATAGAAAATATCCTTAAACATAACCACCGCCATCAGGCCCAGAAGCAGCAGCATTCCAGCCCCATGGATGTAGCCTTCGTATTTAGGGTTCACCTTTTTCCGGGTGACCGCTTCAATCGCTGTGGTGATCACAACCCCCACCACACGGCCGCCGTCCAGGGCGGGAATGGGCAGGAGGTTCATCACCGCCAGGTTCACGGCGATGAAGCCGCCGAAATACAACAGATTCTGCATCGCATCCAGCCAGGTAGGCGCCGCCTGAGCGGTCACCGCCATCTGCTGGACGATGCCCACCGGGCCGGACATGTCCTTTAAGCCCACCTGGCCCCGCAGCAGCATTTGCAGACTCAGCCGCACCATGCGGATGGTATCGATGGACTGCATCCAGGCTTGCTGCAATTTGTCCACAAAGGACATCTTCCGCACCTGGAAGCTCATACCATAGGCCATCTGGGTGGTTCCGTCCGGGCCGGGAATGGGGTGCTTCTCCATCCGCAGATCATCCAACACCACTTTCTCCCCATCGCGCTCCACCACCAAGTCGTGAACATCCGATTGGTTCAGGTTCAGCAGCAAGGAAAAGTCCGGGTAGGTGTAGATTTTCTCCCCGTCCACTTCCAGAATACGGTCCCCCACCTGAATGCCCTGGGAGCCAGAGAAGGTGCAGTAATCCTCCAGCCGGACGATCACCGGCTCCACCATATTCTCCTCAGGTAGGAAGAAAGCCAGCATCAGCAGTACGCCGACGGCAAAGTTCATGGCAGCGCCTGCTACCAGAATGATCAGCTTCTTCCACCAGGCCGCCCGGGAAAAGGCGTGGGGATTGTCGCTGCCCCCGTCCTCCCCCTCCATGGCGCAGTAGCCACCAATAGGAATCAGGCGAATGGAATACAGAGTCTGGCCAATCTGCTTTTTCCACAGCGCCGGACCCATGAATATCGAAAACTCGTTGACCTGAACGCCGGAGAGCTTCGCCGCTGCAAAATGGCCCAGCTCATGGACGAAAATCAAAATGCTGAACAGTAAAATTGCGAACAGAACGATCATAAAACGCCTCGCTTATGGGATAAATAGGTCAGGTGCTCACTGGTTGGCCGCCATCTGGCGCACCGCCGCCCGGGCCAGCCGGTCGGCCTCCAAAATCTGCTCCAAATCGGGATTTTGAACAAAGGGCACCTGCTCCACCGCCTGGGAAACCAGACGATAAATGTCATAAAAGCCAATTTTGTCCCCCAGGAACAATGCCACAGCCTCCTCGTTGGCTCCGTTCATCGCCGGGCAGGAGGTGCCGCCCAGCTTGGCGCACTGGTAGGCCAGGGCCAGGCAGGGGAAATTCTCCATATCCGGCTTGCAGAAGCTCAGGCTGCCGCAGCTGAGCAAATCCAACCGGTCCACCGGGCTGGGCAGCCGCTGGGGATAGCTCAGGGCCAGCTGAATGGGCAGACGCATATCCGGCGTACCCATCTGGGCCATCACCGCCCCGTCGGTAAACTCCACCATAGAGTGGACGATGCTCTGGCGGTGAATCACCACGTCCACCTGCTCCACTGGGACCCGGTACAGCCGCATGGCCTCGATCACTTCCAGGCCCTTGTTCATCAGGGTGGCACAGTCGATGGTGATTTTGGCCCCCATTTTCCAATTAGGGTGCTTCAAGGCATCGGCCTTGGTCACGGTTTGCAGCTGCTGCCGGTCCATGCCGAAGAAGGGGCCGCCGGAGCAGGTAAGGATCAGCCGCTGGATTTCTCTGGCATCTCCACAGCCCATAAGGCACTGGAAAATGGCAGAATGCTCGGAGTCCACCGGGATAATTTCAGCGCCGTACTGCTCCGCTTGGGCCATCACCAGCTCACCGGCGCAGACCAGCGTTTCCTTGTTGGCAAGGCCAATGCGCTTGCCCTGCCGGATGGCTGCCAGTGTCGGCTTCAGGCCCACCATGCCCACCACAGCGGTAATGACACAGTCCGCCTGGGGCAGTGTGGCCGCTTCAATCAGTCCCTCCTCACCCCAGCTGACCCGGGTGGGCAGGTCGGAAATCTGCTCCGCCAATGCCTGAGCCAGTTCCTGGGTGCCCATCACCGCCAGCTCCGGCTGGAACTGTCGGCACTGCTGGGCCATCCGCTCCACGCTAGAGCCGGCCGTCAGCGCCGCAACCCGCACCTGGGGCAGACGGCTGATAATATCCAAACTCTGCCGCCCGATGGAGCCGGTAGAGCCGAGAATACTGACATAGTTTACCATTGCATATTCCCTCTTATACGTTAATCATGGGCAGAATCATCAGCAGCGCCTCCATCAGCGGTGCTACCAGTACCAGCGAGTCCAGCCGGTCCAGAGCGCCGCCGTGGCCGGGAATCAGATTGCCATAATCCTTGATGCCGGTCTGGCGCTTGATGACGGAGAAGCACAAATCGCCAAAGGTTCCGATCAGTGAACCAAGCAGACCATAGAGCATCGCCAGCAGGAAATTAACCTCAAATCCAAAGGGCCAGCGCAGAATCACGCCGTAAATCAGCATTCCCAGCACCGCAGCAGCCATGCCGCCAAAGGCACCTTCAATGGTCTTATTGGGGCTAACTACCGGTGCCAGCTTGTGCTTACCGAATTTGAGGCCCACAAAGTAGGCACCGCCATCTGACAGAAACGCCACGGCAAAGGGAATAAGAATCACATACCGGCCTGCATCCAGCATGAGAATGCGAATCAGCGCCGAAAGCATGTACGGAATCACTAGGCCGGAGAGGACACACATTCCCAGCATTTCAAAGCGGACCTTCACGTGATCCGTCATCATTTCCAGGAACAGCAGGCTGAAAAACACCATTACCACCAGCACAAAATAGGCATTGATAGCTCCCCAATAGCTCCACATGGCTACCGAAAAGGCCGCCGCAGAGGAATACAGCACCAACCGGGGATGCACCACCAGTCCAGTGCGATACAGCAATTCATAGGAGGCAATGGCCAACAGCACACCCAGCACGATTGCTGCCAGTACCTGAGGCGCTGCCAGCACCACCAGCAGCAATACAGGAATCAGCACCGCTGCTGCAATAATACGGGTTTTCATCTGTTACGTCCCTCCAAAACGGCGGTTTCGCCGGTGATATTCTGCAATAGCCTGATCCAAGTGCTCCGGGGAAAAGTCCGGCCAGAGCACATCCATAAATACGTACTCGGAATAGGCCGACTGCCACAGCAGGAAGTTGCTGGTGCGCATCTCTCCGGAGGGGCGAATAATCAGCTCCGGGTCCGGCACCTGCGCAGAATAGAGATAATCCGCAAACTTCTCCTCAGTCAAATCCTCGCTGCGGCAAATTCCCTGGGCCACGTCCTGGGCAAACCGCCGGGCTGCCTGCACGATTTCGTCCCGGCCGCCGTAATTCAGGCAGAAATTCACCTGCACATCGTATTCCTGAGATTGGCTCTGGGCCTCCCGGCACAGCTTTTGCAGATCCGGGCTAAGCCGGGACAGGTCACCAAAGAAGCGGAAACGAACCCGGTTTTTTCCCATATCCCGCAAAGCTTCCTCCAGGTATCGGCGCAACAGCTTCATAATGCCTGCCACCTCGTCGGCGGAACGCTTCCAGTTTTCCGTAGAGAAGGCATACACCGTCAGGTATTCCACCCCCAGAGTACGGCAATAATTGGCAATGCGGCGGAACGCCTCCGCTCCGGCAGCGTGACCGGCTGTGCGGGGAAGCCCCCGCTTCTTGGCCCAGCGCCCGTTGCCATCCATAATGATGGCAATATGCCGGGGCGGAGCCATGGTTTCAGAAAGCGCCAAGGGACGCACCTCTTTCTATCATTGAAATAAGGAGGCAGCGGACCTGCCAGTGCCCAGCACTGGCAAGATCCCTTGCCTCTCATGCAGCCTAACGCCGCACAGTATATCGATTAGATGCTCATCAGTTCCTTTTCCTTGGAAGCGACGGCAGCGTCCACCTTCTTAATCATCTTGTCCAGCAGATCCTGCAGGTCCTTCTCTGCCTTCTTCTGATCGTCTTCGGTGATTTCGGAGTTCTTTTTCAGCTTCTTCACATAGTCCATACCATCCCGGCGGACATTACGCATAGCCACCTTGGCATCCTCAGCGTACTTCTTCACCTGCTTAACCAGGTCCTTACGGCGATCCTCCGTCAGCTGGGGGAACACCAGACGAATCACGCGGCCATCGTTCTGCGGGTTGATGCCCAGGTCAGACATCTGAATAGCCTTCTGGATTTCCTTCAGCAGCTTGGTATCCCAAGGCTGAATCACCAGGGTGCGGGCATCCGGGGTGGAGATGGTAGCCACACCGTTCAGAGGGGTCTCGCTGCCATAATATTCCACGCTGATGCGATCCAGAACCTTGGGGTTGGCACGACCGGCACGAACAGCGTCAAATTCTTCCTCCAGATGCTCCAGAGCCTTGTCCATTCTTCTGGAATAATCCTTAAAATCCACGTTCATCTTTTTACTCCTCCTTAACAGTTACAGTTGTACCAATTTCTTCCCCGCTGACCACCCGCAGGATGTTTTCCGGGGGATTCAGGGCAAAGCAGACCAGGCTCATATTGTTGTCCATGGCCAGGGTCATAGCAGTAGAATCCGTCGCCTTGAGATGCTGGGCCAGCACCTGGTCATAGGTCAGGCGGCTGTAGCGCTGGGCGTTGGAGTCCACATTGGGATCTGCCGAATAAATGGCATCCACATTCTTGGCCATCAGCACAGCATCGGCTTCAATCTCCACCCCCCGGAGCACAGCACCGGTATCGGTGGAGAAATAGGGGTTACCGGTACCGGCGGCGAAAATAACCACTTTTCCCTCGTTGAGGTAACGGTCCGCCGTATCCCGGGTAAAGTACTCGGCAAACTTGTTCATCTCCACAGCGGTCAGTACACGAGCATCCAGACCGTGTTTTTCCAGAGCATCGGCCATGGCGATAGAATTCATCACCGTAGCCAGCATTCCCATGGCGTCGCCGTGAGAGCGCTGCATTTTGTCCGCCCCATCCTTGACACCCCGCCAGAAGTTGCCGCCGCCAATGACCAGGCCAATCTGAACGCCCATGTCATGGCAGGTCTTGATGACCTGACAGACAGAATGAATCACATCAAAGTCCAGGCCTCTGTGCTGCTCGCCTGCGAGAGCCTCGCCGCTGAGTTTCAGCAGAATCCGCTTATATTTGAGTTCAGGCAAATTGTATCACTCCTTTTCATATCCTCGTCTATTTTAATATAAGTTCGTCCAATTGACAACCATAAAATTGAAGATTTCTAAAAATGTTTTACACTTTTTCATAAAATCCGCTGCTCTGTACACTTTTCACACATCCCAACCCCGGAAAAAAAGGGATTCTGGCGGGAATATTGGTTGCAAAACTGAGTCCGATGGGGTATAATGGCAAAATATAAACCGTGCTTTACGCATGGGGAAACTAGAGATTTACCAGAGAGGATGGTTTTTACCATGGCTGAGACCCCTGAAAGCAAAAATTTCATCCACGCTTTTATTGATGAGGATATCGCCCCCGGCGGGCAGTACGCCGGTCAAACCGTGCACACCCGGTTTCCGCCGGAGCCTAACGGCTATCTGCACATCGGCCACTGCAAGGCCCTGATCATCGACTTCGGCACCGCCGAACAGTACAACGGCCTGTGCAACCTGCGCATGGACGACACCAACCCCACCAAGGAAGACGTAGAGTTCGTCGAGGCCATCCAGGAGGACATCCACTGGCTGGGCTTCGACTGGGGCGACCGGTTCTACTACGGTTCGGATTACTTTGAAAAGGATTACGAGTTCGCCGTAGAGCTGATCAAGAAGGGTCTGGCTTACGTTTGTGAGCTGACTCCGGAAGAATTCAAGGCCAACCGTGGTGACGTGGACCACCCGGCCATCTCCCCCTACCGGGACCGTCCTATTGAAGAAAGCCTGGACCTGTTCGCCCGGATGCGAGCCGGTGAATTTGCCGACAACCGCTACACCCTCCGGGCCAAGATCGACCTGGCCTCCGGCAACTTCAATATGCGTGACCCCGTCATCTACCGCATTCGCCACATGCACCACCACCGCCAGGGGGACAAGTGGTGCATCTACCCCATGTACGACTTTGCCCATCCCATCCAGGATGCGCTGGAGGGCATCACCCACTCCCTGTGCTCCCTGGAATTTGAAAACCACCGTCCCCTGTACAACTGGGTGGTGGACAATGTGTCCGTGCCCCACAAGCCCCGGCAGATCGAGTTTGCCCGGCTTGGCATTGACCACACCGTGCTGAGCAAGCGCAAGCTCCGTGCGCTGGTGGAAAACAACTATGTCTCCGGTTGGGATGACCCCCGAATGCCCACCCTGTGCGGCCTGCGCCGCCGTGGCTACACCCCCAAGTCCATCCGCAACTTCTGCGAGCGGGTTGGCGTGGCCAAAAGCCCCAACACCATCCCCTACGCCTTCCTGGAGTTCTGCCTGCGGGAAGACCTGAACGAAACCGCCCAGCGGGTCATGGCGGTGCTGAAGCCCATTAAGCTCACCATCACCAACTACCCCGAGGGCAAGACCGAAACCGTCACTGTGGAGAATAACCCCAACCGTCCTGAGGACGGCACCCGGGAGGTTAGCTTCTCCCGGAATCTGTGGATCGAAGCCGACGATTTCCTGGCACAGCCCATCCCCAAGTACAAGCGGCTCTATCCCGACGGCCCGGAGTGCCGGCTGAAGGGCGCTTACCTCATCCAGTGCACCGGCTGTGTCACCGACGAAAACGGCAACGTCACCGAGGTGCTGGCCACCTATGACCCCGACTCCCGGGGCGGCGACCCTGCCGACGGCCGGAAGGTCAAGGGCGCTACCATCCACTGGGTGGATGCCGGCAACTGCGCCGATGCCGAGGTGCGGCAGTATGAGAATCTGTTCGACGACCCGGACCCGGATGCCGCCGGAAAGGATTTCCTGGCCTGCCTGAATCCCCACTCCCTGGAAGTGCTCACCGGCTGCAAGGTGGAAGCCAGCCTGAAAAATGCCAAAGCTCCCGCCTCCTACCAGTTCATGCGCCTGGGCTACTTCTGCCCCGATTCCCGGGACTGCACGCCGGAACACCTGGTGTTCAACCGCAGCGTCAGCCTGAAGGATTCCTTCAAGCCCGGAAAATAACAAAATGACCGCCGTCTCCGTCTGAAGTGCCCCCTGTCAAGTAGACAGTAGAAAAAACAAAATATTCGGTTATGTTC